>JAQXXT010000077.1 GCA_029226205.1 Prevotellaceae bacterium
TGTCATTGCCAGTTTTCTTAACCTATATCAAGTACAAGATATCTTGGGGGCTTCTCGCCCCCAGTCCCCTCGGTGTTTTATGGTATATATTTTTTCAATATATTCCTCAACTCCGATTGCACTTCTATCTTGAACTTGCAAGTTACACCTTTAACGGCCTCGACGGTGACTATGACTTCTACGCCTACGACGTGAAGTCCATCGAGGATCTCGACGGTGAGACCACTACCTCCACTGCCTCCAACAAAGTGAGTGTCTCCCTCGTCGCCACGGCTATCCGTGACATCACGGCCAAGGACAACAGCCTGCTGAAAGTCGTAGCACGCTATGGCATTGATGGTCGTCCTGTCAGCAGCAGCCACAAGGGCATCCAGATCCTTAAGCTCTCTAATGGAAGCATTATCAAATCGTTAGTAAAATAATAGCATTCCTCTCGAACATTCTCAAATCACTGTTGCCTGTCCTCAGGCAGCAGTGATTTTTTTGTCGGAACATGATAAATCATGTCCCTACTGTGCTAACAAACCTTTCAAAGGTGTCGGTATTTGAAAAAAGAGTTAAGAAAATGCAGATTTTATGCGAAAAGTTTGGTGTGTTCGGACACATTGCGTAACTTTGCAGCGTCAAAAGGTTAATAGATTGTTTAGGTTAGTAGTATTAGAATTAGGTTTTTAGTTATTAGGTAAAGATTGTTTCATAGATTTATAGGTTAGTTCAAAGGTAAAAGGTTGTAATTGTTTTAGGATAACACACACGAAGATTTACAGGCATTGCACCGTGAGGGTGCGAGCCTTCGAATCGGACGGAATCTCCATCCGATTTTTTTTGTGCCTTTTTTTGAGGAAGAAAGCCAGAATTGTTTTTTGAGGAAGAAAACCCAGAAAAACAAAATAGAAACCAATAGATTTTTGTGGCATTTGGCGGAACATGATAAATCATGTCCCTACGAAAAAAACCGATAAAAACAAGGTAAGACCTAAATGGTTTTTATCTTGTTTTTATCGGTTTTCTTCTTAGATTAAACCAAAATGGTTTTCTTCCTAACAGGAAGTGGAGCTGGCGGGATTCGAACCCGCGTCCGCACAAGGGGACCATACGCTTTCTACATGCTTATTCCGGCTTTGATTTTCGAGTGTCAGCAAGACCCGGACAACCAACTGGCACCTTATCCTCTAAAATTTCACCTACCGTGCGAGGCCGCGGCAGACTATTTCCGATTTACCTGCACCGCTTGACCTTCAGATTCGGAACAACATCCTCGGAGCGATGTCTCGTCGCGTCACCTAGTGATGCGATAAAGCCAGTAACCTACTGTACTTCAGTTAGGCAGCGAGAGCGTAATTGTTTTCGCCAATTAATTTTTGTTCACTCAGATTTGAGAGCTAGCCAACGAGGCTCTGCATGCTTACATACCATCTCATCTTGCCGTCAAGTCCATACAACCCCATGCAAAAAGAGACACGATGTACGTATCAATGTGCAAAGATACTGTCTTTTCGTGAAACAACCAAATTTTTTGGTCAATTTTTTATCTCTTCCTTTGTCACGTCATAAAATCTTCGTAACTTTGCACACTCAATGGGACTGGTGCCGAATGCCGTCCCGATATTTTCATTCAAAACAAAAAATAAAAGAAACGATATGGCATATCTCTTTTCTTCTGAATCGGTCTCTGAGGGACATCCCGACAAAGTCTCCGATCAGATTTCCGACGCCCTCCTCGACCAGTTTCTGGCTTACGATAGTAAGGCCCGCTGCGCCATCGAGACTTTCTGCACCACAGGACAGGTGGTGATCATGGGAGAGGTGCGCTCCAACGCCTATATCGACCTGCAGACGATCGCCCGCAACACCATCAAGAAGATCGGTTATACGAAGGCCGAGTATCAGTTTGACGGTGACAGTTGTGGTATCCTCACGGCCATCCACGAGCAGAGTGACGACATCAACCGTGGTGTCGACAATGGTGATGACGACAACCAGGGGGCCGGTGACCAGGGTATGATGTTCGGTTACGCCACGAACGAGACGGAGAACTACATGCCCGTGAGCCTTGATCTCGCCCAGCTCATCATGCGCACGCTCGCCGACATCCGTAAGGAAGGCAAGGAGATGACATACCTCCGTCCCGATGCCAAGAGTCAGGTGACCATCGAATATAGTGACGACAATATCCCCCAGCGTATTGACACCATCGTGGTCAGTACGCAGCATGACGACTTCGTGAAGGCTGTCGGCGGCAAGAGTCAGGCCGAGGCCGACCGTGAGATGCTCGATCGCATCCGCGAGGATGTCATCAATATCCTCATCCCTCGCGTGAAGGCGCAGTGCGGTGAGAAGGTCCTCGCCCTCTTCAATGATGATATCAAGTATTTCGTCAACCCCACGGGTAAGTTCGTCATCGGCGGTCCCCATGGTGACACTGGTCTCACAGGCCGTAAGATCATCGTCGACACCTATGGAGGCAAGGGCGCCCATGGTGGTGGTGCCTTCTCAGGCAAGGACTCTTCAAAGGTAGACCGTAGTGCCGCCTATGCCGCCCGTTATGTGGCGAAGAACATGGTGGCAGCAGGCATTGCCGACGAGGTCCTCGTACAGCTCGCCTACGCTATCGGTGTCGCTGAGCCCGTCAGCGTCTATGTCAATACCTATGGCCGCAGTCATGTGAACATGACCGACGGAGAGATTGCCGCAAAGATCAAGACGCTCTTCGACTTCCGTCCGAAGGCCATCGAGCGCAAGTTGAACCTGCGCCAGCCGATGTATCTCGAGACGGCAGCCTATGGTCACATGGGCCGCAAGAACGAGGTGGTGGAGAAGACCTTCACCTCCCGTTACCACGAGACGAAGAAGATCAAGGTAGAGCTCTTCACTTGGGAGAAGCTCGACCAGGTAGACCGTCTGCGTCAGGCTTTTAATCTTTAAATGATGACAAACGATTCCATATCGACGACAACGTTCAGGGAGGAGGGGCAGAAGAGTACATCACATTCTGCCCCTTCATCTCGTCAGGGCCACCAGCTCACGCCCCACGAGGTGTTGAGCTGGCTCCCCGCCGGTGCCACGCCGGAGCAGCAGGACTCGATGATCCAGGCTCATATCAAGCCGTCACCGGTGGCCTGGAGCCATGAGCCGGACACCCTCCATCTGCCGGGTCAGGACAAAGGCGAGAGCATCTACAATATCTCCCTACCGAAATACTATAAGGAGAGTTTCTTCTCCAACGACAGCCTCTTCCATCCCGAGCTGCCGGGAGGACGCCAGGGTGTCGCCGGAGATCCCGTGCCCTATACCGTGGCTTCAGACAACCTCCTCACGGGACTTCTCATCGCCTGTTTCTGCTTCGCCCTCATCGCTTTCGCCAACTCCCGCAACTTCATCATGCGGCAAATCCACAACTTTTTCCGCACGTCGCAGATCGGCGCCACGACGGAGATTACGGAGACCTTCACGGAGGTGCGGTTCCAGTTCTTCCTCGTACTGCAGACTTGTCTGATGACGGCACTGACCTATTTCTTCTGGTCACAGACGGTATTCGGCGATACCTATACCATCAGCACCTATGGCGTCATCGGACTCTATACCCTCGCCATGGTGGGCTATTTCCTGCTCAAGGGCGGAGCCTATGCCCTCGTGGACTGGGTGTTCTTCGAACAGAAGAAGAATACGGAGTGGAACCGCGTCTTCCTCTTCCTCTGTGCCATGGAGGGCGTGTGCCTCTTCCCGATGATCATGCTCCTGGCCTATTTCGACCTGAGCATCTCCGCGGCCGTCGTCTATACCTCCGCAGTGGTCATTCTGTTCAAAATATTGGCCTTTTACAAGACCTATATGATCTTTTTCGAAAAAAGAGGGGCTTTTCTGCAAATAATTTTGTACTTTTGTGCCCTTGAAATCATGCCATTGATAGCTCTGTGGGGTGTTTTGATGACTATGAGCAATTATTTAAAGATAAGTTTTTAAGATAGTTATACGTATAAGTTTCAGTCAATATTAGACAAAGATGATTAAGAAGATCTTGGTATCACAGCCCAAACCGACCAGTGAGAAGTCTCCGTACTATGATATGAAGGAGCAGTATGGTGTGGATTGTGTCTTTCGCCCTTTCTTCAAGGTAGAAGGTGTGAGCAGTAAGGACTTTCGTCAGCAGCATGTGAACCTGTTGGACTATACCGCCGTGGTATTCACCTCCCGCCATGCCGTGGATAACTATTTCAAGCTGGCCAAGGAGTTGCGCGTGACAATTCCCGAGGACATGAAATACTTCTGTGTCATCGAGGCCATCGCTCTCTATATCCAGAAATACGTACAGTACCGCAAGCGTAAGGTATTTTTCGGTAACACAGGAAAGATTGACGGTCTCGTACCCCTGATGACCAAGCATAAGGCAGAGAAATATCTCGTGCCGCTGAGTGACGTCCATGACGACCGCATCAGCAAGCTCCTCGACGAGAACCATCTGCAGCACCGTGAGTGCGTGATGTACCGTACCATCAGCAATGACTTCACCGATGAGGAGAAGAAGGCCTTCGATTTCGACATGCTCGTTTTCTTCAGTCCTACGGGCGTGAAGGCATTCAAGAAGAACTTCCCGGACCTCGAGCAGGGGGATATCAAGATCGGTGCCTTCGGTCCCGCTACGGCAAAGACCGTGAAGGAGTTGGGTCTGCGCCTCGATCTTCAGGCTCCGACACCGAAATTCCCGAGTATGACGGAGGCTCTGAAGGATTTCCTGAAAGGACAACGGAAATAACACCCCCTCGTAGGGTGCGGCCCTTGTGGGCGCCCTAACCAGGATTCGTGGCAATTAGGGCGCCCACAAGGGGTGCCCCTACGAAGGCAGAGGTGCGGCCCTTGTGGCTCGTCTGCCACCGTAGGGTGCGGCCCTTGTGGCCGTCCTAACCAGGATTCGTGGCAATTAGGGCGCCCACAAGGAGTGCTTAGGGCGCCCACAAGGGGTGCCCCTAGGAAGGATCAATTAAATGAATGATTACATGCGAGAAGAAGGACTTTGCAAGCAGGAGCGCCTCTATCTGAAACAATCGATAGAGCAGCTCTTCTCTTCAGGCAGCAAGAGTTTTGCCGCCTACCCTCTTCGTGGCGTCTGCCGTATCGTGGACCGCATGGCCGGAGAGCCCGCCGTGGAGATGCTCATCAGTGTCCCCAAGCGCTGTTTCAAGCGTGCCGTGAAGCGGAACCGCGTGAAACGGCAGGTCCGTGATGCCTTCCGCCGTCATAAAGGCGACCTCGTCGTCCCCGAGGGGAAGAAGGCCCTCCTTGCCTTTATCTGGCTCGACAACAAGCTCCATGGCTCACAGACGGTCGAGGAGCATGTCAGGACCATCCTGCAACATTTCTCACACCGTCAGCCATGAGCATGCTTCGTCGCCTTCTCCACCTCCTCTCACGGGCCGTCACGTGGCTCCTGGTCCTTCCGATCCTTTTTTATCAGAAGTTCATCACCCCCTACACCCCTCCCTCCTGCCGCTTCACGCCGACGTGCTCGGAATACGCACGGCAGGCGCTCTTGAAATACGGGCCCATTAAAGGGCTCGCGCTGGCAATCTGGCGTATCCTCAGATGCAATCCCTGGGGCGGCTCAGGTTATGATCCCGTCCCATAACATTATAACAATCATAAGATGGCAAAGAATTTTGTAGAAGAATTGAAATGGCGTGGTATGCTTGCTCAGATCATGCCAGGTACAGAAGAGTATCTTCTGAAGAACATGACATCGGCCTACCTCGGCACCGATCCGACCGCCGACTCCCTCCACATCGGTCACCTCTGCGGTATCATGATGCTCCGTCATTTCCAGCGTTGCGGCCATAAGCCCTTCCTGCTCGTCGGTGGCGCCACCGGTATGATCGGTGATCCCTCCGGCAAGAGCCAGGAACGTAACCTCCTCGATTCCGATACCCTCTACCATAACCAGGAGGCCATCAAGAAACAGGTCAGCAAGTTCCTTGACTTCGACGGCACGGAGCCCAACAAGGCGGAGCTCGTGAACAACTATGACTGGATGAAGGACTATGGCTTCCTCGATTTCGTCCGTGACATCGGCAAGCATATCACCGTCAACTATATGATGGCCAAGGAGAGCGTGCAGCAGCGCCTCAACGGTACGGCCCGTGATGGTCTGAGCTTCACGGAGTTCACCTACCAGCTCCTCCAGGGCTACGACTTCCTCTATCTCTACGAGCATAAGGGCGTACGCCTGCAGATGGGAGGCAACGACCAGTGGGGTAACATGACGACGGGTACAGAGCTCATCCGCCGTACCCTCGGTGCAGATGCCCAGGCTTTCTGCCTCACCTGTCCGCTCATCACGAAGGCCGACGGTAAGAAGTTCGGTAAGACGGAGAGCGGTAATGTATGGCTTGACCGTAACCGCACGACACCGTATGCCTTCTACCAGTTCTGGTTGAATGTCAGTGATGCCGATGCCGCACGATATATCAAGATCTTCACCGACCTCGACAAGGAGACCATCGACGGTCTCATCGCCGAGCATGAGCAGGATCCGGGCCGCCGCACGCTGCAGAAGCGTCTCGCCGCAGAGGTGACGACACTCGTCCACAGCAAGGAGGACCTCGACATGGCCATCGCCGCCAGCAACATCCTCTTCGGCAAAGCTACGAAGGACAGTCTGAAGCAGCTCGACGAGGCTACGCTGAATGATGTCTTCAAAGACGTGCCCCACTATACCGTTGGCAAGGACCAGCTCGGTCAGCCTGCCGTAGACCTCTTCTGCCAGGATGGCTGGGAGATTTTCCCGAGCAAGAGTGAGATGCGCAAGCTCGTCAAGGGTAATGGTGTGAGCCTCAACAAGGAGAAGATCACCGCCTTCGACCGCCCCGTCACTGCAGAGGATCTCATCGATGGCAAGTACCTCCTCGTACAGAGAGGTAAGAAGAACTACTACCTTATTACGGTGAAATAGAAGCCTCACCCCCCTGCCCCTCCCCAAAGGGGAGGGGAGTAATATGCCTCTTGCTCTTACAAGCACAGGTACACAACAGATACGCCCTTCTTTCCCACAATGATGGGAAGGAAGGGCGTGTCTCGCATTTTACTCCCCTCCCCTTTGGGGAGGGGTTGGGGGGTGAGGCATTAAGCCCCATGGAACAGATATTCCTCCATGGTGCTCTTCGTCATGCGCGTCAAGAGGTCGTTGGCGAGGTCATCGGCGACGACGAGGGCACGGACGAGCAGCTCATCACTGAAGGCCTGGAGCATCTCCTGCGCCTTCACGGGCTGATCCTTGCAGACCTTCAGATAGTCAGCCTCAAACTCCTTCTGGCGCTGGTCATTCTCCTGCTCGAGCTTATGGTACGTCTCCTTGACGATCGGCGCGAAACGGTTATAGTCCGTCATGGCGAGCGTCATGACCTTACGGAAGATCCAGTAGGCACTGTCATCACTACAATGGCCGTTACCCGTCTTATACTCCTCGGGGACATCGGTGACGCCCTGGTAGAGGGGCAGGAAGACGCCGAGGTCAGCCATGCCAAGAGCGACATACGTGATATGTCCGATCGCTGTCGGCAGATCCTTACGAACCTGGATGATATGCGTCTGTGTGGTACGGAAGATGGAGACAGGACGATAGGGCTCCTTGCCATTGCTGTGGAGGTAAGGATCATGATCAGTACCGTCATAATGGAAGCGGAAGGCCTGGCGCAGCGCATCAAGGGTGAACGGCTTCTCAGCCTTCGCGAAGACGGGGAACGTGTTCTTCGTCACGTCATTCTTGATCGCCGGTGAGAAGATACCCTGCAACCCCCATACACGCGGATAGTTATACGTCGTATCATCCTGGGCATCCTTGCCGTCATGGCTGTAGGCGGTATGGAAGTCAAACTTGCCCTTCTTCGGATCGTAGAGACCATTCTTCTCAGCAAACTCCACGAGGTCGGGGGCAGCGAGGAAGTTCTCCTTGTCGTTGGGATCATAGTCGCGGAAACGGCTCTGGTTACCTGTCACGAAATACTCATCACGCGGGATACGTGTGGCGAGCCAGCGGTGACCACAGGCATTCTCGAGGTACCATACCTCCTTGTTATCAATGAAACCGATGCCGAAGCCCTCGGCACTGCCGTATTTCTCAATGAGACCACCGAGGCGCTCCACACCCTCACGGGCGGTATGGATATAAGGGAGAACAATATTATAGGTACAGTTCTCAGCGAGACCGTCCTTGACATAAGGGTCGTATTTCAAAGCCTCAGCACTGCTGAAGATCGTCTCCGTACTCGACATGCCCACACCGGCGGTGTTGAAGCCGGCAGAGCCCCACTCACCGGGGAACTGGTAGTCGGGGAGACCGGTATATCCCAGTGCCTGCTGAGGCAGCGGGCAGCGGAAGGCACTGTCCTTGGCGACGAACTCCGTGGGACCGAAGTTCGTGTCCTTGTGAAACTCATAGTTGATGGCCATCATGGCGTCGAAGTCAGAGGAACGGCAGAGATAGCGTGATCCGTCACTCGTTGCCTCGTCACCGACGATGATCGTCGTACATTCCGAAAGATTCTTTCTGTTGTTGTCCATTCGTTTGTGTTTAATGTTTAATTATTTTTTCTTTGATTTTCTCGTACGGCGGGGCTTGGCGGCCTTCGTAGCTTTTGCGGTCTCCTTCGTCTGACCATCGACCTTGTCAATGCCCTTGGCATTGCCGTCATCGATGGTGAAGTCGAGCTGCTTGCGCTCGAGGTTTGCCTTGGCGACCTTGATACGGATAGGATCACCGAGCTGATAGCGGTGATGGCGGCGGCGTCCGACGAGACAGAAGTTACGCTCATCGAAGTCGTAGTAGTCATCATCGAGGTCCCGCATGGGCACCATACCCTCACAGTGGTTCTCGTCGATCTCAGCATAGATACCGTAACTCGTGATACCGCTGATATGGGCATCATAGCTGTTGCCGACCTTGTCACCCATAAACTCCACCATCTTATACTTGATAGAGTCACGCTCCGCACTCTGCGCCACGAGCTCCATGTCGGAGCAGTGCTCACAGAGCGTCTCGTAATGCTTCTCGTTGGCACTGCGCCCACCGGCCTGGTATTTCGTCAGCAGACGATGGACCATCGTATCGGGATAACGGCGGATCGGTGAGGTGAAATGGGTATAATAGTCGAAGGCCAGACCGAAGTGTCCGATGTTATGCACGCTGTAGCGCGCCTTCATCATCGCCCGCAGGGCGACCGTCTCGATCATCTTCCCCTCGGGCTTGTTGCTGCACTCATCCATGAGCTTGTTCAGGCTGCGTGCCGTGGCACCCTTCGTAGAGGAGGAGCCGAACTTATAGCCGAGCTTCACGACGAACTGTCGCAGTGTCTCGAGCTTCTGGGGATCAGGATTGTCGTGGATACGATAGGGCAGCGTCTTCGGCTTGCGGCCTTTCTTCACCTTACCGACACTCTCGGCAACGGTCTTGTTGGCCAGGAGCATGAACTCCTCCACGAGCTTGTTGGCATCCTTCGAGCGCTTGAAATAGCAACGTGTGGGATGGCCCTTCTCGTCGACATCGAAATGAAGTTCCTCACGGTCAAACTTCACGGAGCCGTTCTTGAAGCGCTGCTTGCGGAGCTGCTTGGCGAGGCGGTCGAGGGAGATGATCTCCTCGGCATACTGGCCCTTATAGCCTCCGGCGGGAGCAGGGGGAGCGGGCTCTCCCGTGCCGTCGACGACGCCATTATCTTCCAGGAGCTGCTGCGCCTCCTCATAACAGAAGCGGCGGTTGGAGCGGATGATAGTATGAACGATGCGGAATGCCTTCACGTTGGCCTGGTCATCGAGGTTGAAGATGACGCTGTAGGCCAGCTTGTCCTCATCGGGACGGAGGGAACAGACGAAGTTGCACAGACGCTCGGGGAGCATCGGGATCGTACGGTCTACGAGATAGACCGAGGTGGCACGCTTCTGGGCCTCCTTGTCGATGATGTCCCCCTCCTTCACATAATGTGACACGTCAGCGATATGCACGCCGACCTCATAGAGACCGTCACCGAGCTTCTTGAACGACAGGGCATCATCGAAGTCCTTCGCGTCCTTCGGGTCGATGGTACAGGTCCACGTGTTTCGGAAGTCCTCCCGCTCAGCCTCATCCTCCTTCGTGATCTCACCGGTGATCTTGTCGGCGGCCTCCTCCACCTTCTTCGGGTAGACATAGGGCAGGCCGTACTGCGCGAGGATGGTGTTCATCTCCACGTCGTTGTCACCACTCTTGCCGAGGACGTCGACGACCTCACCGACGAGGTTCTTATGTTCGGCATCGGGCCACTGCGTGATCTTCACCACGGCCTTGTCGTCGGTCTTGCCGCCTTTCAGCTTCCGTTTCGGGATGAGGATATCGGTGGCGAAGGTATTCTCCGGTGTGATGAGGAACGCCATGTCCTTGTCGACACGCAGGCGGCCGACGAACTGGTCCTTGGCATGGCTGATGATCTCGATGACCTGCGCCTCACGGATATGGTGGCTGCGACGGGCCATGAGCGATGCCTTCACATGGTCGCCGTTGAGGGCGAAGAGGGAGTTACGCTCCGAGCAGAACACGGGCTTGTCACCCTCATCGGGCATGATGGAGTTCTTGCCGTTGGTCTTGCGGATAAAGGTACCCTCGAAGACCTGTCCCTCGGTATTGAGTTTATAACTGTTGTCGGAGACGCGCACGAGATAATCGTCCCATGCCATCTCCTCCATGATATCTATCGCCAGCATCTTCAGAGGATGGGTGTTGAGCTTGAGGCTGCGGAAAATCTCCTTGAAGGAGAATGTCTTGCCGGGCTGCGTGGAGAAGAACTGCTCCAACTGCTCGGTAAGCTGCTTCTTGTTCATGCGCTTTCCGCCTTTCTTTCCTTTTCCCATAGCAGTATATTTTGGTTTCTAAAAGCAAAGAAACAAAATATTTTCCACATAGCCTTATTTTTTACAATATTTTCACAAGAAATTTGCTCATCACACGGAAAACAAGTATCTTTGCAAGCGGAATTCGAATTTTACACCGTAATGAACATATTGATTACCGGCGCTTCCGGCTTCATCGGCTCCTTTATCGTCGAGGAAGCTCTGCGGAGGGGACTGGAGACGTGGGCTGCCGTGAGGCCGACGAGCTCCCACCGCTACCTGCAGGACAAGCGCATCCATTTCATATCCCTCGACCTCTCCTCGGAGGAGCGGCTGGAGGAACAGCTGCGCGGACATCATTTCGACTATGTTGTCCATGCTGCCGGCGTGACGAAATGTCTACATGCCCAAGACTTCTTCAAGGTCAACACCGAGGGCACGAAGCATCTCGTCACGGCCCTGCTCAGACTGGGCATGCCCATGAAGCGTTTCGTCTACATGAGTTCGCTGAGCATCTTCGGGGCTATCCGTGAGCAGCAGCCTTACCAGGAGATCGAGCCTACCGACACGCCACAGCCGAACACGGCCTACGGCCGCAGCAAGCTCGCCGCCGAACAATGGCTCGACGCTACCGCCGCCGAGCTGAAGGCGAAGGGTGAGGCTGACCGGTTCCCCTACGTCATCCTCCGTCCCACGGGCGTCTACGGACCCCGGGAGAAAGACTATTTCATGATGGCGAAATCCATCAAGGAACATACCGACTTCGCTGTCGGCTTCAAGCGTCAGGACATCACCTTCGTCTATGTCACCGATGTCGTCCAGGCCGTCTTCCTCGCCCTTGACCACGGACAGACGGGCAGCCGCTATTTCCTCTCCGACGGGGAGGTATACCAGAGCAGCGCCTTCAGCGACTATATCCATGACGAGCTCGGACGGCCCTGGTGGATCAGGATCACGGCACCGCTGTGGCTGCTCCGCCTCATCACCTGGTGCGGTGAGCTGAAAGGCCAGTTGACGAAAAGCATGACGGTGCTCAACAACGACAAGTACAACATTCTCAAGCAACGCAACTGGCGCTGTGACATCCGGCCCGCCATCGACGAACTCGGCTACAAGCCGCAGGTGTTGCTCCGTGAGGGGGTCCACAAGGCCATCAGCTGGTATAAGGAGGCAGGATGGCTATGAGACGGATCCTTGATATCTTCAGAATCAACCCGCAACCGAAGAAAGGGCTCATCGCCATCGAATGGCTCACCATCGCCTACATGGCTTTCACCTTCTGCATCATGCTCTTCTGCTGGACGAAGGTGGTGAACCCGCGGGCAATGATCATGGGTCGCCTGAACATCCTCTTCACGACCCTCGCCCTGTGGCTCGTCTACCGCATGATCCCCTGTCGCTTCACCTATGCCATGCGCGTCATCTGTTCCCTGCTGGCCCTCGCCTGGTGGTATTCGGACACGTATGAGCTGAACCGGATGTTTCCGAGTTTCGACTATCTCGTGGCCTCATGGGAACAGTCGCTCTTCGGGTTCCAGCCGGCCCTCGTCTTCGCGAAGAACTTCCCGTCGGCCATCATCAGTGAGCTGCTCGACTGCGGATACTTCATGTATTACCCGCTGATCGTCTTCACCGTGGCCGTCTACATGATCTTCCGGCATGAGGAGTTCCACCGCGTGGGATTCATCATCCTCGCGGGGTTCTTCCTCTATTATGTCGTGTTCATTTTCTTCCCCGTCGTAGGTCCCACCTATTATTATGATGCCATAGGAACGGACCAGATCGCACAGGGAATCTTCCCCGACCTCGGCAACTATTTCAACAGTCACAACGACTGCCTGGACATGCCGGGATGGAAAGACGGACTCTTCTACCACCTCGTGGAAGATGCCAAGGCAGCGGGAGAACGGCCCACGGCAGCCTTCCCGAGCAGCCACGTGAGCATCAGCACCCTCTGCATGCTCCTCCTGCTCCGTCTGCATAACAAGCGTGTCGTTCTCGTGGCGCTGCCTTTCTACCTCTGTCTCTGCCTGGCGACAGTATATATCCAGGCCCATTATGCCATTGACGCCATTGCCGGTTTCCTTACCGCCATTCCCGTCTACGGCATCCTTTTATTAACAACGAAAAAGATCAAAACGCATGACTAAGAAATTATACATCGAGACTTACGGCTGCCAGATGAATGTCGCCGACAGTGAGGTCGTGGCCTCCGTGATGAAGATGGCCGGTTACGACATCTGCGACAACGAGGATGACGCCGACGCTGTCTTCCTCAACACCTGCAGCGTTCGTGAGAACGCGGAGAACAAGATCTACCACCGTCTCGACACCCTCCACGCCGAACAGAAGAAGGGCCGCAAGCTCATCCTCGGTGTCCTCGGCTGTATGGCTGAGCGCGTAAAGGACGACCTCATCCAAAATCATTATGCCAATCTCGTCTGTGGCCCCGACGCTTATCTCGACCTGCCGGAGATGATCGCGCAGTGTGAGCTCGGCCATAACGCCGTCAACACCGAACTGTCGACGACGGAGACCTACCGCAATGTCGTGCCGCAGCGCATCGGCGGCAGCCATGTCAGCGGCTTCGTATCGATCATGCGTGGTTGCAACAATTTCTGCCATTACTGCATCGTGCCCTATACCCGCGGCCGTGAGCGCTCGCGTGACGTGGAGAGTATTCTCAAGGAAGTACAGGACCTCCACGACAGAGGCTATAAGGAGGTCACGCTCCTCGGACAGAATGTCAACAGCTACGGTCTGCTGCCCAACGGTCAGCGGCCGGAGAACGGCACGTCCTTCGCCGAGCTCCTCCGTAAGGTCGCCCGCCTCGTGCCCGACATGCGCGTTCGCTTCACCACCTCGAACCCCGAGGATATGAGTGAGGACATCCTTCACGCCATCGCCGAGGAGCCCAATCTCTGCAACCATATCCATTTCCCCGCGCAGAGCGGCAGCGACAAGATCCTGAAGCTCATGAACCGCAAGTATACGCGCGAGCAGTATCTCGCCAAGGTCGACGCCATCCGCCGCATCATCCCCGGCTGCGGTCTGACGACGGACATCTTCGTAGGCTATCACGACGAGACGGAGGAGGATCACCAGCAGACCCTCGACCTCGTCCGCACGGTGGGCTACGACAGCGCCTTCATGTTCAAATACAGTGAGCGCCCCGGCACCTATGCCGCCAAGCACCTCCCCGACAATGTCCCCGAGGACGTGAAGATCCGCCGCCTCAACGAGCTCATCCATCTGCAGACGGCCATCAGCGCAGAAGTGAACAAGAAGGATGAGGGCAAGGAGTTTGTCATCCTCATCGAGGGTTTCAGCAAGCGCTCCCGTCAGCAGCTCATGGGCCGTACGGAACAGAACAAGGCCGTGGTCATCGACAAGGGCAACCACCACATCGGTGACTTTGTAAAGGTAAGAATCACGGGGTCCACGTCAGCAACATTATTCGGTGAAGAGGTATGAAAGAATTTTTAAAGGTTTTACGGCGCTTTGTACCACCCTACAAGAAGTATCTGGTACTGTCCATCATCTTCAATATCCTGTCGGCATTCCTGAATATCTTCTCGTTTGCCGCCCTGATACCGATCCTGCAGATCCTTTTTCAGGTAGACGGCGGTCTGCGGGCCACGGTGCTCGAGCCGTGGTCGCTGAGCAAGGAAGTGCTGCAGAACAATATGTCGTATTACGTCCAGGAGATGATCATCGAAACGAGTGCCACGACGACACTCCTCGTCATCGGTCTCTTCCTGGCCTTTATGACCTTTCTGAAGACGGGTGCCTATTTCCTTTCTTCCGCGTTCATCATCCCCATCCGCACGGGTGTCGTCCGCGATATCCGCAACCAACTGTATAAGAAGATCACGTCGCTGTCGCTGAGTTTCTTCAGTGAGGAGCGCAAAGGCGATATCATCGCCCGCATGAGCGGCGATGTCGGTGAGGTGGAGAACAGCATCATGTCGAGTCTCGACATGCTCTTCAAGAATCCCATCCTCATCCTGATCTATTTCGGTACCCTTCTTCTGATCTCCTGGCAGCTGACGCTCTTCACCATCCTCTTCGTGCCGATATTCGGTTCTCTCATGGGGCGCATCGGCAGGATGCTGAAAGCCTCGAGCCTCGACGCGCAGAAGTTGTGGAGCGACACGATGAGTCAGGTGGAGGAGACGCTCGGCGGCCTGCGCATCATCAAGGCCTTCTGCGCTGAGGAGAAGATGAACGACCGCTTCGACAAGACGAACAGCGGCTACCGTAACCTCATCATGAAGGTGAATATCCGTCAGCAGATGGCACACCCGATGAGTGAGTTCCTCGGTACGATCATGATCATCGTCGTACTCTGGGTCGGTGGTATCCTCGTGCTCAACTACTCCGCCCTCGACGGTCCGATCTTCATCTACTATCTCGTGATGCTCTACAGTATCATCAACCCGTTGAAGGAATTCTCCAAGGCCAGCTACAACATCCCCAAGGGCCTCGCCTCCATGGAGCGCATCGACAAGATCCTGAAGGCGGAGATCGAGATTCAGGAGAAGCCGAATCCCGTACATATCTCCTCTTTCGAGCATCAGATCGAGTTCCGTCATGTCTCCTTCGCCTATACCGACGAGAAGGAAGGCGAGCTGAAATACGTGCTGCGTGACATCAACCTAGTCATTCCGAAAGGAAAGACGGTGGCACTGGTAGGCCAGAGCGGCAGCGGCAAGTCGACGCTCGTCGACCTCATTCCCCGCTATTATGACGTGCAGGAGGGTGAGGTGCTCATCGACGGTGTCAATGTCAAGGACCTCGGCATCCATGACCTCCGCTCCCTCATCGGCAATGTCAACCAAGAGGCTATCCTCTTCAACGACACCTTTTATAATAACATCACCTTCGGCAACGACAAGGCCACGAAGGAGGATGTCATCCGCGCCGCGAAGATCGCCAATGCCTACAACTTCATCATGGCGACGGAGAAAGGCTTCGACACGAATATCGGCGACCGTGGCGGCCGCCTCTCCGGTGGTCAGCGCCAGCGCGTGAGCATCGCCCGTGCCATCCTGAAGAATCCGCCGATCCTCATCCTCGACGAGGCGACATCGGCCCTCGATACGGAGAGTGAGCGCCTCGTGCAGGACGCCCTGGAGAAACTCATGAAGACGCGCACCACCGTCGCCGTGGCCCACCGTCTCTCCACCATCAAGAATGCCGACGAGATCTGTGTCCTCCATGAGGGCTGCATCGTCGAGCGTGGCACCCATGACGAGCTCGTGAAGCTCAACGGCGTCTACAAGCGCCTGCACGACATGCAGGAAATATAATTCATTGATCCCATTGTAGGTGGCCGTCCTATTGCGGCCACGCAAGGAAGATGGGGATAAACAATAGAATATTAGAAACTGTGGTATATTATTTCTTTTATCTCATCAGTCTGCTGCCCCTCCGGGTACTGTATCTGCTCGCCGACATTGAATGCTTCTTTGTCAAGGACGTGATCAGATACCGGCGGGGCATCGTGCGCCGTAACCTCGTCTCCTCCTTCCCCGAGAAGGACCTCCGGGAGATCAAGGTCATTGAGAAAAGATTCTACCATTGGTTCTGCGACTATTTCTTCGAGACCATCAAACTCCTCAGCATCAGCGAGGAGGAACTGCGCCGCCGCTTCACCATCGTCAACAACGACCTTGTCGCGGACAGTCTGACGAAAGGACAGAATGTCGCCGCCATCCTTGGACATTACTGCAACTGGGAGTGGCTCTCCTGCGTAGGTATTGAACTCCCCGACAACTGTGTGACGGGAATGATCTATCACCCGTTGCGCAACAAGGCTTTCGATGATCTCTTCCGCCGCATCCGCTCCCGTGAGCGCCATGCCGTGGCTATCCCGAAGAAGGATATCCTTCGCTATCTCATTGACTACCGCCGCCGTGGTATCCCCAACATCTTCGGTTATATCTCCGACCAGGGGCCGAAATGGGAGAATATCCATCTGTGGCTACCCTTCCTCAATCATCCCGAGACACCCGTCTTCACTGGTGGCGAGAAGATTATGCGGAAAATGCACAACAAGGTGGTCTATGTAGAGATGAGCCGTCCGCACCGCGGCTATTACACCTGTACATACCGGCTCCTCGCCGATGATGCCGTTACACTTCCCGAGAACGAGATCACGCGCCGCTTCTTCCGGCATCTTGAGGCAACCATCCGCCGTGAGCCCGCCTATTATCTCTGGACCCATAACCGCTGGAAGCGGACGAAGGAGGAGTTCGACCGCCGCTTTACCATTGTACACGGGAAAGTGGTTGAGAAAAGATAAAATGATTTCTCCCCTATACTATCACACAAAAAAATACTTTCATTGATAAATTGGAAATATGCAACAGCCCTTGGTGAGCATTATCGTTCCTAACTATAATCACGCAGCTTTCTTAAAAAAGCGTATAGATAGTATCCTTAATCAGAGCTATCCTCATTATGAAGTAATCATCTTGGATGACCATTCTACAGACTCGAGCCCGAAACTTATCAAGAAATATGCTGAACATCCTAAGATATCACAGATTATCATCAATGATACCAACAGTGGCTCTCCTTTCATCCAATGGCAGCGTGGCTTCTCTCTTGCCAAAGGAGAGATCATTTGGATTGCGGAAAGCGATGACTACTGTGCCCCAACAATGCTCGAGCGACTGGTCGATACATATGTCAAGAATCATTGCGTATTGGCTTTCGTACGCTCACAGGTCGTCAACCAGAAGGGCGAGAAGAAATATATTGCTCAGCGAATGTTCAAAAAAGATGAACATTGGGAGGGTGTGCATTTCATAAAGAAATACCTAACCGTTGGCAACCGAATCTACAATGCCAGTTCCTGCATATTTTCCAAGCAGGCAGCCTTGAAGGCCGATAAGATTTTCATGCAATATAAAGAATGTGGCGACTGGATCTTCTGGTTGGAGATAGCCAGTCAAGGGAACGTAGCGGTCGTCTCTGAGCCGCTCAACTATTTCCGGCGAGGTGATGAGACGTGTACGTCCAAGGCTACACTGAGCGGCCAAGCAGACTTGGAAGACCATAAGGTAATGACTTTCTTGAGGAAGAAGGGGTATCTCTCCTTCTATGCGTCGTTTTTAAAATGTAAACGTTTCGCTTACCGCATCTGCTATGAAAAAGGAAGATATGCTAATGATTCCGTTAAACAAGAAGTAATAGACAGATGGAATCTACCTGCTTACTATTATGTGTTGGCTAAATGCTCACACTTATTTCATTGTCTTTTCAAATAAAAAAGAGGCTTATGAAGACCGTCATGTTTTACACCCGTTACCAACCCGTCTGTGAAAGGGGCGGAACAGAACATACCACCATCGTAACGGCGCGGGAATTGAAGCAGCGCTATGGCATTCGGACGATTGCCGCTTATCAGATAGATTTTAAGGGAACGTACGATAGTTTCGACTTCATTTATCGTCTGTCCCGGGATTATCAGAAGGCTACGGAAAAAGCAATAGAGATAGTCAAAAAACATCAGGTAGATACCATCGTTATTCAAGGCTATTTCCGTGAGATGAAGATTTTTGCTCGGGTGAAGGAAGCGACTAATTGTAAACTGATCTTTGCCCATCACTTTCAGCCTGGTTGGGAGAAGTTGGATCGACAGCAGATCGCCTCAAAGATCGCCAACCATCACGGATTTGGACGACTGAGATATCAGTTGAAGGACCTTCTCTTCCCAATATTCCGGTGGCAGTCACGCATGAACCTGAAGAAACGCTATTTCCGGACCTTCAGACAAGCAGACCGGATCGTAGTGTTGTCACCTGCTTATATCCAGCCTTTTTTAAAGAAGGCTGCTGCAACCGCTACTCAGTCAAAAAAAATTAGCGTCATTCCAAACATGCTGCCTTTTCCACCAGATGTCGCGGGGGATCTGCATTTAGAGGGAAAAGAAAAAATTGCCCTTATTGTCTCTAGACTGGATGAGCGCCAGAAACGCATTCATCTCGCACTCGATTTATGGAAAGAGGCCCTGAAGGACGAAGTGCTGAAAGACTGGCATCTCTATGTCATTGGGGATGACAACACTCCAAGCGTACCGGCTTATGAACAGTGGGCTAAAGAAAACAATATACCTAATGTCACGTTCCTCGGACGGACATATCCCGTGCCTTATTACAAAAAGGCTTCTGTTTTTCTGATGTCATCTATCTGCGAGGGCCTTCCATTAACAATATTGGAAAGTAAACAATTTGGTGTCGTGCCTATCGCCTTTAATACCTTCGGAGCAGTACACGACATTATCCACAATGGAGAAGACGGGTATATCATTGAGGAGAGAGATAACGCACAGTATGTAGCCTCCCTCAAGAAGTTGATGACAGACAGCGCATTACGAAAAGATATGGCGCTTCGTGGTTTGGATAATCTCTCTCCCTTTAACGTGGAGCAGGTTATAAAGAAATGGAACGAGATCTTGTGATTTTAAAACTCTTAAAAAAGTTTGATGATAAGTATAATAATACCGGTTTTCAATCGGGAGAAATTTCTCTGGCCAAGTTCACAGCCCATTTTAGCAAGGGCTATAAAAGGAGTCTGCATCAAAACAAAATTCAGAAAAACTAAAGCATAACGATAAGGTAACAAATAAAAAAACATCTCTCAAATGGTTTATCACATAGCGATCAACATTGACGATAAGTATATTGAGCATGCCTCGGCCATGCTTGTCTCCTTATTTTATCATAACCGTGAACTCCATTTCGCTGTTCACGTCATTACATCTCAACTTACAACTTCCACTATAGAAAGTCTGAAACTTCTTGTCTCCGGGCAGTATCATCATGAACTGTTCATACATCAACTGGATACGAGACAAACAGACCGATTCCCCGAATATCATAACAGCCATATCTCCATGGCTGCTAATTACCGGCTCTTCTTAGCTGATATCCTTCCTTCAGACATACATCGGGTGTTATATCTGGATTGCGATCTCATCGTCAAAGGCAGTATCAAGCCCCTCGTTGAAAGCCCTCTTAGCGACAATGCCGTTGCGGCTGTTGAAGATATGTGGAGCGGAAAAGAAGACTGTTACCAGCGGTTGGGCTACTCCCGCCATGACGGATATTTCAATTCCGGAGTCATGGTCATCTCTTTAGACTATTGGCGTCATCACCAGCTCTCCAAACAATTTATAGCCTATCTGGAATCGCATCCCCATCTTGTCTTTGTGGATCAGGACATTCTTAACGGGGTGCTTCATGACAAATGGATGCATCTTCCTTTATGTTGGAATCTCCAAGACGGATTTCTGCGCAGAAAACGTAAAATACGCAAGGAACTACTCGGGGAGGTCGACGATGCCTGTAAAAATCCGAAGATCATCCACTTCACAGGATCAAGGAAGCCCTGGGATGAAGACTGTATGAATCCTTACAAAGAGGAATATTTCAAATACCTCGACATGACAACATTCCACGGCAAACGGCCACAAATTTCTGCTCATTGGAGACGAAAAGCCCTCCTCTCAAAGTTGCTCATCGCCCTTCATCTCAAAAGCAGAAGATACCGGAAAGACTTCGGTGGCGAATTTTAATTTCCGGGGAAACTTGATCTCCGTTTCACTCCATATTCCTCAAAGCCTCTTCGATGGCTTTTTGGAAGAAGGCACCTTGAGACAGTTGACGGGCTACCCGACAGACACGCTGTCTCATCAAGGAGAAATCATCTGCGCTAATGTTTGCCAACCGCTGAGGGAGCTCACGAATACTGGATATGGTGATACCGATTCCTTCTTGCTCTATGAAAGGGGCTAGGGCAGCCTCTTTCCAGATAATAACCGGCAAGCCGGCACGCAGATAGAAAGATACTTTGTGCGGACTATTTACCTTTAGGTATTCTCCAAAAGACCCCGTGCAGCCATCCAAGCTATCACCATCCCAGACGAGGCCAAAATCGCCGCCGACAGAAGTAATAAACCTATCAGCAGGCTGGAAGCCATGAAAGATAAAATTCTTCTCTCGCTTCAGTGCCGGCATTCTATCCCCATCTCCATAAATATGCAGTTCAAAACCTTTGACGTATGGAGGCGTCTGCAAGAAAAACGCATTCTTTCTCATGGCCAGACTTCCGGCATAGACGATATGATAGGGTTGCCCTATCGTATGTTGATAGGGCTGAGGAGTAGAGGGGGAACGATAATCAAACAAGCCTAATGCTCCCATCTGAGTCGTCAAGCCATGGTTTTCTAACCAAGACTTCATCCTGTCATTGGAAGCAATAACGAAATCAGCATGCGACAAACGATGGATCTCCTTCCGGACCGTCAACTTTTTTCTACGGAAAGACCCCAGATCATGAATTAACGCCATCGTCTTTGCCCCTTTGAGATGAGCCATGAAACAAATAAAAGAGAAATATTTCTTCACGGGGTATTGCAACACCAGCTTGTCTCCTCTACGCAACATAATAATTGCCTTCAAGACACTGAGCAAATCGTAAAAGAAGATATATACCTTGTTTTTGCCCATCGTTTGAGGCAATCCTATATTTCGGAAGCCCATGAGTTCCATTGTCTTTTCATTATCTGTTTTCGCTTTGTTTCCTGCGGAAGTCAGATTCCGATAACATCTGGAAAGATACACCATTCGTCCCATTTTCAGCCATTCTATTTGATTCGCATGCAAAGGTATCGCTTTTTATTCATCCCAACAAATTCATCCCAACAAAAAATGTCCCGATATTTTGTTTACCAAAAAGAAATGTAGTACTTTTGCAGACAATATGATCAGAATGCAATTCCTCAGCACGCGCTATCAGCAATACCGGGATTTTCTCCTGGCCCTTCCCGCACGGATGGACCGGGAGGGGGAATACGTGTATGGCGGCAAGCGGAACCTCATCAAGCGCTTTACGGCACCCGATGGGGAACAGCTCATCGTCAAGCGGTTCCACCGGCCGCGGTTCCTCAATATCTTCGTCTATTCCTGGGGACTGCGCAAGCCGAAGGGACAGCGGGCCTGCCGCTATGCCACGATTCTCCGACAACATCACATCGACACGCCGGAGCCCGTAGCCTACCTCGAGGACCGCCACGGCGGACTGCTGCGCGAGAGCTGGCTCATCACGCTGCAGTGTCCCTACCGCCACCTGCTCTATGAGATGGGGACGGCGGCACCCGAGGTCTATGAGCCCGTGGCCCATGCCCTCGCCGCCTTCACGGCACACATGCACGACGAGGGAATCCTCCATAAGGACTTCTCACCCGGCAATATCCTCTGGGACAACGACAGCCACGGACAGGTCGTCTTCTCCATCGTCGATATCAACCGCATGTTTTTCGGGGCCGTCGACATCCACCGTGGCTGCGCCAATTTCGCCCGTCTGTGGGGCCCGCAGCCGTTCATCGAACTCCTTGTGCGCGATTATGCCCGTCGGCGCCATTTCAACGAGGAGGAGGCCGTAGCGATTGCCCTCAAGGCCCGCAGGAAGTTCTGGACCCGCTATCTCCGGCACCATGAGAAGCCCTATCCCATGTAGGTGTCGTCCTATTGCGGCCACACAAGGAAAAAAGGCGCCCCGGATATTAAGTGTTGGAATGGCTCCATCAATATTCATCAATAATGATCATCAATATTCGCCTCGAGTATCGACTCCATTAATGTTTCATTAATGATCATTAATGGAGACGCTCCATCTGCCTATATTGATGGAAATTGACGCGATGCCTTGGCATCCATGAATGAATATCTTTTCAGCGCTGATGATATTGATGATCATTGATGGAGGCATGTCACCCATATAAATTATCCGGTGCCCCGGAAAAAATCAATACATAATAACGAATATCAACATTTATGAAGATCGGATATGATGCCAAGCGGATCGTCCGCAACAATACAGGTCTCGGCAGTTATGGCCGCACGCTCATCAACAGTCTCTCCGCCGTCGATGCCACGGACCGGCTCGTCCTCTATGCCCCCGACGAGGGACGGGAAGACCTGCGCTCACAGGTCATCTGCCGTCCGCAGGTGTCGTTCCGCTATCCCGCCCATGCCCGTGGCGGTCTGCAGCGGGCTCTGTGGCGCAGCCACGGCATCGTCAGCGACCTCGTGGCCGATGGCATCGAACTCTTCCACGGTCTCTCGGGGGAGCTCCCCGTCGGCATCCGCAGAGCCGGCATCCCCGCCGTCGTGACGATCCACGACCTCATCTTCCTCCGACATCCCGAATACTACCACTGGTGGGACGTGCAGATCTACAAATGGAAATTCCTCAAGACCATTCAGGAGGCCAGCCGGATCATCGCCATCAGCGAGTGTACCAAACGGGACATCCTCGCCTTCAGCGACTTCCCCGAAGACCGGATCTCCGTGATCTACCAGAGTGCCGCCTCCCGCTTCTCGTCATCAGCAGGACAGGAGGACACGGCCATCCTCAAGGGGCTCGGCGACCGTTACATCCTCCAGGTGGGGACCATCGAGGAACGGAAGAATGCCATGGAGAGCGTCGCCGCCCTCGACTTCCTGCCCCGGGATATCCACCTCGTCCTCGTAGGGCGACAGACGGCCTATACCGAACAGGTGCGGCGCTATGCCTTCCAGCATGGTCTCGAGGAACGGCTGCATATCCTCAGCGGCGTGAGCAACCGTGACCTCCCGACACTCTACCACCATGCCGTCTGCTTCGTCTACCCGTCACGCTATGAGGGTTTCGGCATACCCATCATCGAAGCCATCCAGTGCGGCCTCCCCGTCGTCGCCGCCACAGGCTCCTGTCTCGAGGAAGCCGGTGGACCCGACAGCCTCTATGTCTCCCCCGACGACCCCTCCGCCCTCGCCGATGCCATACGCTCCATGATCGAACGCCCCGACCGCCAACAGGTCATCGCTCGTTCCAGACAGTTTGTCCGCCGCTTCGAGAACGACAGCGTCGCGGAACAGGTCATGAGGGTGTATGGAAAGTTGTAGGGAAATTGACGGAGAAAGCATTCAGACCCTAGATACAGTTATCATAGCCATTTGTTGAATCTATCTCATTGAGATAATTTTCTAAACAACGTAGATAAAAAATTATCTATGCTGTTTAGCAGCGAGAAATGAGTATCCTACATCCGGTACAGCTTTCATACTTTCATTCATCATGGTCCTCACTGTAGCACGACATTTTATGGGGTTTGTGCCAAAGTCAACTCCATGAAGGATTAAGTTCTCAAGACTATCTTCTTTCCCCTCTTTCCCCCTCACATAGTTTTTCGTCAACATTTCCCAGCATAGTCTGAGCCAAACGATGGTGACGGGGAGGGCTTTGAGGGCATAGGGACGGATGAGGGCGTCACGGAGGGGATGGAACATGAGGTCGCTGTGGGCCATGGTGGTGAAGATGAAGACATAGGTCATCAGGGCGACGGCCCACGGTCCGCGCTTCCATGGCGCTGCCGTATACCACAGGACGACGCCCGGGATGGCGATGATATAGGTGCTGTTCTCGCTGCCCGTGGAGAAGAGGACGGTGAACATCAACACCGATGCCAGGAGCGTCTCCCGGAATGCCAGGCTCTTCCACTGCCGCCACCGCAGATAGGGGGCGGCGAAGAGGAGCAGGGCGGGGATGAGGATCAGCAGGTCGCTGTAACTGCCGTTGCCCGTCAGCCGCCGGATCATTCCGAGGACGGAGATATTCTGTTTGATGCTCATGAGGTTCTCCCCGTTCTTCTCCACGAGGGCCGTCAGCCAGGCATGGTACTGGGAGAAGATATAGTCGGGACTGCTGATGACCATCGGCGCCGCTACGAGGACGACGGTCCAGAAGAGGAGGGAGAGGACGAAGCGGCCCTTGTGCCTGGAGAAGAAGAAGAACGCCAGTCCGACGATGCCATAGAGCTTCACGAGGGTGCCGAGGACGATGAGGAAGGCGGCCCCCGCGTCCTTCTCTTTCTCGATGAGGAAGAAGGCGGCGATGATGATGGCGGCGATGGCGATGTTGAACTGCTGCATCATGACGGCATTGAGGAGCTCATGGGCGGAGAACCAGAAGATGAAGATCTGCTGGTGGCGCCTCATCCCGCTGTGCCTGACGGCGAGCCACAGGCCGAGCACGAGGAAGACATTCCACAGCAGCATGCCGAGCCATGTCGGCATGACGGCGAACGGCGCGATGAGGAGCGCGAAGGTCGGTCCGTAGTGGTTCGTGTCGAAATAATGCGCCGGATCGGGGATATAGAGGTTGACCCGCTCGACGACATGCCAGTAGACATATTTGAAGATGAGGAAATTATTGTTGTGGCGCAGCCGTGACATGCCGGCCACGGCGACGATCATCCACAGGGCCAGAACGGTACGGTAGTCGGAGAAGAACGGCCGACGGAAGAAAAGACGGCAACGGGAAAGGAAGTTTTGCGTCATTTTTTTCTAAAAGTATATACGAGTTGCAGAATGAGAAAGTTGATCGGTACGACGATGACCATCACGCAGATCGGTGCCAGCCAGTCGTTGAGCCCGATCCATACGAAGAGGTTCAACAAAGCCATCTCCAACAGATAGTTCAGGGCGTGGCTGCCGATGAACCCCGCGAGGTTCCCCTTCGTCGGCCGCTTGCGGAACGTGAAATAGGTCGTGAGGAAATAGTTGACGACCAGTCCGCCGATATATCCCCCCGTATAGGCGATGTTGTAGTTGGCCACGAGGAGGATGAGACAGTAGATGCCGTAATGGATCAGCGAGCATGTCGTGCCCGTGATGCCGAAGCGGACGATGCGCCCCACCTCCTGTCTGAC
>JAQXXT010000078.1 GCA_029226205.1 Prevotellaceae bacterium
TAGGACGGCCACAAGGGCCGCACCCTACGACGATGCGCCGTTAGGACGGCCACAAGGGCCGCACCCTACGGAGGCAGACGAGCCACAAGGGCCGCACCCTACGGAGGCAGACGAGCCACGAGGGCCGCACCCATTAGGACGAGCCACAAGGGCCGCACCCATTAGGACGGCCACGAGGGCCGCACCCTACGGAGGCAGACGAGCCACAAGGGCCGCACCCTACGGTGGTTATTTTTTCAGCAGATCGGGACGCAAGCGCTTCGTGCGCTCGATGGCCTGGTCGAGCTCCCACTGGCGGATTTTGGCCTCGTTGCCCGAGAGGAGAATCTCCGGAACCTTCCAGCCTTTGTAGTCGGCGGGACGGGTATAGATCGGCGCGGCGAGAAGGTCATCCTGAAAACAGTCGCTCAGCGCACTCTGTTCGTCGCTGATGCTCCCCGGGATGAGGCGCACGACGGCATCGGTGATGATGGCCGCAGGCAGCTCACCGCCCGTGAGGACATAATCGCCGACAGAGATCTCGCGCGTGATGAGATGATCCCGGACACGCTGGTCAATACCTTTATAATGTCCGCAGAGGATGATGATATTTCCTTTCAGACTGAGGTCGTTGGCGACATGTTGGTCAAACTGTTCACCGTCGGGCGAGACATAGATGACCTCGTCATAGTCCCGCTCAGCCTTCAGGGCAGAGATGCAGCGGTCGATGGGCTCACACTGCATGACCATTCCTGCACTGCCGCCATAGGGGTAGTCGTCGACACGGCGCCATTTGTCGAGGGTATAGTCACGGAGGTTATGGAGTTTGATCTCCACGAGTCCCTTCTTTTGTGCCCGTGCGAGGATGCTCTCATTGAGGAAGCCCTCAATCATTTCCGGCAATACGGTGATAATATCTATTCTCATTGTTTTATTATTCTGTTTTATGAATCTGTCTTATTCTCGTTGTTTTTTCTGATTACTGTTGCAAAGATACGCATTTTTTTGTATTTTTGCAAACGTTTATTTGAAAATCAGATATGGCAAACGAGAAGATGAACGAGATGCGGCAGATGGTTGACCAACTCAACCGTGCTGCCGACGCCTATTATAATGGACGTGGGGAACTCATGACCGACTTTGAGTGGGATGCTCTCTTCGACCGGCTGAAGCGGCTGGAGGCGGAGACGGGTGTCATCCTTGAGGACTCTCCGACGCATCATGTGTCGGCAGATAGCGTCGTGGGACAGAAGGAGGCCCATGAGTTTCCTGCCCTCTCCCTGGCGAAGACGAAGCAGGTGACGGATCTCGCCAAATGGGCTGAGGGCCGTCCGGTATGGCTGTCGTGGAAACTCGATGGCCTGACGCTCGTCGTGACGTTCGATGACGGACGTCTGACGAAGGTTGTCACACGTGGTGACGGGCATATCGGTACGAACATCACCCATCTCGCTGCCGCTATCGGAGGTATACCCCAGACGATCCCGTCGAAGGGACATATCGTCATCCGTGGCGAGTGTGTCATCTCCTATGCTGATTTTGAACAGTTCCTTCTGGAGAGTGACGAGGACTATGCCAATCCCCGTAACCTCGCCAGTGGGTCACTGACATTGAAGGATATCGATGAGGTCCGGCAGCGCCATCTGCAGTGGATCCCCTTCACCCTCGTACATGTCGACGAGGATATCCCGTCGTGGGGTGCCCGTATGGACTTCATCAAAGAGAATGGGATGACGCCCGTGGAACATGAGCTGATCACTGATCCTACCGTCGACCATCTCCAGGAGGCCATCGACCGCTGGACGCTGCGTGTCACGGGAGGCAAGGAAGGGCGGAAAGCCAAGGACCTCAATCCCTATCCCGTAGACGGCCTCGTATTGGCTTACGACGACTATGCCTATTCGCTCACGGGCTCTGTGACGGGACATCACGCCACGCGTGCCGGTTACGCCTTCAAATGGGCCGACGAGCAGGCGCCGACGACCCTCGATCATATCGAGTGGAGTTGTGCCGCCTCGACGATCTCTCCTGTGGCCGTCTTCAAGCCCGTCGACCTCGAGGGAACGGTGGTGAAGCGTGCCTCTCTGTGTAATATCTCCGAGTGTGAGCGCCTCGGTATCGGCGGTAAGGGAACGGAGATGAAGGTCATCAAGGCCAACAAGATCATTCCGAAGGTCGTCGCCGTCACACATGCTGTCGGCGATCTTGAGATCCCTGCCGTCTGTCCCGTCTGTGGAGCTCCGACGAAAGTCGTGACGAGTGCCGTCAGTGGCACGAAGACCCTCCATTGTACCAATCCCGCCTGTCCGGCGAAGCAGTTGCGCAAGTTCACGCGCTTCGTCTCGAAGGCCGGCATGAATATCGACGGTATCAGTGAGCAGACCATCGCCCGTTTCGTCAACCGTGGCTGGATCCGTGAATATGCCGACTTCTATCGTCTTGGCAGCTACCGTCAGGAGATGGCGGCCATGGACGGCTTCGGACAGAAGAGCGCGCTGAATATCCAGCGTGCCGTTGAGAAGAGTCGTACGGAGGCTGAAGCACGCCGCTTCCTCTACGCGTTGAATATCCCTCTCGTCGGTCAGGATGTCTGTAAGCGTCTCCTGGCCCAATATCCCCTTGAGACACTCATCGCGATTGCTGCCGGACGCTCCGAAGAGCAGGTCCCGCAGCTGCAGTTCGACGGCCTCGAAGGGCATGAGGGCGTCTTCGCCACGATCCCGGGCATCGGTCCCGAGAAGAGCGCCGCCGTCGTCCGTTGGTTCTCCGATCCCGACAACTACGGCATGGTGGAGCGCCTCGTGGAAGTCCTCGGTGGCTATGGTGCCATCAAACAGGAGAGTGGGGAGCCGCAGGGAGCCCTCTGTCAGGGTCTCACCTTCGTCATCACGGGTGACGTCCACCATTATAAGAACCGCAACGCGCTGAAGGCTTATATCGAGTCGCAGGGCGGGAAGTGTACGGGAAGTGTGTCGAAGTCCACCTCTTACCTTATTAATAATGATGTCACCTCGACGTCGAGCAAGAACCAGAAAGCCCATCAACTGAATATACCAATCATCTCCGAGGATGAGTTTGTCCGCCGTTTCACGGAAGGACAGGCCTGATCCTGAGTAAGAAACTTAAAATAACGCAGAATCATGAATGCAGATCAGTCCCAGCATATCGTTATCGGTATTGATGTGGGCATCTCCACAACAAAGATCGTCGGTATCAACCGCGACGGGAAAGTCCTCTCGCCATTTCGTATCCGTGCCACGGATCCCGTGACCTCCCTCTATGGTGCCTTCGGGAAATATCTCCACGACAACAACATCGCCCTGCCGGAAGTCGACCATGTCGTCCTCACGGGAGTCGGCGCCGCCTATATCAATGAGCCGATCTACGGACTGCCGACGACGAAGGCTGAGGAGTTCCTCGCCGACGGCCTCGGCGCCCGTTATGAGTCACAGCTCCGGCGGATGATCGTCGTCTCCATGGGAACGGGTACGAGTCTCGTATACTGTGATGGTGATGACATCCATCATATCGGGGGCATCGGTATCGGAGGCGGCACCCTCGCCGGTCTGGCGCGTATCATCCTGCAGACGGATGATATCAAGACGATTGTCGGACTGGCCATGAAGGGTGACGTGACGAATATCAACCTCCTCATCGGAGATATCAGTGCCAAACCGCTGCCCGGTCTGCCGATGACGGCCACGGCATCGCTCTTCAGTAACGCGAAGGCCAATGCCTGCCGGGAGGACATCGCCATCGGACTTATTCACATGGTGCTCCAGGCTATCGGGTCGGCGACGATCCTCAGCAGTAATGGTACGGGAATCCGGGACTTCGTCATGATCGGCAACCTCACGCTGCTGCCCCAGTGTCAGGAGGTCTACCATTCCATGGAGAAGCTCTATAACGTACGCTTCCATATTCCCAAATACAGTGAGTTCTGTACCGCCATCGGCGCGGCGTTGACAGGAATCCACTCGTAGGGGCGGCCCTTGGGGCCGTCCTAACATCCTACGGTGTATTTAGGACGGCCCCAAGGGCCGCGCCCTACGGTGTATAAACAACAAAACTAAAATGCAAGAGAAACAACCACGGAAACGAACATCGTTGAAGGACTTGGCGGAACGCCTTGGCGTGAGTATCGCCACGGTGTCGCGTGCCCTGCGCAACAGTCATGAGGTCGGTGACGAGCTCAAGGCCCGTGTGCAGGCCCTTGCCAAGGAACTCAACTATCGTCCGAATCCCTTTGCGCAGAGTTTGCGCAAGGAAGCACCACATATCATCGGAGTCATCGTACCGAATCTCGTGACCCATTATTTCGCTGCCGTCCTCGACGGTATCGAGGACTACTGTCAGAACCTCGGTTATTCCGTGCTCAGTGCCAACAGCCATGAGAGCTATCTGCGGGAGTCGAAGGCCATCGACAACTTCATTGATATGCATGTCGAGGGCGTCATCTGTTGTCTGGCCCAGGATACCGTCGACTATACGCCCTTCGAACACCTTCGGGAGATGGGCATCCCCCTCGTCTTCTTTGCCCGTACGTGTATGGAGGATGACTTCTCCCAGGTCGTTGGCAATGGGGATGTCGCCGCCCAGGAAGCCGTGCAGCATCTCATCGATGAGGGCGCCCGCCGTATCGCCTTCATCGGAGGACCGAACACGTTGAATATGGTCACGCGACGTAAGCATGGCTATCTCGAGGCCCTGCGGGATAACCGTATTCCCATTGATAGGAATCTCGTATGTTGTGATAAGATCGATTTCGACACGGCCCGAAACAACACCATCAAACTCCTGAAGAGTGAGCATCGGCCCGATGCCATACTAGCCTTCAATGATATCATCACCTATGCCGCCTTTGACGCCATCAAGGCATGTGGACTTCGTATACCCGATGATGTGGCCATCATTGGATTCACGGATGGTGACAGTGCGGCCTTTGTTACTCCACGACTCTCGGCGATCATGGACCAGGCCCGTGTACAGGGACTGAAGGCCGGGGAATTGCTTATGCGTGCCATCAACGGTGATCAGAAAGTCTATCGGGAGGTTGTTCCGATGATTCTCCGCACCCGTGAGAGCAGTGAGCGTGCGTAAACGTTTGCACATGTTGTGCAAACGTTTGCCTTTCTAAAAATGCAAAAATCAGTATTTTTTTGCTTGAGGTATGAGATTCTTGTCGTACCTTTGCAACAGAAAACAAAAAGATATGACAATCGCGTCATAGATAGCCAATGCCTCTGAAACTTCAGTAGGCGTTAGTGAAAAGGAAAAAGATTGTGACCTACATAGGTACAGTTCTATTAAGGTAATGAAAAGAGATTGCACAGGACGACAAATGGTTTTAAGATTTAGGTTTTAGGTTTTTAGATGTATTGTTAGTTTGTAGTTTGTGTTTTGGTATAAATGATTGTTAGGTAGAACAAAGGTCATAGAAAAAGATTTTAATTAGTTTTTGTTGATTTAGTGAGTATGAAAATCCCGGCTGCTGCTGAAGCACCCGGGATTTTTCGTATGTATTTGATCAATCATGTACCGACAACGGGAAAACGTTGTCACTCGACGTTCCTACGAAGAACTTATAGGGTCCGGGCATCGGGCGCATGGTATTCGACTGTGGATCCCAAGAGGTGAAGGCATCGTCACTGAGGGGGATGGTGACGGTCTGGGTCTCTCCGGACTGCAGGGTGACACGGCGGAAGGCTTTCAGACTCTTGATAGGACCGTCGGTGTCGGCGGTGCGTTTCACGTAGACTTGGATGACCTCTGTACCTGCGCACTTGCCTGTATTGCTCACCATCATCCGGATATTACGGTCTTTGTATTCGGGTTTACTGAGACGGAACATCGTGTAGCTCAGCCCGTGGCCGAAGGCGAAGAGAGGCTTTCCTTTGAAGTAGCGGTAGGTGCGGCCCTTCATGTGATAATCGGTGAAAGGGGGCAACTGACGGTCATCACGATAGAATGTCACGGGGAGTTTTCCGGAGGGATTGACCTTCCCAAAGAGAATCTCTGAGACAGCACGTCCTCCTTCCTCACCGGGATACCAGGCCTGGAGGATGGCAGCACAGTGTTTACTCTCGGGAACGAGACCTACGGCACTGCCGGAGCAGTTGACGAGGATGACGGGTTTCCCCATGGCGGTGAGGCGGCGGATGGCGGCACGCTGAGCCTCGGGGAGTTCGATGGTCGTACGGTCACCGCCATTGAATCCCGGTGCGTTGACTTTCATCTCTTCGCCTTCGAGACGAGGAGAGAGGCCACCGACGAAGATGATGGCATCTGCATGCCGGGCTTCTTGACCGATAGCCTCCCAGGATGCGGAATCTTTCACGAGACCACAACCTCCGATGAAGACCGTCTGTGGAGCGAGGGATTGAATTCCTTGCAGTATCGTCGTGGTATGCGAGGGTATCCCGTTGTAGTTACCCCATTGCATCGTGGAGTCGGTGGCATTAGCCCCGACGACGAGGAACTGCTGCTGAGGATTGAGGGGAAGGATATTCTTTTTGTTTTGTAAGAGAACAATGGTCTCACGGGCCATCTGCAGGGCAAGCTCACGGTGTCCACGACTGTCGACGGTGGAGAAGGGAATCTGTCGCCAAGACACTTGTGCTGTCGTGTCGATATCTCCTAAGGAGAAGCGGGCCGTGAGGAGGCGGACAACACTGCTGTCCACCTTTGCTTCGGGGATAAGGCCGGCCTTCACTGCCTCGCCAAGATGCTTGTAGTTGCTGCCGCACTCCACGTCAGTGCCCGTACTCACGGCCTTCGCCGAGGCTGTGGCGGCATCAGGGGCGTAGCCATGTCGCCCCGGGCGCCAGAAGTCACCGATGGCGCCGCAATCACTGACGACGAGGCCTTTGAAATGCCATTCATCGCGCAAAATCTGTTGCAGCAGTCGATTATTACCACAGCAGGGCTGTCCTTCAAAACGCTGATAGGCACACATCACCTCTGCCACATGCCCTTGTTCTACGAGGGTCTTGAAAGCAGGGAGATAGGTCTCCCAGAGATCCCGGGGCGGGAGATCCTCGATATCCATCTGATGGCGCAAGTTCTCGGGGCCGCTGTGAACGGCAAAATGCTTGGCACAGGCGAGGAGCTTGCGGTAAGGAGCATCCTCGGGACCTTGCAGACCACGGACGACAGCCAGGCCCATCTGACTGGTCAGATAAGGATCTTCACCGTAAGTCTCCTGTCCCCGTCCCCAGCGTGGGTCACGGAAGATATTGATGTTCGGAGTCCAGAACGACAGTCCCTGATAACGTTTGAACGATCCTTCCTGTCGGGACTTCTCGGCCTTGGCACGGGCCTCATCGCTCACTGCTGTATAGACTTGTTGCAGTAAGGCGGGGTCAAAGGATGCTGCCATACCGATGGTCTGCGGAAAGACCGTGGCGAGGCCGTTACGGGCTACACCATGCAAGGCCTCGTTCCACCACTGGAAGGCGGGGATGCCGAGACGTGGAATGGCCGGGGAGTTGTCCATCATGAGAGATGTTTTCTCCTCAAGGGTCATTTCGTTGCAGAGCTTTTTTGCCCGTTGTTGGAATGTTGTGTTCTGGCTGTAAGCACAGACGGTCAGTCCGCAGAAGAGTAATGTAATAATTTTAGTTTTCATATATATGTAGTTTTTTTTTTGTGAGAATGTCTTTTGGGCTGATCCTGCGCCTCCTTGCGCTTGCAAAGCGCAAGCACCGGACGGCAGGCCATCGGTGGGGCAGGACGGCCACAAGGGCCGCACCCTACTATTCGTAAGCGTCGAGGCGG
>JAQXXT010000079.1 GCA_029226205.1 Prevotellaceae bacterium
ATGTTGCGGCCACGCACCCGCATTATAAATCATGTTCCTACGAAAAACCATTTACCTTGCGTGGCCGCAACATGGCGGCCACCTACAACAGAATCTATGTGAGGCTTTTATTTATTCGCCAGATACACACCAGCGAGGATCATGGCGGAGCCAATGAAGGCGAGCGTCGTCATCGGTTCACTGAGGACGATGGCACTGACGACGACGGTCGTGATCGGGTTCAGATAGATGTAATTGGAGGCTTTCAGGGCGCCGATCTTCTTGTTCACCCAACTCCAGAGGAAGAAACATAGGAAGGAAGCGATGAAACCGAGGAAGATGAGGTTTCCTGCAATCACGGGATGGAGGAAGCCGCTCAACGGGAACTGCCAAGGATGGACGGCGAAGAAGGGGATCATTGTCACGAGACCATAGAAGAATACTTTCCGTGTGATGAACACGGCCCCGTAACGTCCCGTGACATTCTTCATCAGCAGACTGTATATGGCCCAGCAGAAGGCGGCGTTGAGGGCCAGCAGGTCACCGACGGGATTCAGTTTCAACACGAAATGCCCGTTGAAGATGACGATAGCCACACCTGCCAGCGCCAGTAGGGAACCGAGGATAAGCGATGGTGTCGCCTTCACATCCTTCAGAAAGGCAATGGCCAGTAAGGTGGTGATGAGTGGTGCCGTACAGACGATGAACGACACGTTGTTGACATAGCTGATGCTTACGGCCCAGTTCTCCGATACGAAATACAGCGAGCCGCCTGTGATACCGAGCAGCAGCATTCGTCCCTCATCGTGCCAGTTGTCCGCCCATAGCCGGTGGGGAGAGACGGTCCAGATAGCGATGTATGCGATAAGGAATCTTACCATGAAGATTTCCTCGGGAGTCATGCCATGGAGAATAAGTACCTTACTGTTGACGAAGGTACCGCCCCATACGAAAACCACGAGACAAGCGATGAGATGATAAAGGAAATTCTTGTGTTTCATATTTTATGTTTGTGTATTAGAAAAAGCGGCTATTCTCCCGAATAGCCGTTTTTCAAAAAAAGATTACATAAACTATTGCAATTTAAAGAAGTAGTACAAGTCCTTTTTACACTTGCAAAGATACTTTCTTCTTGTTGCAATTTTATGTATAAGGAATGACGAAACGGCGACATTATTTCTTGCCGAAGCCGAAGACCTTACGGAAGAACTTCTTGATACCGCTCTCCTGACGCTTGGGCTCGGGGATATTATATTTTGTAGTCTTCGTTGAACTCTGCTGTTCTTTCTGCCGCTTGTGGTAGTTACCCTCCACATTGCCACGACGGCGCTTGTGGCGCTGCTGGCCGTTGGCGGCAGCATTCTTCGTGTTGCTCTTCGGCGTACGCTCCTGAACGTTTGCAGTCTCCTGCTCCTGGCCATTGCGGTTTGCTGAACGCTGTTTACAGCGACGGCCTTGCTGGGGCTGCTGACTGTTCTGCTGTTCCTGCTGACCACCACGCTGACGGTTGCCCTTCTGATTCTGCTGGTTGTCATTCTGCTGTCCGTTCCGGCGATTTTGCTGTCCGCCTCTCTGCTGACCTTGCTCCTGATTCTTCGGCGTAGCGCTCTGCTGCGGCTGTCCCTCACCATTATCCTGTGCCGGACGCTGCTGACGGGGCTGGCGCTGACCGCCTTGCTGGCTGTTCTTCGTACGCTGTTTCTTATCCTTATGACTGTTCTGGTCACGATCTTTACGGCGACGGCTCTTGGCACTCGTCTTCTGGCCCTTGGCAGGACGTTTCAAAGGCTTGTATTCCGGACCCTCCATGCCATCGGGCAACGGGTTCTTCTCGACTTCTTTCTCCAGGAACTTCTCAATCTGCTGGAAATAGAACATATCCTCCTCACTGACGAAAGTGATTGCTTTTCCGTCTCGCTGCGCACGGGCCGTACGACCGATACGATGGACATAATCCTCAGCGTCATGAGGCACGTCGTAGTTGATGACCATCTCGATATCATCGATATCGATACCACGGGCGACAATATCCGTAGCCACAAGGACATCATACTGACCGCTCTTGAACTTGAACATCATATCGTCACGCTCGGCCTGGTCAAGGTCGGAGTGCATCTCACCGCAGTTGATGTGCTGGCGCTGCAGACTGCCGGCTACCTGCTTGACCTTCATCTTACTGCCACAGAAGATGATGACACGCTTGAGATCTCCGGCCTTGAAAATATCCTTGATGATCGCCATTTTCTGGGTCTCATAACAGATATAGGCACTCTGCTTGATCTTCTCAGCGGGCTTGCTCACGGCGAGTTTTATCTCCACGGGATTCTTCAGCAGGGTCTTGGCGAGATCCTCGATCTTCTTCGGCATGGTAGCGGAGAACATAATCGTCTGACAGGTTGCAGGGAGTTTCGAGGCGATCTTCATGATATCCTCAGAGAAACCCATGTCGAGCATACGGTCGGCCTCATCAAGAACGAAGAAGCTCACCTTACTCATATCGACATTTCCCATGGAGATATGACTGATGAGACGGCCGGGAGTGGCGATGACTACATCGGCACCGAGGGAGAGACTCTTCACCTCCTGATCATAGCGGTTGCCGTCGTTGCCGCCATAGACAGCGACGGAGCTGACGCCGTCGAGATAATAGGCAAAGCCTTGCATGGCCTGGTCGATCTGCTGGGCCAGCTCACGGGTAGGACTCATAATGACGCAGTTGATGGCCTTGTCGGGATAGTCGCCTTCATCGAGGCGGCTGAGGATAGGCAGCAGATAGGCGGCCGTCTTGCCGGTACCGGTCTGTGCCACACCGAGAACGTCATGACCTTCAAGGATAGGAGGGATACATTTCTCCTGGACGGGGGTACACTCATCGAAGTGCATGTCGTAGAGTGCGTCAAGGACGCTATCGGATAAATCTAATTCTTCAAATTTCATTGTTACAATTTTTTTAATGGGTGGTTCATTGCCTGATCAGCGAAGTTGCAGGGGCCGTCCCTTGTGGCGGCCCGCCGACCGTCAGGTCGGATGGCTGCGTTTTATCTCGGCGCTTTCCGGTAACATCCCCAGGCAATGAAAGCATAAAGGATGTTCGGAGCCCAGGCGGCGAGGATCGGCGGCGCGCCGGCATTGATGGCGAAGGTCGCCGAGATGGTCTGCAGGAGGATGTAGATAAAGCTCAGGGCCAGACCGATGCCGAGGTACATGCCCATGCCGCCCTTGCGTTTACGTGATGACAGGGAGGCGCCGATGATGGTGAGGATGAAAGAGGCGAAGGAGGAAGCGATACGCTTGTGATACTCCACCTGATACTGCACCACATTCTGTGACCCTCGGTGCTGCTGCTTCGCGATATAGTCGCTGAGCTGTGGCAGCGTGAAGGTCTCCTGCTGACCTTTACTGTAGACGAGATCCGTTGGCTCCATCATCACCGTGGTGTCTTTCTCCATGCCCGTGGTGATCGTCTCGCGGAGGCCGCGGAGGCTGCGGATCTTCCAGTTGGAGGCTTTCCAGTGGAATTTCGAGTCGGAGATGGTGTCATACTGGATCTCCATGGCTGTCATGTGACTGACGAGTTTCTTATCCTCGAACTTGTCCAGACAGAAGCCATAGCCTTTCTTCTGGGTATCATCGTAATGCTGGATATAAGCGATGACGCCCGGTGCCACCTGTAGCTGCACATTTTCTGCCGCCGTGTTCTTCTTACTGTTCTTATACAGCGATTCGAAATTCTGGCGGATCACTGTGCCGTGAGGAATGACGAAAGCTGAGAGATAGAAGGAGAGGAGGGCGATGAGGGTGCAGGAGATCATGTAAGGCCGAAGGAGTCGCTTGAAGGAAATACCGGTAGCGAGCATGGCGATGATCTCCGAGTTGCCGGCCAGCTTCGAGGTGAAGAAGATGACGGCGATGAAGACGAAGAGGGCACTGAAGAGGTTGGCAAAATAAGGTACGAAGTTCGCGTAATAATCGAAGACGATCGCCCGCAAGGGGGCGTGGTACTGCGTGAATTTTGCCAGGTTCTCGTTGACATCGAAGACGATGGCGATGGAGATGATCAGGGCGATGGAGAAGAAGTAGGTGCCAATGAACTTCTTGATGATATACCAGTCGATCCGCTTGATATAATGAAACGGATTGAGAACCCTGAGGAATCTAAGAAAGGCAAGATGCGTTTTCAGCCACCGCCACCATCGGATCATTCTGATGGCGGCATGACGGAAGAACAGCTTGATATTCCTTTTCTGCATGATGAATGATGTTAAATTCTCCGGCCCAGTTGGTCGATGATGCCTGATTTCCACTTGACGAAGTCACCTTTTATGATATGCTGTCTTGCATCGGTGACGAGGCGGAGATAGAAAGCCAGGTTGTGGATGCTGGCGATCTGCATGGCCAGGAGCTCGCCGGCTTTGAAGAGATGATGGACGTAGGCCTTCGTATACACCCTGTCGGTCTCGCAGCCATCGGGATCGAGAGGGGAGAAGTCTGCCTCCCATTTCTTGTTGCGCATGTTCATCGTCCCCTGGTAGGTGAAGAGCATGGCGTTGCGCCCGTTTCGTGTGGGCATGACACAGTCGAACATATCCACGCCGCGCTCGATGGCCTCAAGGATGTTCTGCGGCGTGCCGACCCCCATGAGGTATCGTGGACGGTCCTTCGGAAGGATGTCGTTGACGACCTCAATCATCTCGTACATCACCTCCGTGGGCTCTCCTACGGCGAGGCCGCCGATGGCATTGCCGTCAGCACCTTTGTCGGCGACGAATTTCGCAGCTTCTCTCCGCAGGTCCTTATAAGTGCAACCCTGGACGATGGGGAAGAGACTCTGGTGATAGCCGTAGAGGGGCTCTGTCTCGTGGAAGCGCTTGATGCAGCGGTCCAGCCACCGCTGTGTCATCCCAAGGCTCTTCTTCGCGTAGGCATAGTCGCTCTGTCCCGGCGGACACTCGTCGAGGGCCATCATGATGTCGGCACCGATGATACGTTCAGTGTCCATCACATTCTCCGGCGTGAAGAAATGCTTGCTGCCGTCGATATGACTGCGGAACTCACAGCCTTCTTCAGAGAGTTTGCGGATACCCGTAAGGGAGAACACCTGAAAGCCACCGGAGTCGGTGAGGATGGGACGCTCCCAGCCGTTGAAACCATGAAGGCCACCGGCAGCACGCAGAATCTCCAGTCCCGGACGGAGATAGAGATGATAAGTGTTGCCGAGGATGATCTGCGCTTTAACCTGCTCGCGTAACTCGCTGAAATGGACCGCTTTGACGCTGCCGCAGGTACCTACCGGCATGAAGATCGGCGTCTCGATGACGCCGTGGTCTGTCGTGATACGTCCGGCGCGGGCGTCAGAGCAGGGATCGATATGTTGTAGTTCGAATGTCATTCTTTTTTCTTTATTTCTTGAGGGATGGAGAGATCGACGGGATTCTTGACCTTCTCATCGGTGAGGGCGAAATCCCAGACATCCTGGACGTTCTCCACATAATGGAAGGTGACACCCTTGCGGTACTGCTCGGGGATCTCGTCGATATCTTTCTTGTTATCCTGACACATCACGATATCCGTGATGCCGGCGCGTTTGGCCGCGAGGATCTTCTCCTTGATGCCACCGACGGGAAGTACTTTTCCGCGAAGGGTGATCTCACCCGTCATGGCTGTGTTCTTCCGGACCTTACGCTGCGTGAGCGCGGAGGCGATACTCGTGGCAATGGTGATACCTGCCGACGGACCATCCTTAGGTACGGCACCCTCCGGCACATGGATATGAATATTCCAGTTCTCGAAGATGTGGTAGTCGATGCCGAGGGCGTCGACGTGGGCCTTGACATACTGCAGGGCGATCATCGCACTCTCCTTCATCACGTCGCCGAGATTACCCGTCAGCGTGAGCTTGCCGCCGTGGCCCTTGCTCAGTGATGTCTCGATGAAGAGAATCTCACCGCCGACACTCGTCCACGCCAGACCGGTGACGACGCCGGCATATTCGTTGCCTTGATAGATATCGCGGTAGAAGGGCGGCTTGCCGAGGAGGTCTTCGAGATGCGCCGGCGTGATCGTCGTTGTCTCCAGCGTGCCGTTGAGGGCCTGCTGGTAGGCGAGTTTTCGAAGAGCCTTGTTGATCTGTTTCTCCAACTGGCGTACGCCACTCTCGCGCGTGTACGACTCAATGATCTTCTCCAAAGCAGCTTTGGTGAACTTGATCTTCGGTTCGTGATCTTTCAATCCCGTATTCTCCAGTTCACGCGGTACGAGATGGCGCTTGGCAATCTCGATCTTTTCCTCCGTGATATACCCACTGACCTCGATGACTTCCATACGGTCGAGCAACGGACGCGGGATGGTGTTTAGGTCGTTGGCCGTGGCGATGAAGAGGACCTTCGAGAGGTCGAAGTCCATATCAAGATAGTTGTCGTGGAAGGTACTGTTCTGTTCAGGATCAAGGACTTCCAGGAGAGCGGAGGCGGGGTCACCGTTATTCTGGTTTTGTGTAACCTTATCGATTTCATCGAGGATGAATACGGGGTTGACGGAACCGGCTTTCTGGATGTTCTTGATAATCTGTCCGGGCATGGCACCGACATACGTACGGCGGTGTCCACGGATCTCGGCCTCATCATGGAGACCGCCGAGGCTCATGCGCACATATTTACGTCCGAGGGCTCTGGCGATACTCTTGCCCAATGACGTCTTACCGACACCGGGAGGACCATAGAGGCAGAGGATCGGACTCTTCAGATCATGGCGCAGAGACAGCACGGCTATATATTCAAGGATACGCTCCTTAACCTTCTCCATGCCATAATGGTCATGGTCGAGAATACGGCGGGCACGCTTGAGGTCGAGGTCGTCCTTCGTCAGCTTTCCCCACGGCAGACCGATGAGCGTCTGCAGATAGGTGAGCTGTACATTATAGTCGGGAGACTGCAGGTTGAGGTTATCGAGTTTCTTGATTTCTTTCTGGAAGAATTTCCGCTGTTCCTCAGTCCACTTGATATTCTTGGCTTTCTCCAGCAGTTCGGCTTTGTCACTGTTGTCCTCCTTTGAGCCGAGCTCATCCTTGATGTTCTTCATCTGCTGCCGCAGGAAATACTCCCGCTGCTGCTCATCAAGGTCCTGATGCGTCTTTCTGTCGATCTTCTGTCGCAGGCCGAAGAGCTCGAGCTCGCGGTTCTCGATTTTCAGCAGTTCAATGACACGATTCTCCAGGTCGTTGGTCTCCAGCAGTTTCATCTTGTCCTCCACGGGGATGGGAATGTTGAAACATACGAAGTTGGTAAACATCGTATCATTGGAGATTCCGGAGAAGGCAGACTGCATCTCATTGGGAATATCATCGTTGTTGATGATATATTGCCTTGTCGTCTCGTGGAGCGTCTGCATGAGCAGGGGGAAATGTCCCTTGGCGGGATGGTTCTCCTTCGGGAGTTCCTCCGGCGCGTTGACGACGGAGCCCACATAATAGGGTTTACTTTTCTTGATCTCTGTCAGTCGGCAGCGCTCCATGCTCTGTGCGATGACCGTGATATTCTCGTCTTCGCCGGGGAGATCCATGCTGCGGATGACTTTTGCGAAGACACCCACGGGGTATACATCATCTATAGTAGGATGCTCCGTCTTAGGATCTTTCTGACAGAAGATGCAGAAGATGGCATCTTTGTGCTGTTCCAAGAAGCGGACAACTTCCACGCTGGCTTTCCGTCCGACGAGGATAGGTGATACCACTGTCGGGAACACAACGAGATCTCGTGTGAAGAGGATCGGATAGTCACCGTCGGGGACAGGTTTGAAAAGTTGGTTGATGTCTCCGTCGAAATCGGCGATCATCTGAATGGTTGTATTTGAATTCTTACTCATGAGTTTGATTATCCTTTTTGGGGTGCAAAGATACAAAAATACTTTTAAATAAGAGAAAGTTTGTAGGAAAATAGGTAATAAAAAATCAAAAAAGCCGTTAGAAAGGGTATGGAAACATTTACTTTTCAGCATTTCGTCATTGCCCAGGACCATTGTGCCATGAAGGTGGGCACCGATGGAGTCCTCCTCGGTGCGTGGGCCCCCATGCCGCCAGGTGGCCGCCGCATTCTCGATATCGGAACGGGGACGGGTGTGATCGCTCTGATGATGGCGCAGCGTTTCCCCGGGGCTGTTGTTGATGCCATAGATATAGATAAGGAGGCTTGTCAGCAGGCCCGTGAGAATGTAGCGGACAATGGCTTCGGCGACCGTGTCTTTGTCCAAGATCCGTGTGCGCTGCAAAACTTTAATCCAAATGCCGCATCTTATGAAAATACAGATACTTATCATCTTTCACAAAAAGAATTACTTCAGCCTCTGCGCTATGATGCGATCGTGAGCAATCCGCCTTTCTTCCAGAACAGTCTTCGCAACCCCGATGAGCGTCGCTCGTTGGCGCGGCATAATGACAGTCTGCCATTCCGGGATCTCGCCCGGCACAGTGCCCGCCTGCTTGAGGAGCATGGCCTCTTCTCGTTGATCGTTCCCACAGAAGTGCGGGCGACGGTAGAGTCGGAGTGTGTCTTTGCCGGTCTTTCCCTTTGCCGTCGTGTTGGTATCCGTACGACGCCACGAAAACCGGTCAAGCGCTGGTTGCTGACCTTTTCTAAAGGAATCCCCACTGCCATAGAGGAAGAAGCGGAGTGCCTGATGAATCCCGATGGCTCCCGTTCACCGTGGTATAGCGCCCTTGTCGAGGATTTTTATATCCGGTAAATTCATTAATTTTCCTAAACAATTTTGGAAAAACCAATAATTCTTCATAACTTTGCGGTTAAGAACGAATAATTTGACAATCAGACCAGAATGAATAGTAAGATCATTACCTGTATAATACTCCTTGCGGCCTCCTTACCGCTGTCAGCGCAGAAAATCACGCTGGGGTCGTGTACGACCCATGACGGCGGTCAGTATAAAGGCGAGATGTCGGGCGGCAAGCCCTATGGCAAGGGAAACACCCTGTTTAAGAACGGAGATACTTATGAAGGACAGTATGTCAAAGGTAAGCGTCAGGGCTATGGTGTTTATACTTTCTCCGATGGTGAGAAATATGAAGGCGAATGGTTTCAGGACCAGCAGCATGGCAAGGGCACTTACTATTTCTCCAATAATAATAAATATGTAGGTCTCTGGTTCCGTGACTATCAGCAGGGTCATGGCATCATGTATTATTATAATGGTGATAAGTATGACGGCGATTGGTTTAAGGACAAGCGTCAGGGTATGGGTACCTATACTTATGCCAATGGTGCCAGTTACAAAGGACAGTGGGCCAATGATATGAAGAACGGCCGCGGCCGTTTTGACTGGGGCGACGGTACGATCTATGACGGTAACTGGCTCAACAACCAACGCTCCGGCCATGGCACGAACCATTATTCCGACGGTGATGTCTATACCGGCGACTGGCTCAACGATATTCAGGATGGTAAGGGTATCTACCGTTATCAGAATGGAGATAAGTATGAAGGTGATTATCACCAGGGAGAGAGAACGGGAGAGGGCATCTTCTCCTATGTCAATGGAGACAAGTATACCGGCCATTTCCTCGAGGGAGCCAAGGACGGCGAAGGAACCTTCGCCTGGAAGAATGGTGATATCTACACCGGCTCCTGGAAGAATGACCTGCAGAACGGTCATGGAAAATTGACGAAAAAGAATGGCGACGTCTATGAGGGAGAGTTCAAGGACGGACAAGTGGATGGTGAGGTGATCATCCATTTCGCCAATGGAAATAAGTTCAAAGGAAACTTCAAGAACGGTAAGCGCAACGGCCCTGCCATTGAGGAGACGAAAGACGGCAAGCGTTTCGAAGGCTCCTATGTCGATGACGAGCGGGAGGGCAAGTTCGTGGAAAAAGACCGTGACGGAAATATCACGGCCCACGGCACTTACCGCCATGGCCGTCGCTATACGGAGTGAGGCCGTGATACCTCCGGGTATCTTTAATCAATGAATTTTATCGAACACTAATACATAAAATCTTATGGCACAGAACCTGAAGCCCGAGCATGTGGGCATTGTCAAGAATGATCCTTATCTGGAACCTTATGAGGATGCGATTCGTGGTCGTCACGACCATGCTTTATGGAAGATCAACCAGCTGACGCAGAACGGCAAGCAGACCTTGAGTGATTTTGCCAATGGCTATCAATATTATGGCCTTCATAAGATCCCGCGTGGATGGGTCTTCCGTGAATGGGCCCCCAATGCAACGGATATTTATCTTGTCGGTGATTTCAACGGCTGGAAGGAAGATGAAGCCTACCGTTGTCACCGTATTGAGGGAACGGGCAACTGGGAACTGAAACTCCCCGCCAAAGCCATGAAGCATGGAGATCTGTACAAGATGCATGTCTACTGGAATGGCGGCGAGGGCGAGCGTATCCCCGCCTGGTGCCAGCGTGTGGTGCAGGATGACAAGACGAAGATCTTTTCCGCCCAGGTATGGCATCCGGCCCGTCCTTATCATTGGAAAGTTCAGCAGTTCACTCCCGAGCGTAAGCCGCTGCTCATCTATGAGTGTCATGTCGGTATGGCCCAGGATGCGGAGAAGGTAGGGACCTACACGGAGTTTAAGGAGAATGTGCTGCCGCGTATCGTCGAGGACGGCTATAATGCCATACAGATCATGGCCATCCAGGAGCATCCTTACTATGGCTCCTTCGGCTATCATGTCAGCAGTTTCTTCGCGCCGAGTTCCCGCTTCGGTACGCCGGAGGAGCTGAAAGCCCTCGTCGATGCCGCCCATCAGAAAGGCCTCGCTGTCATTATGGATATCGTCCATTCTCATGCTGTCAAGAATGAGGTGGAGGGACTAGGTAATCTCGCCGGTGATCCTAACCAGTATTTCTATCCCGGTGACCGCCATGAGCATCCGGCATGGGACAGCCTCTGTTTCGATTACGGTAAGGACGACGTGATTCATTTCCTCCTCTCCAACTGTAAGTACTGGCTGGAGGAGTATCATTTCGACGGCTTCCGTTTCGATGGTGTCACCTCCATGCTCTATTATAGTCATGGACTTGGTGAGGCTTTCACCAACTATGGAGACTATTTCAATGGTCACGAGGATGATAATGCCATCTGCTATCTGACGATGGCCAACTGCCTCATTCATGAGGTCAATCCCCATGCCTTCACCATTGCCGAGGAAGTTTCCGGCATGCCGGGGCTGGCAGCACCGTTCAAGGACTGTGGCTATGGCTTCGACTACCGTATGGCCATGAATATCCCTGACTTCTGGATCAAGACCATCAAGGAGAAGAAGGATGAGGACTGGAAACCGAGTTCTATCTTCTGGGAGGTGAAGAACCGTCGCAGTGATGAGCGTACGATCTCTTACTGTGAGAGCCACGACCAGGCCCTTGTCGGTGATAAGACGATCATCTTCCGTCTCATTGATGCCGATATGTACTGGCATTTCAAGAAAGGCGACGAAAATGATCTCGTCCATCGTGGTATCGCCCTGCATAAGATGATCCGCCTCGTCACCCTCGCCGCTATCAATGGCGGTTATCTGAACTTCATGGGTAATGAGTTCGGACATCCCGAATGGATCGACTTCCCGCGTGAGGGCAACGGCTGGAGCTATAAATATTGCCGGCGCCAGTGGAACCTCGTGGACAACCACGATCTCTGCTACCACTACCTCGGCGATTTCGACCGGGCCATGCTCGCTGTCGTGAAGAGCGAGAAGGCTTTCAACGACACGCCGGTGCAGGAAATCTGGCATAACGACGGTGATCAGGTGCTCTGCTTTGAGCGTGGTGACCTCTTCTTTGTCTTCAACTTCTCTCCGACACGCAGCTTCACCGATTATGGCTTCCTTGTTCCCGAGGGTACGTATGATATCGTCCTCGACAGTGACGACAAGGCCTATGGTGGCAACGGACTGAATGATGACAGTGTGGAGCATTTCACGAATCCCGATCCCCTCTTTGCGCCACAGCATAAGGGTTGGCTGAAACTTTATCTCCCCGACCGCTCTGCCCAGGTGCTGAGAAGAAAGAAATAATCGCAAATTGTAGGTGGCCGCCATGTTGCGGCCACCTACTCATGGGAAGGATTGGTGACTTTTAAATATTAAATTGATTGTATGGATAATCCCAAGGGTAGCACAGTACCGATGATGGTAGCCTGTGCTATTGTCTTTTTGATTTTCACATTCTGTTATGTCTTCTTTTTCCAGAGTGATGTCCTTGCCGTGACGCAGCATGTCCTCTCGGATGGGGAGACCTCTTATGACCGTACGGTAGGCGCGGTCCTCATCACCCTTGTGCTCTGGGCCCTTCAGGCAGCCGTCTACTCGTTGTCGAAGCTCCGCCGCCGGGCTCACGCGCTGACCTATCTGCCGTCATTCCTCATTTTGGCTGTCCTCACCGATGTCAGCGCGCATACCGACGAGCATTTCTCTTTCGGTGCCTGGTGGTGGCTGTTTCCGCTGATCCTCATCCTCTGGTGGGTCGTCGTGATGATGGCGCGGGCGATGGAGCCCTATGAGCCGAATCAGAAATCATGGGGATTGTTCTCACGGACCACGGCGGTCAACCTCTTCGGGATGGTCGTGATGATGTTCCTCGTGGGTATCATCGCTCAAAGCGACGAGAATATCCATCGGCGCATGCGTGCGGAGGTCTGTCTCTCGCAACAGGATTATAAGGATGCCATAGAGGCCACGAATACGGAAAAGGCCGACAGCAGTCTGACTCTCCTCCGTGCCCTCGCGCTAACCCATGAGCATGCCCTTGCCGAACATTTCTTCGAGGTACCAGTGTGTGGCGGCAGTAAGGCCCTGCGCCCGAACGGCCATTCCGTGAAACTCCTCATGACCACCTATCCACGCCATTTCACGCGTCAGGAGGCGGCAGACCTTCATCTCGTGGGACTGCTCATGGATAAGAAACTAGACTTGTTCGCCGAGGAGTTGCCGAAATATTATGATATGAAAAAACCGTTGCCCAAGCATTATCGGGAGGCCCTCGTGCTCTATACCCATCGGCGCGCCAATCCGATTTATATTTTCAAGTCGCCCGTGATCGATGCCGACTATCAGGACTATCAGGATATGGAACGTAAGAATTATGATCCTGCTGTCCGTAAGAGTCAGCTCCATGACACCTATGGCAACACTTATTGGTATTATTGGCAGTATGAGTGATCAGCAAAGAGACAAAGACCGTATCAGTGACCGGCAAGGGCTGACGGCAGCGAATCATTTCTTCGACATGCTCCTCTCGGCTATGGGCAAGGCCGATGTGGTGCGCCGTTATGCCGCCCTGGACACTGTCTTCCGGAACCTTTTGGATCAGAATACCGATTTCGCCCGTGTCCGCCTTGTCGGACCATTCGCCAAAACAGACTACCTGCTCAAGACCCATGATGCCAACGGTGCCCTTTCCCATGCCGTCCATACCGCCAGGATCCATTTCCGGGATCTCGGACGGGGAGAAAGGCTATCGGAGGAAGAGTCCCGTTATGATTTCCAGGCGGTGACCTGTTTCGTAGCCCTTATATATAATAAGGTGGAAATCCCCGAAGCCCTTCGCCGGCTCTTCCCGCCGGCCCGTCCTCAGCGGGTGGCTGTCCTTCCGAAGGCTGCCGTGCTGCGCCTCCTTGTGGAGCGCTGGGATGACGAGTATATCTATGGACTTCTCGACAATCCGACTATTCCCGCGAAAGTCAGCTATCGTGCTGATGAGGCTTATCTGCGTGATGATCTCTATCCGGGAGCCCAACTGAACCTGATCCATCCCCGTCAGGAAGACGACGGGACGTTGACCCCCGAGCTGATCATCTTCGCGCCTGACCTGCTCATAGACATCAGTGCCATCGCCGCTTGTTTCGAGAGCTATAACCATACCGAACTGATCTACTTACTCAATAAGATCAGACCCAATGTGGCGACGGAACCGATCCTCATGGGTGAGTTCGCCGGTGAGCTGTTGGATGATGAAGTACATAGCAAGGACCAGGAGAAACCGTATGTCGACTGTGCCCGTCATTTCTTCACCCATCATGCCGTAGACCTCCTCTGTACACCCCTGTCACCCGATTTCCACCGTCAGGCACAACAGCAGCGGGCCAATATCCGTCAGGCGGTCAGGCAGACGCTGCCCCAACGGGTGAAGGAGTATCATCGGGAGGAAGTGATGCTCGAGCCATCTTTCTTCTCCGAGATGCTCGGACTGCAGGGACGTATGGACTTCCTGCAGCAGGACCTCGAAGTGCTCATTGAGCAGAAAGCCGGGAAGGGCGGATTCCCGCAGCGTGATCCCGATACGCCGGTCTATCAGTTGAAACATTATATCCAGATGCTGCTCTATATGGCCTTGCTGCGTTATGGCTTCGCGGACCATTATGACCGGTATCATCATCTCTATTCCTTTCTGCTCTATTCCCGTTATGCCAACTCCCTTGTCGGTCTCGGCTATGCCCCGCAACTCGTCCGTGAGGCGTTGATGATCCGTAACCGCATAGCAGCCAACGAACTGAAGTTCACGCATGGTGGAATGCGGATCTTGGAGACGCTCCGCCCCGAAGACCTCAACGCCTTCCATCAGTCGGGAAAGCTATGGACCAACTACCAACGGCCGCAGCTTGAAGCCCTCCTGGCACCGATCCTTCAAGCTACGCCCTTGGAACGGGATTATTATTTCCGTTTCCTGCAGTTCATCGAGACGGAACATGTCCTCTCGAAGGTCGGTAACGCGTTGAAGGAAGATTCCGGTTTCGCCGCTAAATGGCATGACAGTCTGCCCGACAAGCGCCAGGCGGGCAATATCTTCGACAACCTGATTCTCAAGGCGCCCGGTGATGATCATGAAGGAGAAGTCACGGAGGTCGTCCTTGAGCGCCATGATGACGAGGAGGGGATGAGCAATTTCCGTATCGGCGATATCGTCATCCTCTATCCCTATGAGCGGGGGACAGAGCCGGATGTCCGGAAGACCTGGACCTACCGTTGCAGCATCCGTCAGATCACGGCGACGACCCTCACGCTGACCTTGCGTGCTGCCCAGAGTGATGCCCGTGTCTTCCTCCGTGACAAGGAAAAGGTATGGGCCGTGGAGCATGATTTCTTTGAGTCCAGCTATGGCGCCCTGTATCGTGGCATGCACGCCTTTCTCTCGGCGCCGAAGGAACGCCGTGACCTCATCCTCCTCCGGCGTCGTCCGGAGATAGACCATAGCCTGACCTTGCGGGGTGACTATGGCAGTTTCAATACGCTCAGCCTCCATGTCCGTCAGGCCCGGGATTTCTTTCTCATCATCGGACCGCCGGGAACGGGAAAGACCTCTTTCGGACTGATGAATACGCTGAAGGAGGAACTGCTGACCCCGGAAAGCAATATCCTCCTTATGGCTTTTACAAACCGTGCTGTCGATGAGATCTGCAGTAAGCTGGAGGAAGAGCATCTCGACTATCTGCGCGTCGGCAGCCGTCTCTCCTGCAGTGAGGCTTACCAGGGTCATCTCCTGGAGGAGGCTGTTGATAACTGTCATACCCTGAATGATATGCGGCGCCGCGTGCTCGACTGCCGTATCGTGGTGGGCACGACGACGGCACTGAGCAGTAAGATACAGCTCTTCAATCAGAAGACCTTCTCTCTGGCCATCATTGATGAGGCCTCACAGATTCTCGAGCCCCATCTCATGGCGTTGCTTTCCGCTGTCCATATCGATCCCGATACGGGAGAACGGAAGAGCGCGATTAGAAAATTCGTATTCATCGGTGATCATAAGCAGTTGCCCGCCGTCGTGCAACAGAGTCAGCAGGAGAGCAGGGTAGAGGAGGACGATCTGACTGCCATCGGACTCACCGACTGTCGGCTGTCTCTCTTTGAACGACTGCTGCGCCGTTACCGCGATGATCCTGAAGTCGTCTATATGCTCACGCGTCAGGGCCGTATGCATCATGAGATAGCCGTCTTCCCGAGTGAAGCATTCTATGGCGGAAAGTTACGGGAGGTGCCGCTGCCTCATCAGACACCGTCACTGCCATCCTCGTGGCAGGGGACGGATGAGCTCGATGACTTGTTGCATACCCGTCGTGTGGCCTTCATCGACTGTCAGCTGCCGGAAGACAGTTGCTCGGATAAGGTAAACACCGTTGAGGCCGACCTCATTGCCGATACGATCCATAAGATCTGGACGATCGAGCAGGCACATTTCGTTGCCTCCCAGACCGTCGGCGTCATCGTGCCCTATCGTAATCAGATTGCCGCTATCCGCAATGCCCTGGAGCGTTTCCATATCCCCGAACTGATGGATATCACGATCGATACGGTGGAGCGGTACCAGGGATCTCAGCGGCGGTATATCCTCTATGGCTTCACTGTGCAGCAGTTCTACCAGTTGCGGTTCCTGACGAATCATGTCTTCGAGGAAGACGGCGCTGTCATCGACAGGAAGTTGAATGTCGTCATGACGCGGGCCCAGGAACATCTCCTGCTCTTCGGCCATGCGGCATTGCTCGAGGAGAATGCGCTCTTTGGCCGACTGATACAGTTCTGCAAGAAGAGAGGGGAATATTATAGCTCAATATAGAACAATGATTGAAGGGGCCGCCACAAGGGGCGGTCCCTGTAATAGAAAAATTTATGATAAACTTAAAGCAAAACGAAATGGAAGAACAAGAAGAAAGGCAGCATGTTGCCGTGAAAGTGTTAAGAACGGATGTCGACACCCATCAGTATGTCGTATCCTATGGAGAAGACGCCAAACTCTATCGTATACCGATGCTCCCGTATCAACGGAAGATGCCGGTACCCGATACGATACCCTGTCTCGTAGAGAGGAGCCTTTCGGGAGGTGTCTATCTCCGGCAGGATTTTGAGGCGTTGATCCGTGGTTTTTACAAAGAAGGCGATGAGACCGATTTTACGGTCCAGCGGTCCTATGGCGATGACTATATCTTACAGGAGAGTCATGGTTTTACGGCACGCTTGGCGAAGAAGCTCATCCCTAATCCCGCGCTGACACCCTGTATCGGTTGCAGGATCACGAAGATCATGGGTCGGTACATGCAGATAGAACCGGCGTTTGTGGACAGTCAGATCAAGACCACCTCTTTCTCCCTCACGGATCAACAGCTCGATGAGTTTATCGGACAGACGACGTGGAACCAGAAAGATCTCCGCAGTCTGTTGCTGGGCAATACGCCCTCCGAGCTTTTCGATGCGGAATGTCATCAGTGGATTGCCGCTCAGGCAGCCCGTTGTCCCGACCGGGAGATGTTGCAGGAAGACCTCAAATCGCTGAAGAGCCATCTCCTGCAGGCGCTGGAGTCGTCGGAGATGCTGAACCAGTGTGATGCCGCCACGCGGAAGGTGATGGAGGAACGGTTCTCCGATGTCATCGAACAGGCGGGTTATTATCTCGACGCCCTGGATATGGTCTCCGAGGATGGCAAGGCAGCCGATGATTTCGTGACGACGGTCCTCGAGAAACTCTCCAAGAGCAGTTATGTCTACCATCCCCGTAAGCGACTGTATATCATGCTTTCCATCTTCCATCTTGACTTCAACCTCATGGAAGAGAAGATGGACATGATCCTTGCGATCATCCGCAAGCATGGCCTGCAGCTCAGCAAGCGGGAGCCATTCTGTAAGATGTGGATCATCCTTTTGGAATATTATATCCATCATGTCTATGAGACCCCCGACCGCCTGAACGACCGTAGGGTGATGGAGACGATGATCATGGCACTGGCCCTTCAGATGAACCTGGCGGAAGATTTCAAGAATGACCTCTTCGATGATGTCCTCAACCGCAGTCTTCTCTACCGTCTGTGCAGCAGGATGAATGTCACCAATCCCGAGCAGCTGCTCGAGGAGTCGCTGTTCAATGTCGTCTCCGAGTCGGGCGACCAGAGCGTTTATGTGTTGAGTACCGATGATGCCGCCCTGACCGCCAACCTCATCTCCAACCAGGTGAGCGATACCGTTGACGGCTCCCTGGCCCCTGCCGTTTATAATTCCGACCGTGTCCATCTCACCATTGAGAACGGCAAGGTGACCCTCTCCGCTCCCGATGTCAATGAGGACAACGAGTATGAGCCATTACCGGCCCAGCTCAATCTCTGGCATGGTCTCAGTGTCCGTCTCAGTGAGAAACCATCCTCCGACCTCCGTGGTGACAAGAGCAATACGGTCCGCCATTATAAGCTCCTGTGGGATTTTATCTATAAGTCCTTCTTCAGTGTCCGCCAGCCGGTGCGGAAGAAGAGTCGCCGGCCGCTGTATCCCGGTGATGATGTCGATATCATCGTCACACGAAAGCTCGATGAGGGCCTGCTTTTTGAGTGCCGTGTCATCGATGAGGGGTATGAGGATGTCATCGGTTATATCGATGCCGCGAAGGATATCGTACCCTATTATCCCGGTAAACTGGCCTTGTCTGATTTCTATCTCAACGGCTCTCCTCTGGAACTGGCGGTGAGGGTCGGCCAGGTGGAGGATAATGGTTATTGCCATTTCGTGATGAATGAGCAGATCGTCGAGTTTATGGACGACTACCGTATCCGCCATTACGACTATACCAGTCATCTCCGTTGTTGTCTCAACGCCCCGGCGCCGGGGTCGAGTCGTGTCCCCGCCATCTCTTTCGACGGCCTCTCCGTCTCTGTCGGTGTGGAGCGTGGCGTGAGTCCGAGTATTCTGACGAAAGGCAAGGTCGTGGAGGTCACGAATCCGGAGCGTGGGCCCGCTCCATATATGAACGCCACCTATTCCCGTGATCTCCCTGAGTTGAACTTCAGCACGAGCAATGCCTTCCATCAGCTCATGGTCAACTATGCCGATGAGCTCGTCTATCTGCCTGAAGGCGTAGAGGAACAGGGAGAGGAACAGGAGGAGACGCTGACGACGGTCCTCGACGACAGCCGTGTCTATGAGCTGATGAATATCCTGGAGACCTATGCCGGTTTCGAGGATGACTATGTGAAAGCCTACAACTATATCTCTACTTGTAGGGTGCTGGCACGTATGATCGACTCTGACCGTGAGAATTATTATATCAAGCGCCTCACGCTCCTGGAACTGTTGAGCGACTTCGCGCAGAACAGCAGTTTCACCGAGGAGAGTCAGCGGGTCCTGGCTACGAGCGCCTCCGACACATTCAACCACCACAGTTCCCTGTATCAGGAATATCAGCAGATGCGCGTCGTCTCCTGGCTGAACACCGACGAGCATAACGACGAGCTCTACCAGATGAGTTGTAACCGTAACTACCCCGTGCTGCAGCAGTTGGCAGCCTTGGTCATGTCTCATAACACAGTGAAGAAAGCCGGTCTGATCCCGCAGGCCGAGGAAATTCTGGAGAAAATCCGCAGTATCCTGAAGCTCCGCCGCCAGAATGCCAGCGACAAGAAGAGCTATGGCAAGGAGAGCTATCAGGTGGAGTTCAAGACTTCTATCGTCTATCCCGAATACTCCATGCGTCCGAACCTCTTCGACCAGACACGGAAGATCCTCAGCGAGATCTGTGCCTTTCTCAATGCCGACGGCGGCACGATCTACCTCGGTGTCAACGACCAGGGTATAGAGATGGGTGTAGAGGAGGATCTCCATTTCCAGCAGTTCAATGGTTCTGCCGACCATTATGAGGTGTATGTGAACAATATGGTTGCCAACCAGATGTCGCAGGAAGCTGCCCATCATGTCCATACCCATTGGGATGATGATCCGAAAGTACGGACGAAGGTCCTTGTCATCGATGTCACGCCGAGTCCTGACCCGATCAGTCTCAACGGGGAGTACTATGAGCGAATGGGTACGTCGTCACGCCGTGTCAACGAGGATTATCTTCCCGTCTTCCTCGCCAACCGTCGCAAATGGGCTGCCGAGCATCAGATGGAGACGCGTGAGCAGGCTTCGGAACTCGTGGGGCAGCTGCCGCAACAGAATGCCGCGCCGACTACCGAGGAAAAAACAGACGTCACGCCACAGAATATCACGGACAAGATCCAGACGAGTCGTATTCGTAATAATGTCATCAGCGATTGGGAAGAGGATTATTATCCCGTCATCAACTATATCTGTTTCATTGACCAGGATGAATATAAGGTATTGGATGAGAATGACTATAAGACTGACGACTACCGGCTTGAACTCGCCGTTCATGAGGAGGAGCAGAATGACTGGCTGCTCATGGCCTATGCCGATGGCTCCCTCGTGAAGACAAGCGTGCAAGTGTTGCTGAATCGTGGCGTAAACAGGGTCTTCAAGCGTTATAGCGAAAAGGAACTCATCTACGCGAATATCGTCAAGGATGATGATATCGTAGTAGTAGGTTATATCGATGGAAAAGGAAACCACTACGTCCGTTTCAACACAATGGACATGGTGGAGGAGGGGAGCATGCAGGACAGTGGCAGCAGCCTCTGCTCCGTGAACAACCAGGGTGTCCACTATGTGGAGACGCTGCACCGTAATGCCGTCCCCGACTGGGTGACCTTCAACCCGAAGGCCACGTCTCTCGGTACATCGTTGAAGACCGTCAATGGAAAGAAAATGTTGAAGTTCCTGCCGGGATGCCAGTAGGGACATAATTATTTTTGTTCCGCAACATATAAGGCAAACAAAAACATATCTGGCGCACCGGATATTAAGTGTTGGAATGCCTCCATCAATGATCATCAATAATATCATCAATACATTGTCACAGCGAGTGGCCGATATAATTAACATCCATAGATGGCAAGCCATCTCTTCAATGATCATCAATATTCGCTTCGAGTATCGACTCCATTAATGTTTCATTAATGATCATTAATGGAGACGCCCCTTCTGCCTATATTGATGTCAATTGATGTGATGCCTTGGCATCCATTAATGAATATCTTTTCAGCGCTGATGATATTGATGAAATATTGATGATTATTGATGGAGGCATGCCACCCACATAAATTATCCGGTGCCCAAAAATTACAATAGGATCATTTCCATGCATCGATTCAATTTTCATCAATTTGATCGATGCAGAAAAATGTTTTTTTTGCAGAAACAAAGGGTTGAGAATCGCACTGAAATCAACAACAATGGGGATTTGGCCGGAAATACGCGAATTTTAACGCAATTTATATCTTGTTGATAATCAGTAAATTGGTATATTTGTGACTGTGACTAAGGAATAAATATACAGTTGATGCTGCATTGTGGTGCGCACACAGGAATATTTTTGTACAGGATTATACAAATATCTCAGGCATTTACGGACCGTAAACAACGTAGATAGAAAAATATCTCTGTGAGATATTTTCGTAAATAACGTGTTTATGAAATTTTCTTCGTAAGATAATGTTCAAAGGTCTTCATTTTGCCACGTGTGGATAGCAAAAAGGAGGTGGGCTTCGCTTAAAATGATCCAATTGCAGGGTGCGGCCTTTGTGGCCGTCCGCCGACCGTAGGTCGGATGTGAGGGAATGTTTTTCATTGACGCATTAATCCGTCGTTCCGACGACGGGCCGCCACAAGGGACGCACCCTGTGGATCGGTGGGGTTTATTTTGTTTTTCGGGCTTTTGTTAAAAATCAAACAGCCACGATGTGAAGAATAGGGTTTTATTTGTCCGTGGATATCCGTGTTGTCCGTTGCCCAAGGGTTCGCCCCCTTTGGGGACGCAGAGAGGGAGAGAGGCAGAGTCCCCGGGTGCCCGTGCCGTTGATGTCCGTCGCTATCGCTCCGGCCATCAACGTCCCGGGTACCCGGGGTTAATCAAGTTGGCCCCCTTCGGGGACCTCGTCCATGGCAGCCCGTGTTGTCCTATGCCACAGAACGCGTAGCGAACAGCGTAGCCGGTTTTTATTTTGCTTTTTCCGGTTTTCTTTAAAAAATCAAACTGCCACGATGTGAAGAATAGTGTTTTATTTGTCCGGGGATATCCGTGTTGTCCGATGCCCAACATACCCCCAACAACGAAAGACAGAATAACAGATGAAAACATATAGTGCGCAGTGTATGTAAAATCTGTTACTCTGTCTTTTTATTTGGAACATAATAAATTACGTCCCAACAAAAAGGTCTGTCCGTGAGGTTTAGTATTTGCTCCAGTCGATGCCACGGATCAGTTGCAGGGCCTTGGACCAGTCGCAGTCGAGGGAGAAGGGGGTAGGATAGTCCGTGCGGTTGCTGTAGGCATGAACGAGATCCTCGTCGTTGTCCTTGAAGAGGGGACAGTCGAGGGTAGCCTTCTTGAAGGTTGCCGTGATGAGCTCACGGTTTTTCTTCTTACAGTCTTTCAGCCGTTTCTCGTAGACGGTGAGATACTGTACCATGTTGTACACTTGTTCGTTAGCCTCTTTGATAAGACGGTTTTTCTCATCGATGGAGACACTGTCCGACATCATCTTCGGTGCCATTTTCGACTTCAGGTAGCTGCACTCGTCATATTTGAATACGGCGACCTTCCGCTGCTGGATATCCAGGGTGGTGTCGTTGCATATTTTCTCTGCCTCCTTGGCGACATAGTTCAGCACGTCCTGCGCGGAAGCGGGGAGGACGAGGAAGGCCAGAAGGGCGAAAAGGGAAAGAAACTTTTTCATATCGATTTTTTTATTGGAGGTAGGACGGCCACGAGGGCCGCATCCTACGTTGGTATTTCAGGCATGCCGCTGGAGATAGATGCTGTGATCTATGCAGGCCGGCAGCTCGTTCTTATAATGTGTGACCATGATCATGGTCTTGTTGTCACGCTCACAGAACGTCTCAATGATGTCCTTCACGAGACGGCGCTGCGTGTTGTCGAGACCATGGAGGGGCTCATCGAGGATGAGGAGCTCAGGATCCTTGACGAAGGCACGGGCCAGGAGGACGAGGCGCTGCTCACCACTCGATATTTTCAGGAATGTACGGTCGGCGAGGTCTCCGACGCCGAAGATATCCATCCAGAACCGACATTTCTCATAGTCCTCCTCCTTCGGCTTGACATACAGGCCGACGGAGTCCATGAGGCCGCTGGCGACGATGCGCACGCACGGCATGTCACGCTGGTAGGCACGGTGCATCTCGGGAGATACATAGCCGATATGCTTCTTGATGTCCCAGATACTCTCGCCGCTGCCACGGGGATTACCGAAGAGGGCGATGTCGCAGGCATAGCTCTGGGGGTTGTCGGCACAGACGAGACTCAGCAGGGTCGACTTGCCGGCACCATTCTGTCCCGAGAGCGCCCAGCGCTCACCATTCTTCACGACCCAGTCGAGGTCCTTGAGGATCGTGCGCTTGCCATAACGGATACAGACATGATGCATGTTGACGACCTCATCGCTGTGGAACTCCTTCGCCTTATGGGGCAGGGCGAGGATAGCCCGGCGCTTCTCCTCGGGGAGGACATGGGCCGGTATCTCGGGGCGGTTTCGGAGATATTCCTCTTTCGTGACCTTCGGCAGGACTTTCATGTCCCGTACTTCCACGACATGGGTGATGAAGTCGGGGATGTCGTCGACCTTCGAGAGGACGAGGATGATCTGCAGATGACGCTCTCGGGAGAGGGTGGCGAGGAGCTCTTTCAACTGGTCACGCGTCTCGGCGTCGAGTCCGATGAACGGATTATCCATGATGAGGATCCGCGGGTCGGCGAAGAGGGTAGAGGCGAGCTTGAATTTCCGGAGCTCACCACTCGACAGGAGGATGATATACTTGTCGAGGAGATGCTCCATATGGAAAAGCTCATAGATATGCTTCTGCAGCTCACGGCGCCCGGGGGTGTCCTCTCCGGCGAGGTTATAGGCCTCTTCGAGCTTGCCGCCTACCGTCGGCGTGTTCTCATCGATCTCCATCTGGTTCCACCGCTGCTGGAGATAGTAGGTCTTGTCGTTGTCACCGCCGTAGGAGTCACGGAAGGTGATATAGCGGATATTGTCGCTCACGAGGGGCTTCGTGCTCGGCGTAAAGTCGTATTCGGGGTCGTGCATGAGCAGGGGGTGCCGGCCGACAATCATGTCGACAAGCATGGACTTGCCACCGCCGTTGGGACCGACGATAGCCAACTGCTCTCCGTCGAGGGCTTCGAAGTTGACGGGCTCTGCCATACGCCATTCCGGCATACGGGGCACTCCATTGGTAATCTTAATCGTTTTTTGCATGTTCTCTCTTATTTTTCGTGGCCGCAACATGGCGGCCACCTACATCGTGGTTGTTATTTTGCAATGCGGTCTTTATTCTTCAATACGAAATCCTTCCATGAGCCGTAATGGTGAGCGTCGGTCTCAGGACGTCCCAACTGCAGGAAATGGCAGTAGGCGGCAGCGACGGCATCGGTGGCATCGAGGAATTTCGGCATGTCATCATCGGAGATATGAAGGAGTCGCTGGAGCATGGCAGCCACCTGTTCCTTGGAGGCCTGTCCCTGTCCCGTGATGGCCATCTTGATTTTCAACGGCGCATACTCATGGATGGGGACACTGTGATGGATGGCGGCGGCAATGGCGACGCCCTGTGCTCTGCCGAGCTTGAGCATCGACTGGATATTCTTGCCGAAGAAGGGTGCCTCGATGGCCATCTCGTCGGGGAGATAGGCATCGATGATTCCCGTGACACGCTCGAAGATCTTACCGAGGCGGAGATACGGATCGCGTTCCTTGCGCATGTCGACGACGCCCATGACGACGAGGGAGGCCTTGTTGCCGTTGACCTTGATGACGCCATAGCCCATGACATTCGTGCCCGGGTCAATACCGAGGATGATTTTTTCACCTTTCGTCATCGTTCTTTGTTAACGGTCGAGATAAGGATTCGTAGCCAGTTCGTCACCGAGCATCGTCTGAGGACCGTGTCCCGGAAGGATCGTCGTCTCGTCGGGGAGCTGGGTGAGCTGTCGGAGACTTTGGATGATGAGGAACATACTTCCCTCGGGGAAGTCCGTGCGGCCGATGCTCCCCTTGAAGAGGGTGTCGCCGGAGAAGAGTACGTTTTCCTCGGGACAGTAGAAACAGACGGAGCCGTGGCTGTGACCGGGCGTGGGGATGATCTGGAACGCATGGTTGCCGAAGGTGATCTTCTCGCCGGGCTCGAAGAAATGGTCCACGGGAGGGAAGTCGTCGGGAATATCCATCTGCCAGTTCTTGGCCTGTGCGGCGAGATGTCGCATGAGGTCCTCGTCGCCACTGTGCACCTCGGGCTTCAACTGATAGTTGTCGAAGATGAGCTTGTTGCCCATATTATGGTCGAGATGTCCGTGGGTGACGATGAGGTGCTTGGGCGTGAGCTGCTGCTTACGGATATAATCGGTGATGGCTGTGCGCTCTTCGGGATATTGCGCGCCACAGTCGACGATGACACATTCTTTCGTGTCATCACTGACGACATAGCAGTTTTCCCGGATGTCATTGCAGACGAATCGTTGGATGTTGAGCATATTTTCGTTTATGGTTTACAATGGGATATATACGAGTTTTTTCTCTTCGGCAAACCATGGCTCGTCGAACCATGTGCTGAGGTCGGTGACTTCAGCGATCTTCTCCACGCCACGGAGCTCATCGGTGAGGTCTCCGCCTTTGAGACAGAGGAGGCCGTTGGGCAGGGCATGGTGCTGTTCGCGTGAGATATTCTTTCGGATGATCTTCAGAAGCTTGTCAACGGGCATGACGGCACGTGAGACGACAAAGTCATATTTCCCCTTCTCTTCCTCGCCGCGAAGATGTTCTGCCGTGACATTCTTGAGTCCGATGGCCTGGCTGACCTCCTGACAGACACGGATCTTCTTACCCGTACCGTCGATGAGCTTGAACCGGCTGTCGGGGAAGAGGATGGCCAGCGGGATACCGGGGAAGCCGCCACCCGTGCCGAAGTCGAGGATATGGGCGCCGGGGCGGAAGGTCACGGCCTTGGCAATGGCAAGGGAGTGGAGAACATGGTGCTCGTAGAGGTTGTCGATGTCCTTACGGGAGATGACGTTGATTTTTGCGTTCCAATCCCGATAGAGGGCGTCGAGGGCCGCGAACTGCCGCTGTTGCGTGGCAGTGAGATGGGGGAAGTATTTTGTGATGATATCCATATAGGTGACAAAGTTACGAAGAATATTTCAAAGGACACCATCTTTGTGGAAATTATTCGTTAAGAAAGTTAAAACGTGGTGGGTGCGTGGCCGCGCACCCACATGTGGCGGGGTTGTTATTTTACAAAAACAAGAAAAACAAAAATAATACCTTGGGTGTGTTGTTTACGAAGAAAACCTTTAAAAACAAGATAAAAACCAATTAGAAGTAAAAGGGGCGGACTACGAGGCGAAACATGATAAATCATGTCCGAGAGGCCGACATTTTAAATCCTTAAGATCTCTCCCGCGCAAGCGGGTAGTTTTGAAAATATATTTTGGTTTTTATCATGTTTTTTTTGGTTTTCTTTTTAAACTATGAATTGCTCAAAGTCCTTACGTTCCAATGAAATATGCTCGCTCCCAAAAAGAATATTAGCCGAGGGCGATCTTGCGTACGGTACGGCCTACCTTCACGATGTAGCAGCCCTTACGCAGGTTGAGGTCATAGCGGCGGTCATTGCCGTCGACACGGAGGGAGTAGACGCAGACACCGGCAACATTATAGATCTGCAGCATCTGTCCGTTGCCACCGGCGATACGAAGACTGTTGCCGATTACCTGGATTGTCACGTTCTGGTCAAACTGTTCAGCAATCTCCACGGCTTCCTCGGCGTGAGAGGAGGTGGGGACGGCAAGGAGGACGAGACCCAAGAACATCAAAGTAAATATTTTCTTCATAAACGTTTATTTTTTATTGGAGTCCGGTGCAAATATACAAAATCCTCGGGAAACGACAAAATATTTCTCATGGTTTTTTGTAAGAACATGATTGATCATGGATCGCCTTTCATGGATTGCCTGAAAACGAAAGAAGCCTGCTCCCATGAGCAGGCTCTATGTTTGTTTGGAATAAGTTTGATTTTATTGTACGTTAGGCCTGAGGCTTCTTCGTTTTCTCAGCGTAAGCCTCCGGAGTGAGCACACTGACCGTACTCTTGTCGTACTTACCCTTGTGGAAGTATACCACACCGTCGGTAAGAGCGTAAAGGGTATCATCCTTGCCCTGTGCTACATTCTGGCCGGGATAGTGCTTGTTACCACGCTGACGGACGATGATATTGCCGGCAGTGATGGTCTGGCCACCCCAGATCTTGACGCCTAATCTCTTGGAAGCGGACTCACGACCGTTCTTAGAACTACCTACACCTTTCTTATGTGCCATAATTTGTTCCTCCGATTTTAAGCGATTACTTGTTTAACTTCTACCTGTGTGAACTGTGCACGATGACCATTCTTCTTGCGATAGTCCTTGCGGCGCTTCATCTTGAAGACGATCACCTTGTCACCCTTGACGAGGGGGTTCACAACTTCTACTACTACTTTTGCACCATCTACTGTGGGTGCACCGACAGTGACTGCTCCATCGTTGTCTACGAGCAGTACCTTGTCGAACTCAACAGTCTTACCAGCTTCAGCATCCTTGATGTGATGAACGAAGAGCTTCTTGCCCTGTTCTGCCTTGAACTGCTGACCGTTAATTTCTACAATTGCGTACATTAACTGATATTTAAACGGGTTTCTCCGCCAGGCGACCGGTCCTTGACCAGTACTTCCTCGAGCCCGAACGGACTAAATCGGCTGCAAAATTACAAAATATTTTTATGACAGAGGAAGATACCTGTTAAGATGATGTATTATTTACGGATAATTAACATATCAGAATTCTATATTTTGTTCCGGTATGCGGGCATCGGGGGTGATGTCTCTGATCTTACGGGCGGGGACACCGGCGACGACGGTATGGGAGGGGATGTCATGGAGGACGACGGCACCGGCACCGATGACGACTCCGTCGCCGACATGTACGCCGCCGCATATCGTGGCGTTGGCACCGATCCATACGTCATCGCCGATGTTGATCGGCTGGGAGAGCTCGATACCTTCGGCCCTTTGTTCGGCATCGATGGGATGGGAGGCGCAGCTCAGCGTGACCTGCGGGGCGATGAAGCAGTGGTCGCCGATGATCACGGGACTCGTGTCGAGGATTGTCACGCCGAAGTTCAGGAAGGCGGAGCCGCGGAAATGGGTGTTGAAGCCATAGTCGAAGGCGATACCGGGTTGTATGATCACCTTCTCATTATAGGTGCCGAGGATCTGCCGCAGCAGCTCCTGTTGCCGCCGGGTGTCAGACGGTCGCGTACGGTTGTATTCCCATACGAGGTCACGGCCGTGCTGCACACGATCAAATGGGATTTTCGTGACATCACCGATATATCCTTTCATTCCGGTGACGAGTTGCATGATTTCGGATGGCGTCATAAATTTCTTTTTTGAGGTAGGGGCATCCCCTTGTGGGTGCCCTAAATGCCTAGGTTATAACCACTCTTGGAGCAGGAGCTTGTAAAGTTCCGTCTGGTCGATGAATGTCATGTGACGGACACCATCGAGGAGTTCCCACCGTGCCCGGGGGATACGGTCGAACATGGTCTTGGCGATGAGGGGCGTGCACTCGTCATTCGTGCCATTGATGATGAGGGTCGGTTGCGTGATCTCGTGGAGGTGGGCAGTATAGTCGAAGTTTTTCAGTGTTCCTGTAGGCGTATATTCATTGGGTCCCCAGGCCGTGAGATAGCTCTCTGTGCCGAAACGTTTCTTCCGTCGGAAACACTCCGGACTGTCGGGCGTGATCTCGCCGGCATGAAGAATCGTATAATGTTCATTAGCACGCAGATAGGCAGGATCATTGAAGTTTCCCGTTCGTACGGCTTCAGCGATGGCCTGCTGTTCGTCTTCGGGCATGAAACGGATGAGCCGTTGCTGTTCGTGGCTCCACAGATAGCTTGACGGGAGCGTGGACGAGAGGATGACGGAGTCGATGCCCTTCGGCTGTTCGTCGATGAGATAGGCAATGATGAGCATGCCGCCCCAGGACTGTCCGAGGAGGTGGACATGATCGAGGTGGAGGAACTGTCGCAGAGCCTTCAGCTCTTTCTTCCAGGTATGGAGTTTCCACAGCTCGGGATGTCCGTCGACGTAACTCTCTCCGCAGCCGATCTGGTCGTAGGAGATGATCTGCCGGTTCAGCGAGGTGGCAAGGTCGTCGAGGACTTCGAAATAGTTATGTGTAGACCCCGGCCCGCCGTGGATGAGGAGCAGGGGAGCCTGCCCCTGGTCATCCCCGACGATGCGGTAATAGGTCTTGAAGCCCATAAAGGGCATTTTTCCTTCTTTGATATTCATCATATATTCACCATGATAAGGCGATCATGCTACCCCCCCTCCTTTTGGAGGAGGGGGCGGGGCTCTTTACTTGCTGAGTTTCTTGAGGATCAGCAGGAGGTGATCCCATACCATCTGTACGGTAGGAATGAGGAGTTTCTCATCCGGGGTATGGACATGACGGAGGGTAGGACCGAAGCTGACCATATCGATATCAGGATATTTCTCGGAGAAGAGACCACACTCCAGACCGGCATGGATACCGAGGACCTTCGGCTCCTTGTGGAAGAGCTCCTTGTAAGCCTCCACAGCCGTCTGTACGATGGGACTGTTGGCATCGGTCTTCCATGCGGGATAGCCGTCACCTTGCTTCACCTCGGCACCGGCGAGCTGGAAGGCGGCCTTGATGCTGTTGGCCTCGTTGAGGAGGTTGCTCTTCACGTTGGAGCGCTGAGAGGAGACGATGACGATCTGATCGTCTTCCGTCTTGATGCTGGCGATATTGCTCGAGGTCTCTACGAGCCAGGCGAGTTCCTCATCCTGGCACATGGCGAAGACACCGTTGTCGACGGCCTGGACGGCACGGAAGAGATTCGTGGAGACAGCCTCGGGAACGACGGGCTGGCGGTCAGCGCTGACGAGGTTCCACTGCATCGTCGTATCGGTGACATGGAACTCATCCTCCACCTGGGCGGCAAACTGGTTCCAGTCGGCTTTCACCTCTTCTTTCTTGTCGTTGCTGACGGCGAAGACGATCTTGCCGTCACGGGGGATGGCATTGTGCATCTTACCACTGTTCCAGCTGACGAGGCGTACGCCGAACTTCTCATTCTCGTTGTAGAGGAAACGGCCGAGGACCTTGATGGCGTTGGCGCGCTTCTTGTTGATGTCGTCGCCGCTATGACCGCCCTTGAGGCCCTTGATGCTGCCCTCGAAGAAGAAGTAATCCTTCGGGGCCTCCTCACGGGAGAAATGGAAGGTAGCCTCCGTACCCATACCGCCGGCGCAGGAGATGAAGATCTGTCCCTCTTCCTCGGAGTCGAGGTTGATGAGGTATTTACCCGTCATGAAGCCCGGCTTCATACCTTCAGCGCCGGAGAGCTGTGTCTCCTCATCGCGTGTGAAGACGCACTCCAGAGGACCGTGCTCGATGTCGTCGCTCTCAAGGATAGCCAGTTCGATGGCATCGCCGATACCGTCGTCGGCACCGAGGGTCGTTCCCTTGGCGGTAAGCCAGTCACCGTCGATATAGGTCTGGATGGCATCCTTGGAGAAGTCGAAGTCGACATCCACGAGTTTATCGCATACCATATCCATATGGCTCTGCAGGATGATGGTGGGGTAGTTCTCATAGCCTTTCGTGGCCGGTTTGCGGATGAGGACGTTACCAGTCTCGTCGACATGGGTCTCCAATCCGTGCTCTTTTCCGAAGTTGCTCAGATACTCGATCATTTTCTCCTCGTGCTTGGAAGGACGGGGGATGGCATTGATTTTGGCGAACTGCTCAAAAACGCGTGCCGGTTTCAAATCACTTTTGTTCATTTAATTATGTTATTTTATTTGGTGTTTTAATCGAAATATAGTACCTTTGCGCTTGAATTTATATTCAGCACATTGCAAAATTACGAAAAATGATGAAAACTCTGCTCTTCACTGTGTTAATAATTGCTATATCTTTTGCATTATTATCCATAAAAGTGATCGTGAGGAAGAACGGGAAGTTCTCCTCGCAGCATGTACACGACAATCCTGCCCTGCGAAAGCTCGGCATCCACTGTGTCCTTGATCAGGACAGAGAGGCCAGAGGAGAAGCGTAGAAAACTAAAGAAGTAAACGTAGGGACATGATTCATCATGTTCCGTCAGTTATGAAGTAAAAAAAACAGAAATATACAATGAAGAAGAACATGATTATGATGGCCGTGGCAGCCGTTGCTGCGCTGGCCATGACATCCTGCAACAAGAGCCAGCCTCAGGTAGAGTCTGCCAGTGAGACGGCCAAGGCACCGTCAACATTGAAGATCGCTTATGTGGAGGTTGACTCCATCATGACGCAGTACACCTTTGCCAAGGAGTATTCTGATCTGTTGCAGAAGAAGAGTATGAACATCCAGAAGACCCTCAATGCCAAGGCTCAGGCCCTTCAGGCTGCCGCTGCCAACTTCCAGCAGAAGGCACAGCAGAATGCCTACACGCAGGATCAGGCGCAGGCTATCCAGGCCGGTCTGCAGCGTCAGCAGGCTGATCTCCAGGCTCTGCAGCAGCGTCTGGGTAATGAGTTCCAGGCCGAGCAGGACAAGTATAACAAGGCCCTGCACGACTCCATCGCTCATTATCTGAAGGCCTACAACAAGGATAAGAAGTACAGCATCATCTTCAGCAAGAGTGGTGACAATCTGCTGTACTGTGACAAGGGTTACGATATCACCAATGAAGTCATTGCCGGTCTGAACAAGGCTTACACGGGCCATGTCGGCGATGCCAAGAAGTAATACCCGACGTAGGGGCACCCCTTGTGGGCGCCCTAAAAAGAGATAAACAATGAATCGTCAGGACCGATATCGTTATATATTGGACTATTTTGAAAAGGCGCAGCCAAATGTAACCACGGAGTTGCATTTTGGCAGCGCCTTTCAACTTTTAGTGTCCACCCTTCTCAGTGCCCAGTGTACCGACAAGCGTATCAATGCCGTCACGCCGGCACTCTTCGCCCGCTATCCCGATGCCCGCAGGATGGCACAGGCCAGTGAGGATGATCTCTTCGAGCTGATCCGCAGCGTGAGCTATCCCCATGCGAAGGCCGCTCATTTGGCGGCCATGAGTCGTATGCTCGTCAGTGATTATGGTGGGGAGGTGCCTACGGACCCGAAGGAACTTGTCAAACTTCCCGGTGTGGGCCGTAAGACTGCCAATGTCTTGCAGGCGGTGTGGCTCGGTCGTCCTACGATGGCCGTCGACACCCATGTCTACCGTGTCAGTCACCGTTTGGGCCTTGTGCCTCATGATGCCAATACGCCGCAGAAAGTGGAGGCTTATTTGGAGAAGCATATCCCCAAGGATGTGATCCCGAAGGCTCACCACTGGCTCCTGCTCCATGGCCGTTATGTCTGCAAGAGTCTCCATCCCCAGTGTGCGAAGTGTCCTTTCAATGACATCTGTCCGAAGTTGATGAAAGACTCGAAACTGGAGTAGGTGGCCGCCATTTTTCTGCCAATGTGTAGGTGGCCGCCATGTTGCGGCCACGCACCCACATATGGCGGAGTTGTTATTTTACGAAAACATGAAAAACAAAAATGATACACGTGGGTGTGTTGTTTAAGAAGAAAACCTATAAAAACAAGATTAAAACCAATTAGAAGTAAAGGATTAAGAAGGGGCAGGAACATCACGTTTCTACCCTTTACTTTTTTAGAATGACGTAGATAATCACGGGGGCACCGAAGAGAGGGGTGACGGCATTGAGGGGGATAATCGTGCCATCGGAGGGAAGGACGGTGATGAGCAGACAGAGGAGGGCGAGAGTGCTGCCACTGAGCGCTGTCATCGGTATCAGGAGACGGTGATCGTCGGTTTGCGTGATGAGTCGTGCGATATGCGGGACGGCGAGTCCGATAAAGGCGATAGGTCCGCAGAATGCTGTGACGACCGCCGTGAGGAGTCCTGTGAGCAGTAACAGTTGTCCCCGGACTTTGCGGATATGGATGCCGAGGCTACGTGCATATCCCGTGCCGAGGAGCAATGTGTTGAGGGGCTTGACGAGGAGCATGGCCAGTGCCAGCAGGATGATGATCAGGGAAGCGAAGAGTGGCATGTCATCGAGAGAAACCCCTCCGAAGTTTCCCATTCCCCAGAGCATATAACTTTTCACGCCGGTCTCCGTAGCAAAATAGTTGAGCAAGGATATAATACTCCCCGCGAGATATCCCGTCATGAGTCCGATGATGAGCAGCATGACATGATCCCTGACAATCGTGGAAACGGCGAAGATGATGACCGTCACGACCATGGCTCCGGCGAAGGCGGCGGCGATGATGGCGGCATATCCTCCCGTGGCAGCAGCGCCACCTCCCATGCCGAGCATGACGAGGGCCACGCCGACTCCCGCGCCACTGTTGATGCCGAAGACATCAGGACCGGCGAGGGCATTGGCGAAGGCCGTCTGTAGCATCAGTCCGCTCACGGCGAGGGCACTGCCGGCGAGGAGTGCCGTCAGCGCCTGCGGCAGTCGGCTCTCGAGGATGATATACTGCCATGATGGGTTCGTTCCCTCACCGCCGCAGAGGATATGGAGGATATCTGCCGCGGGGATGGAGACGGAGCCGATGAGCAGGTTCATGATGAAGAGCAGTATAACGGCCACGGCCATCAAGGGCAGGGTATAGAAGCGGGAAAAAGACATCCTAAAAGTATATATTAAGAAGTAAAAGTAGGTGGCCGCCATGTAGCGGCCACGCAGCCACACTGAATCATTGATTGTGGGTGCGTGGCTGCAACATAGCGGCCACCTACTAAAGGAAAATCATTAGAGATTATCGAAATTGACGGTCTGTTCCGTTGGATGGTGTTTCTTCTTCTTCTCCGGTGCGGCGGAAGAGCTGCTGCTGGAGGACGTGGAGGAACTGGAGGATGATCCTACCTGTCCGGCCTGCGGAGAGTTGTCGTCTGTCGGCCGTTCGATATCGGGATTATCCTCATCGTCGAAGTCGATGTCGTCATAGTCGATATTCTGCGTGGAGTCTCTGTGCGAAGTCGTCTGTACTTTCGGCTTCGGCGCATAGCTGGCACACTCATACATATCTTTCGTGATGTCATCATCGGCACCCGGCATTCTCCATTTAGCGTGATACTGCTTGAAGCGCGGATCCGCCATAAGTTTCTGCAGGAAGAGACCACAGATCGGCAGTGCCGTTCGGGATCCTTGTCCGAGGGCACCCGTACGGAAGTGTATACTTCGGTATTCACCACCGACCCAGGCACCGACGACGAGATTCGGCGATACGGCCATGAACCACGCGTCGGAGTGGTTGTTGGACGTACCCGTCTTACCACCGAAATCAGTATCATGGACATTGCCGACGAAGCCGAGGAGACCGGCTCCCGTACCACCGGGTTCCGTGAGGTCGCCCTTGAGCATCTGCTGCATGAGGAGGGCACTCTTCGCGGGGATTACTTGGTTGTCATCCTTCGGACCCTCATAGACGACATTACCGTCGTGGTCCACGATCTTCGTCACGAGGACGGGAGCGTGGTGGCGGCCGTAGTCTGCCACGGTGCAGTAGCCGTTGACGAGTTCGAGGAGGTTGACATCGGAGGAACCGAGGGCCAGTGACGGCTCATCGTCGAGAGGACTCGTGATACCCATGGCCTGGGCCGTAGCGATGATACGCTTGATACCGACCTCCTGACCGAGACGAACGGCGACGGAGTTGATACTCTTGGCGAAGGCGCTCTTCAGAGGCATGGAGTCACCGGAGAACGTGCCGCTGGCATTACCCGGCGTCCATGTGACCATCTCATGTTTCTTCTTGTCGTATACCTGCATGGAGATATACTCGTCGCGGCGCTTGTCGCAGGGAGTGAGACCCTGGTTCATCGCCTCGGTATAGACGAAGAGTTTGAAGGTGGAGCCAGGCTGACGCATAGCCGTGGCCTTGTCATATTTCCAGTGGTTGAAGTCGATATCACCGACCCATGCCTTCACCTGTCCGCTCTGCGGCTCCATGGCCACCATAGCGCAGTGCATGAAGGTTGTCATATATTTGATGGAGTCTTCCGATGTCATGATCTTCGTCACCTCACCCTTGTCGTAGTCGAATACCTTCACGGGATGTTTCCACTCCCGGTAGTAGTAGTTGATGGAGTCGGGCTGATTCGGGAAGCGGGCCAGCAAGGCCTTGTAGAACGGCTGGCGCTGGGCGACCTGAAGGATGAAGTCGGGGATGACCTGACCGTTCTCGTCGATCCACGGCTCCTGTCCTAGCCAGTTGCCCTTGCCGACCTCGTCACGGTGGATGGACCAGTGGTCATTGAAGAGGCGCTGCACATCCTTCATCTGTTGTTTGGCAGCCTCCTCGGCATATTTCTGCATTCTCGTGTCGATGGTCGTATAAATCTTCAGACCACTGGCATAGAGATCCATGCCGTTCTCATCACACCAGTCCTTGAGGTATGCGGCGACGGCCTCACGGAAGTATTTGGCCTGTCCGTCATAATTCTCCTCTACCTTGAAGTCGAGCTTGATAGGAATTTGGGAGATAGAGTCGCAGGCGGCGCGCGTGAGGTCACCGTGGGTCACCATATTATTAAGTACGGTGTTACGACGGCGGAGACTGTTCTTCGGGTTCGTCTTCGGGTTATAATAGCTCGTTGCCTTGAGCATACCCACGAGGACGGCGGCCTGCTCGGTCGTGAGGTCCTTCGGAGTGGTGTTGAAATAGGTCTTGGCAGCGGTCTTGATGCCGTAGGCGTTATTACCGAAGTCGACGGTGTTGGCATACATCGTCAGAATTTCTTTCTTGTTGTATACCGTCTCAAGTTTTGTGGCGATGATCCACTCCTTACTCTTGACGATGAGGATCTTCAGTCCGGGGACATGTCCAAGCAGACCCGTGGAATACTGCGAACGGACGCGGAACATATTCTTCGCCAACTGCTGGGAGATGGTGGAGGCACCACGGCCGTCATGGTGAAGGATAGCATCCTTCATGGCACTGAAGATACCGACGAAGTCGACGGCCATACCGCGCGGACGCTTATAGTAACGCTCATCCTCGGTATCGATGAGGGCGTGGAAGAAGTCGGGGTTGATCTCCTCATATTTCACCGGCGAGCGGTTCTCGTCGAAATATTTACCGATGAGGACGCCGTCGGCACTGTATATCTCGGAAGCCTCATGGACACCGGGGTCGAGGATACCGGAAAAATAGCCTGGACTCTTACCGAAGAGCCAGAGGAAGTTGATGTCTACAGCCCCCAGATAGAGGAAGAAAGCCACAATGACAGAGGCAATGGCGATGCCTGTCTTCTTCCACCACGGCTTGCCGCGATAGAGAGATTTATACCAGGGCCAGAACCGTTTTGCCTTGTCCCATGCCCAGGCAATGAGCTTTTTGATTTTTTTCATTTCGTTCAGAACTGTGTTTGCTAATCAAACTATATTTCTGCAAAGATACGCTTTTCTTGGCAAACGGCCATCAAAGTCCCGGAAAATTTATAATTTGTTTATAGTTTTTTTGTGGGAATTTATAATCACGATTTAACTGCATGGGTGGCGGCTACGAGGGCGAGGAAGATCATCATGACGAGGAGGAAGAAGGTGTAACAGGTGCCCTGGGCCGTAGCCGTGGCAATATCCGAGGGAAGGGCAGCCTGGGCGGAGGCTACGAAGGTGGCGGCGACGGCCGTGCCGGCGGCTCCCGATAGCTGTTGCAGACTGTTGATGAGGGCGTTGCCGTCGGGGGCGAGGTCCTTCGGGAGTGTGGAGAGGCTATAGGTGAGCATGTTGCCCACGCTGAGTCCCTGGCCTAACGTATATACTATATAAAATAGGTAGAACTGCATGGTCGTGAGCTGTCGGCCGTAAATGGCGAAGAGAATCATGGATAGCAAAAGACAGCTCATTCCCGTGATGATTGGTATCCGTGGCCCGAGTTTGTCGTAGATCGTACCACCGACGACGGCGAGGACGGCACCGAGAATACACCCCGGCACGAGGAGACAACCGGCCACGAAGGCGCCCGTGTGGTTGACGAGCTGGGAGTAGTTTGGTATGGCATAGCCGATGGCCAGGGTGGCGAACTGGATGACGAGGATCGCGGAGAGACAGCATACGAAGGAGCTGTGACGGAAAATCTCAAAGCGGAGCAGGGGAGAGGGCTCACGGCGTGACCGCCGGTCGAAGAGCAGCATGGCGGCGATAGCGAGGATGAGCAGTGTGATGACCGTAACGCTCAGCCATCCCGCATGTGAGGCGTTGACCATGGCGATGATGAAGGCGGAATAGCCGATGATGATCAGGAGATAGTCAAGGACATGGAAATGGGATCTGGCACCGATCTTCGACGGATGAAACAGTCGTGCGCCGATGAGAAGGGAGAGGACGAGGGGAATGAGGAGGATGAGGAAAATGTCACGCCAGCCAAGATATTCCACGACGAAGCCGCCGAAGACAGGACCCACTGCCGGTGCCATGGCCGTGATGAGCGTGGCGATACCCATGAACAGACCGAGCTTCTCACGTGGTGACTCCTCCATAACGATATTGAACATCAGCGGCAGGGCGATACCCGTACCGATACCCTGGAGCATACGTCCGCCGATGAGTACACCGAAACAGGGTGACCAAGAGCACAGTGCCGTGGCTGTGATGAAGGAGCCGATAGCCGTGAAGAAGAGCGTGCGCTGCGTGAAGTTTCGTTTTAGATAAGAGGAAAGGGTGATGACAAGGGAGAGGATGAGCAGATAGCCCGTCGTGACCCACTGTACAGTATCCGTCGTGATGGAGAATTCCCTCATCAGTGTAGGGAATGTGACGTTCATGGCCGTCTCACTGACGACGCCACAGAACGACATGACGCCCATGGCAACGATCTTCCCGATGAGCGACAAATAAGTGTGATTATTTTGCATATTAATATACGATTAAACCGATGATGCCGCAGACGAGCATGACAAGGATGGGGTTGACCTTCTTGAATCGGACGGCGGCGAAGGCGGCGAGGAAGATCACGATACTTAGGATGAACATCGGCAGATTGTCTGTCGGTGAGCCAAAGTTGTCCTTATTCATCAACAACAGGGCCGCGGCGGCGATGAGACCGATAATGGCGGGGCGCAGCGGCGTGAAGATGTCCTGGATGAATGGGGCGTCACGGTGCTTGAGGAGATAACGGCTGATGGCGATCATCAGGATGAACGGCAGCCACATGATCGACAATGAGGCCATGACGGATGCCAGACAGGCCGCCCATACGGGATAACCGGCATTGATGACGGCGGTATAGCCGCAATAGGTGGCGGCATTGATGCCGATAGGTCCCGGCGTTGACTGACTGATGGCGACGATATCGGTGAACTCGGCACTCGTGAGCCAGTGGTAATGCGTCACCACCTCACCATAGATCAGCGACAGCATGGCATAGCCACCACCGAAGTTGAAAATGCCGATCTTGCTGAAGACATAGAATAATTGGAGAAATATCATAATATCATATCTTTTTTCGGAACATGATGCATCAAGTACCTACGTTCGGAACATGATGAATCAAGTCCCTATGGTAGTTTTACTTCTTTACTTTTTTACTTCTCATTATTTTTCCGTAGAGGTATCCCGCGGTGCCCGTGATGATGATGATCCACACGGGGTTGACCTTCAGCAGCCAGATCAGCAGACAACTGACGATGACGATCCAGATGTTGCGCCAGGAGATATGCGCCGTCTGCGCCATCTTGAAACACGGGGCGGCGATGAGAGCCACGACGGCGGGACGGACACCCTTGAAGAACCGTTCCACCCAGGGATTATCCTTGAAATGGCGGAAAAAAATGGCGATGATGAGAATGGCAATGATCGACGGCAGGGCAATGCCCAGGGCCCCGACGATACCGCCCCAGACGCCACGGAGCTTATAGCCGATATGACTGGCCATATCGATGGAGAAAATGCCCGGTGTGGTCTGTGCCACGACCATCACGTCCATGAACTCCTCCTTCCCCAGCCAGTGGTTCTTGTCGACGAACTCCTCCTGCATGATGGGGATCATCGCGTAGCCGCCACCGAGGGTGAAGGCTCCGATCTTATTACAAGTCAGAAAAAATTTCAGTAACATCTTACAATCTTTTTCGTTTTCGGGTGCAAAGGTACAAAGAAAATGTAAGAAAAAGGTCTATGGCGATGCAAAACAAATGGAAAACGTCCTTTACTTTTTTACTTCTTTCCTTTTTCTGTATTCCGTCGCCGTCATCCCTGTGATTCGCTGGAAATGACGATGAAAACTACTCATGGAGTTAAAACCGGACTGGAGAGAGATATCGGAGAGAGGGAGATCGGTAGAGCGCAACAGTTGCTCGGCTTTCTCCACTCTCCAACGGTTGACATAATCATAAAAGGTTGTGTGCAGCCGACGGTTAAGATACAAAGAGATATACGTTCGGTTTGTACCCATCGCCCGTGCGACATCATTGATATTCAGCGTGGGATGAAGATAAAGCTCTTGATCACGGAAAATATCCTCGAAACGGTCACTGAAATGGAAATCCATCTCAGCCTCTTCCAAGGCAGAGTCTTTCGCTTCTTCCTGTTCCTCGATAACCGGTTCATCTTTCTCACTATGTAGCATTTCCAACATATCCTCCTGACGATAGACGAAATAGCAGAGCAGAGCGAGGATGATACTGCAGAGAATGTTATAGACAGAGGACATCAGCGGTGAATAGACCTTTGTCGCCATAAACCATACGATGCCTAGGAGAACATACAGAAAAAGGAAGAGCCATAGCCAATGGAGGGACAGCCGTCCCTCAGAAGAGAAATTCTGCAACAGGCGTTGATTAAAACGTCGTACGGCAATAGAGCCATATCCAATGATCGCCACTGAATGAATGAGTGCTACCTGCATCGTCAGTTCATAAATCCAGGGCTGAGGCTTGATCGTATAGACTGTCAGAGCCAAAAGATAAGGAAAAATATTGAGTGCTGCCGGAAGAATAGGCATGGAGTGACTATGCGTCAGTCTGTAGAGGAAGAGCAGGGCCAAAGGCACTACTGTCACTTGCAACAGATCCGTAACGCTACGCATCTCTTCACCGAGGATGTTGTGAATGAAGAAGACGTAGAACTCGAAGGAACTGATAGTCAGAAGATAAAGCATGAAAAAGAATGCTGACCGCTGCAGTCGGTGCTGACGTCCTTTGGAAAACAGCGCGATAGTTCCTACGAGCTGAAACATAAAGAACAGTCCGCAAGAGAAATCATTCAGTCGTGTGCTCAGTTCTGCATCCATAAGATAATCGTTGATCGGTTTGTTTCTTCTTTTGCAAAGATAGTCAAAAGAAATCAGATTTCAAAACATTCAATTCATAAAATATTATTCATCCCGTCAATAATTCTCTTTCACTCGGTCAAACTTTACGCATTGACAGTGTCCTTTTATGCTTTATCACTATCTTTGGAGCGAGAAAAATAAATGATTCACCTATAAACAAAGAACAACTATGAAGACAAGAATTTTCCGCCTCCTTGCCATGATGATTCTGGCGGCAATGGCCATGCCGATGCAGGCTCAGGGACTTGGTGGCTTGCTGAAGAAAGCGAAGAAAGCCCTGGAGACCGTGACCTCCTCGACAACAACGAACAGCACAACTTCCTCAACAGCTACATCCGATGACCAGCCGGTCGGGAAGACGATCCCACTCGTTGGCGGTGGCACGCTGACCAATCCACTGAGCAATATCATGGATGTCGAACTCGTCGGTGTCTATGGTCATAGCAAGTCCGTTAACTTCGGAGACGTCGGTGTGGTATTGAAGATCAAGATGAATGAGTATGTTGAGACCCTCAACTATATCGATGGTGGTTCACGGACAATCGCGTTCGACGAGGAAGGCAACAGTTACATGGGCGACAACACCCTTTATTCCGTTCCCGTGACAGAAGGTGTCTTTGTGAAGATCGATCTGGGCGATAAGGGACAGCATTTCAAGAACGTCCGTAAAGCTGCCGCTAAGACTTTCCCGGTGATGAAGATCAAGATCTGTGTCGATTATGGCAAAGAGGGTACCTTGGTCTTCAAGAATGTACCCGTCTCATGGGATTAGTAAAAACGACCTCTTCCAACCCTCCCCGAAAGGGGAGGACTTTTTTCAGGAAATGATTTATCATGTTCCGAGAGAGGGACAGAAAGTTCTGATCATTTTTTACTTTTTTAATTTTATATTTTTTTCTTTCTCTATTTTTATCACTATTTTTGCAAAAGATTTATAGAGAAAGAGAATTGCGATGGAAGAAGAAGTAACAGAAGAACAAACCTATACCTTAGGTATCGACGTCGGTTCCACAACAGCAAAGGTGGTGCTCATGACGGCTGACAATCAACTGGTCTATCACAGCTATCAGCGGCACCAGGCCCAGGTGGCCCATCTGCTAGAGGGTGAACTCAATAAACTCATCCGCCAATATGGCGACATCCCCGTACGCCTCTGTGTCACGGGATCTGTAGGCATGCAGACAGCCCAACAGCTACAGGCCGCTTTCCTGCAGGAAGTTGTCGCTGCCACAACCTATGCCCGTCAGCTCCATCCCGAGGCCCGCGCACTCATCGACATCGGTGGGGAGGACGCGAAGGTGGTGTTCTTCGACGGACAGCGCACGGAACTGCGTATGAACGGTAACTGTGCCGGTGGCACGGGGGCCTTCATTGACCAGATGGCTGTGCTCATGGGAGTCAGCAACGAGGAGATGAATGACCTTGCCATGAAGGCCACGACGGTATATCCCATGGCTGCCCGCTGCGGCGTCTTCGCCAAGACGGATATCCAGAACCTCATGAGCCGTAACCTCCCCGAGAGTGATATCGCCGCAAGCATCTTCCATTCCATCGCTGTACAGACGGTGACGACACTCTCGCACGGATGTACGTTCGCACCGCCGATACTCCTCTGCGGTGGTCCGCTGACCTTCCTTCCCGCTCTCCGTAAGGCTTTCTCTGCTTATCTCCATATCGCCGACAGCGATTTTATCATCTCGCCTAATAGTAACCTCATCCCCGCCATGGGCTGTGCTCTCCGTGCCCGGAAAGAGGACCACGCCGTAAAGCTCTCGGCTCTCCTCGAGCGCGTGACAACAACGACGGTGACCCACTGGCACAGTAAACTCGCGCCGCTCTTCACGGATGAGGACGACTACGCCCGGTGGAAAGCCGACAAGGCTCGCTTCCAGATTAATGAGGCTCCGCTGCGCCAGGGACGTCAGGATGTGTTCCTCGGCATCGACTCTGGATCGACGACGACAAAGGTCGTGGCCCTCCGCATGGATGATGGACACCCCGTGATGGTCTTCTCCGACTACCGCATGAACCTCGGCAACCCTATCCTTGCCGTCAGGAAGGCCCTGCAGCGCATGGAGGAGGAGAGTAGCAAGGCCGGTGCCGACCTGCATATCCTCGGTAGCTGTTCTACGGGGTATGGTGAGGAACTCATCCATACTGCCTTCCACCTTTCCGGGGGCATGATCGAGACGATGGCTCATTACCGCGCTGCCAGGGAGCTGATGCCTGACGTGTCTTTTATCCTCGATATTGGTGGCCAGGACATGAAGGCGATCTTTGTCGATCATGGCGCTGTCGTACGTATGGAACTCAATGAGGCTTGTTCCTCAGGTTGTGGCACGTTTATTCAAACCTTCGCTACGAGCCTCGGCTACAAGGTGGAGGACTTCGCACGGCTGGCTTGTGAGTCGAAGGCTCCGTGTGACCTCGGTACACGCTGTACGGTATTCATGAACTCGAAAGTAAAGCAGGTGCTTCGTGAGGGTGCCGGCGTGGCGGATATCTCCGCTGGTATCGCTTATAGTGTCATTAAGAACTGTCTCTATAAGGTATTGAAATTCCGCGATGCCCGTGCTCTTGGCCGTCGGGTCGTCGTGCAGGGTGGTACCATGCGTAATGATGCCGTCGTAAGGGCTTTCGAACGTCTCAGTGGCGTCACCGTGGCCCGGAGCAGTCATCCGGAACTTATGGGTGCCGTAGGCTGTGCCCTACACGCCGCGGAAATGACAGTCAATCATTCCACGGAAGCTACCGGCGCTGTCACCACTGCCGATGCCTCGACGATCGCCGATCTTCTCGCGCAGGCTAACTATACCACCCGTCAGCTCCAGTGTCATGGTTGTCAGAACCAGTGCCGTGTGACACGCTATACCTTTGCCGACGGGGCTCGCTTCTTTACCGGTAACCGTTGTGAACGGGTATTCAACAATGCCGGGAAGAGCCGGCTGAAAGGGGAGAACGTCTATACCTATAAATATAATCTTCTCTTCGACCGTCCGCTTCAAGGTGCGACAGCGGATCGCGGCGTCATCGGTATTCCGCGTGCCCTGAATATCTATGAGGACTATCCCTTCTGGAATGCCCTCCTGAGAGCTTGTGGCTTCCGCATCGTCCTCTCTCCCGAGTCGACCTATTCCCATTATGAACAGGCACTGGGTACCGTGATGGCAGATAATATCTGTTTCCCTGCTAAACTTGTACACTCCCATATCATGGCCCTCGATGCCGACGCTTCCGTAGACCGTATCCTCATGCCGTATGTTGTCTATGAGCGCCAGGAGGACCCACGGCATACCATCAACAGCTATAACTGTCCGATCGTTTCAGGCTATAGCGACGTCATCAAGAGTGCCATGAACCTACATAAACCCATGGACAGTCCTGTGATCAATTTCTCCGATGAGAAACTCTTAGAACGGCAGATCACGTCCTATCTTCACAGTCTCGGCGTGAGTCGTCATGAGGCCCGTAAGGCTCTGACGGTAGCCATTGAAGCTCAGCGTTCTTACGGCCGTCTGTTGAAGCAGCACTGCAAGGATATTCTAAGGAAAAGCAGACAAGAAGGACGGTTGACAATCCTCCTTGCCGGACGTCCGTATCATACTGATCCACTTATCCAGCATAAGCTGTCGGAGATGGTGGCAGACCTCGGCGTGAATGTCATCAGTGAAGATCTGCTGCGAGAGACACCGGACCTTGCGGGGGCTGAAACTTATCTCGTCAAACAGTGGGCTTATATGAACCGAATCATGAAGGCGGCACAGTGGGTCGCCACTGAGGGGCCTGACGTGCATTTCGTGGAGATGACGAGTTTCGGCTGTGGCCCTGATGCTTTCATCCAGGATGAGAACCGTGACATTCTTCGTCGTGCCGGTAAGCCTTTTACACTTCTGAAGATTGATGATGTCAGCAATGTCGGTAGTCTGAAGCTCCGTGTCCGTTCCCTCGTGGAGAGTCTCCGTGAACATAAGAAAAATATGTTGAATCGGGAAGTGCGTAAAGACGGAGTGGGAGAGGGACAGCCTATGGAAAAAGCCCATTCCACCGCCCTTCCTCAGTTGCCGCCCTTCACGGCTGCCGATCGTCACAAGAAGATCCTGGCTCCGTTCCTCACGAGTTATCTCTCACCGATGCTCCCGGCACTCTTCCGTCTCATGGGCTATGATGTGGAGGTACTACCGATGGCCGACGGCGAGAGCGCTGACCTCGGACTGAAGAACGCGAACAATGAAGTCTGTTATCCTGCTACGCTCATTGTCGGCGATATTATCAAGGCCCTGCACAGTGGCCGTTATGACCTCAAGAATGTTGCTGTCGCCATGAGCCAGACGGGTGGACAGTGCCGTGCCACGAATTATGTGGGACTTATCAAACGGGCTATGATCGCCAATGGATTCGGCGACATCCCGCTTATCACACTCGGTGTGACAGTGGCTGCCGATGGTGGTCATGCCAGCAGCCAGTTCTCCATTGACTGGAAGAAATATACGGGTATTGCCGTGGTGAGTATCCTCTTCGGGGATGCCCTTAACGAGATGTATTATGCCACACTGGTGAGAGAACGGCAACCGGGACTGGCCCGGCGTTTGCGTGATGAGGCCCTCACGGGTTGCTGCCGTCTCATCGCTGATAACAAACCGAAAGAAATCCTTCATTTGCTCGATGAAACGGCCCGGAAATTTGACCGTGCCGTCCTCGATGAGGAGCATCCGAAAGTTGGCATTGTTGGGGAGATCTTCTTGAAATTCAATCCCTTCTCTCATCAGTTCCTCGAGAAATATATCGTTTCCAAAGGTATAGAGGTCGTGCCGCCGTTGCTGGCGCCGTTCTTCCTCCAGGAATTTGTCAACGTTGGTGTACAGAAAGACCTCGGACTCAAGCGCTCGCATATGCCGAATATGGCAGTACGGGCTCTGTATCAGATGGTTATCGGACGGCGTATACGACAGATCAACGCCATTTGTAGTCATTTCCGGTATTTCCGGCCGTTCTCGGACATCTATAGTGACGCTCGTGCCGCAGAACCGATTGTCAATCTTGCTGCGCAGTTTGGCGAAGGCTGGCTGTTACCGGCAGATGTCGTCGGGTATCTGCATGACGGCATCAACAACGTGCTGAGTCTGCAGCCATTTGGATGTATCGCTAACCAGGTGATCTCCAAAGGTATTGAGAAAAAACTCAACCGCATGTACCCGCAACTCAATATGTTGTCATTGGATTTCGACAGTGGCGTCAGTGCTGTCAACATCACTAACCGTTTGTTGTTGTTCCTTGATAAGATCAAAGAATAACCCTTTAATTCCTATGAAGGTGGCCGCTGTGTTGCGGCCATGCAGTCATTATGATCTAATTCTTGAGGCTATATTTTTCAGATACACTTTTATTTCGGAATCGACATTGTGATAAATACGAGCGCAAAGATAAAAACAAAAAACAAGAAAACAATATTTTGTTAACAATAATTATACTTTAAATGTGCTGTCAGTTTTCCTATAGTGAAACAAGAGCGGGACGCTTGGCGGAGGCAAGCGCCTAACGGAAACTGAAAATACAAGATTTTTAGAGGTTCGCTAACGCTCATTAGCGCACGCACAGAACGACTTATATCATTTTTCGAAAACTCAAAATGATAATATGTAAAAGCACAAAAAAAATGTAGGAGGTTTAACCTCCTACATAAAAATAAAGACATAGGAACAAAAGTCCTAAAAGATCAATACAAGCCAAAGCGAACCAATAAGATCCAACTAAGGCGAAGAGAATTTTAAATAAACGTACCATAAGCAGTGAATAACACTGCAAAGATAATAATTAAAAATGATCTACAATAGTACCAGACGGATTTTTTTTAGAAAAAATACCAAAATGTGTACCAAGTAGAGTAGAATGATTAATAAAATGTGTGGTTCCGTCCCATTGGATCAAAGCTTTATTAAAGAAACCATGACCAAAACGCCAGGCGTTACGTTGATAATCAGCAGCACCACGAGCTTTAGCAGAAACAGAGTGCCAATATTCTGTTTTGGAACGATTATGTTCTGTAACAGACTGTTGACCATGAAGAGAAGCGGTATTACGAGCATCTTTAACAACATAAGGACGGGTTGCGTTTTTAGTTTTAGTGTCAGCACGAGTATTTTCGGCAGAAGCACGAGAAGAATCGGCACCTGCATTAAGATTACCAACAGTAGCAGCAGCAACTCTATTATCATTACGTTGAGACTGAATCATATTATCAATCTCAGTCTTATACTTTTTAGGCAACCATTTAATATTTAAACGCTTCATCTCAGAATCGCAAGTAATATTATCAATATTAGCGTTAGCAACACCTATATCAGATAAAATTTTCTGAACATTGGTAACCAAAGAATCACGATCAGCATAATAACGCACCTGAGAATTAGTAACGGGAGAACCATTATCATTAACCAAAGAATAACCATCTTTATCATTAACATATGGTTCATCATCTAACATCTGGAAGATTTTAGCTCTGTGAGCTTCGAAAGCAGCAGAATCAGCAGCAGCAGCAGCACCACGAGCAGCAGCAGAAGTAGAAATAACTTGATTTTGTAAACCAGTATTACCAGAAGAATCTTTAGCATTATCAAGAAACTTTTGGCGCCAATTGTCGTAGTTTAAATTAAGAGACTCCTGCCAAGCTTTAGCGGAATTTGAATGATTAAGATCAATAGTAGAATCATTCAGTTTAGCACCAGAATAAGCGTTCAAAAGAGTAGCGAAAGTAGAAGGAATATTCTGGAAAACTTGACCAAGTTGAGAGCCTGTATCAAACTGAGATGCAATAGGAGCAGAAGAAGCAGAAGGAACAGCAGGTGAAGAAGAAGACATACCAAGATAAGGATTATAACCTGCATTCTCTAAACGTTGACGAACATAAGCAGGGTCAGACTCAAGATCCTGCCAACGACGAGCAGCAGCATTTTCAGCAGCTTGACGATACAACTGTTTGTCATTTTGATGATTGGTCATAATGGTTCCAACAAGACCACCAACAGTAGAGAAGAAAGAACCTGCACCTGCAAGAGCAGCACCAGAACCAGAACCTATAGAATCAACAGAATCATTACAACGGTGATCTAAAAGGGGACGATCAAAAGAATAAATATGCAACATAATGAATAAATATAAATAAATGAAACAAAGGTAGACAAAAATGAAACAAAGGTGGACAAAAGATGAATAAATATACAAAGGTGGACAAATGAATTTTTATCCACCTAAGTAATTAAACATCAGATCCAGAAGCGTCAGATCCAGAAGCATCAGAACCAGAAGCATCAGAACTAGAAGAATCAGACTTATTCATAGAGTCAATAATCTGAGTCATGAGATCTCGAACCTTGTCCATATCGGTATTAGTCGAATTATAGCGAGAAGGAAGCAAGGAAATAAGCTCATCATCAGAGAGACGGGAGCGAGAAGAAGCAGGAATCTTTTCAAGTTGAGACATAATAAGTTCCTTTTCTTTAGAAGAAACAGCAGGATCCAACAAACGGGTTGTAGCTTGCAAGCGATAACCAGTAACGGGATCAACTGGAAAAAGAGTATCCTGCAATTCAAGTGCTTCACTATTTAAAACACGAAGGTCATGATTAACAACGGGATCAATATTGAAAGATCTAAACATAACAAAGAATTAATAATTAGGTAAACCAGTTTCAGACATATCAGATACTTTAGCAATCTGGAAATTTACACCACCGTAAACGCAATCAGACTGTTGAGAACCATCATAAGAAACATTAAAGACTGAATCCAAAAGAGTAGGGGAGACCTTAAACAAATCAAGTTTAATTTGGAGAACATAATCAGTGTCACCGTTAACCAATTTAGTAAGATGCTCTTTTAAGATACGACTTTTAGAAGTAGTGAAATAAGAAAGTTCATTGGCAAATTGACCATGATTAATATCAATAGCAGACTTATATTCATTATACCTGGGACCATAACCAAGAACAGAATTAACACCGTCATAAAGCTGATCGGCAGTAACAGCCTGCAAACCAAGATTTTCAAACTCAGGTACAAAGTAATCACCACGTGAAAACTTTTTATTGAAAGGATCAAGACGGTTATAGTCATAACCGAAAGAAGGTATCAAAGAATAGATACACATAAGAACACCATGCTCTTTAGCATCAAATTCAATAGAACCAGAACCAGAACCAAGACCTTTAGAAACAGAAAAACCAAGGGTTTTAGAATTATCATAGTCAAAGTTACCTACAGACTGAGTAACATCATTAAACTCATAATTAGAGTCAAAACCACCGATATAAGTACATTTATGATCACGACCTTCAGAAACAGAAATACCAAAGTGAGCTTTGATCTGATCTGCATAAGTTTTTCCTGCAAGCATAGTTTGAGCAGCTAACTTTTCAAGAGCATAACCAGCACGAAGAGACATAATAGAGAAGCCAGAAGTATCTTTTACAGTGGTACCATCAAGATCCAACTTAGAGCCATCAATATTCAAATAATCTGTAAGAGACTTTTCACTAACACCATCATAGACAAAAGAAGGACGGATATTAGTAAGAAAATCCAAATTACAGTTACGGTAATGAAGTTCAAGAAGCTGATCTAAAGGAGTAGAAACAGTATCGACATCACCATCAATATTAAAGTAAGTAGGATCATAATCTTCATAAGTAGTATTACGATAGTGATCCTCATAAATCTTATGATAAGCAAGAAGTCTAAAAGGATTGTAAGAACGATCATTACGAGTTATCCAATCTTTATCGAAAGGATGGCAACCTTCAGAATCGACATAACCACTACCAGAGGAATGACCAACACCAGAACCATCAGGAAAGAAACGACCATAACCAAGGAGATCAAGAAGTCGAACAGCATCATAAGACTTTGAAAAACCACAAAGGTCATCTTTAGCAGAATCATGAGGAGCTATAAAAGAAGTAGGATTGTTATAAGAACGACCAGAACCCCAGGACTTATAGCCGGTATAACCTTGCGAATTGGTACCATCTGGACGAGTAGAACCAGAAGTAGAAGATCCAGAAGTAGAAGAACCAGAAGAAGAGGAAGAAGAAGTAGAATGGTCAACAAGAGTAACGGGATTATCAAGATTAACTTGACCACCAGTATCAGTGATAACGGGCTTATCAAACTTAACAGTCAAACCTTCATGATTATTAGAGACTAAAGTGCCTTTATTAGAAGTAATAACAGAGTTATCAACGGCAGTACCATAAGGAAAAGTAACATTAACAGTATTCTTAGTATCGTCAACAGAAGTAACAGTACCAGTAAGGGACATTATACGATTGAAAGTACGATCACCAAAAGCATGAGAAGTAGAACCATCAATATCAGAAGAATCGACAACATGAAGCTTATAATGATTCTTTTCAAGCCAAGCATTAATAGAAGAACGCTTAACAGAAGGAACAGTAAGTGCTTTAGAATTTGAATAAGAATTATAACGGTTCCATAATTGTACAGTTCGGAAGTCATGCATACCAGTAACTAACTGATCAAAAGGAGACCAAAGTTGAGAATAAGGAACAAAATAAAACTCATAAACACCACGCATAGAAAGAAACGCAGTACTATTACAAGGCAAACAGCGCATAAAGTCTTGTGCAGAAATCTTAACATGATCATGAGGAATCAAATCAAGAGAAAGAACAGGTAATAACATACCTGCATGAGCAGAAAACAGATGACGCTGAGAAAGATCAAAAGCACTGCGAGGGCGATTAACGCTCTGAGGTTTTAAAACTGGAACTTTTCCCATAATAAACTAATTTAAAATACGACAATTATTAATTAAAGTATTATTTATCTTTTTAGATTTATTCTTATCTTGGAAACGTTTAAAATTAGTATTCAACCAAAGTTTGTAATAATTATCTTTAGAATAATCATACAAATTAATTCGTCCGCTATCAGTGAACAAATCTCGACCATAAATAAAACGTGCAAGAGGATAGAAAGGAGACGTAAGATAATTACGAGAACCGATAAGATCATTTAAAAGATCTGGATAAAAACAAGCTAAGGAACGCCGACCAAATGTATCAATAAAATCATTTTGCGAATCATAAAAACGCTTAAGTTGATATTGAGCTGAAAGATATAAATACTTATCAAACAGATAGATATAAACATGAACTGGATCAACGAAAGGCATAAACTTATTAAAGTTAACCAAACGAAGAACCTTCATACAATGAAGAGAAGCATACCAGGAGGAATCATCATCAACATTGAAACGAGTAAAACCAAAAGTATTAGTTACATCATGAACGAACAAAGAATTATAAGAATCAGAATAACGATCCTTACACCATGAACGAAAAGAGGGAACAATACCTTTAGACAAAGCAAGAGAATACTTAATATTCAAACATTTAAGAATAGAATTTAATTCATTTTCATATTCTTCAATGTGCGAGAGACAAAAAGAGTACAAGCAGTGTTTTGCATCAAAAGATAACTCACTATATCGGTAACACTTGCGCCAGACGGAATTAACAGAATCTTTGGTAAAAGGAACATCACAAAGCAAGGTGATCCCTTTTTTACTGTCAGTTCGTGAAACAAGATGAGTAATAATTCCTCTGGAGATAGACGAGAGTAACGTTTCTGAATCATTTTTGAACAAACCGATAACTGGATCTTTGCTCTGAATGTGGAACGGACGGAAGATAGAGAATCGTAACAACGAAGGTAAATTAACATTGCCAGTAACATAGTCCGCAACATAGTAACTTGTGTTACTGTCGCAGAATTTGACATAATTTCTGGTAAGGTTAGGATCTGCAAACGGTTGAAACGAAAAACAGTTACGACCTTTTCCTGCAACTCTGATTTTGACAGACCAGGCAGAAACGATAAAATCAGTGATTTTAGTCGAGAGTAACGGAGAATCGAAGAACAAGATACCGTGGTAATGTGGACGAAAGGTCCTGGGACCATATTCACACGAAATATAATATCTGATTTTTTGCTCATAAGCAGGAATAGAAGATTTGGAGATTAAGAAACGGAGACGCTTAATAAAATTCTGAACATCACGTTTACAAGCAACAGCGAAAGTAAGATCAGATGAAAGATCATGTTCAATAAAAGGAACAAAAGTATCATCTTTAATCAAATATTCACCATACTTATCACAAGAATTTAAAGGAAAGCGATCATACATATCGGAAGTACGGCCAATAGGACGGCACTGGATAACACCGTTAGAATCCTCAAAGAGTTCAGCACGAGGAACAAATTTATTATTGTAGGTAAGAGTAAAAAACACCGAATAACGATGCTCTTTAATTTCAGACGAAACACGCATAGTTTGTTTACCTGCATCACGGAGACGGCAAGCCGTACAAGAACCACAAGGCACGTATTCAAAGCGTCCAGTATATCTATTAAAAATACGTACTGGATGTTCGCAATTAACTGGCAAACTAAAACGTGATAAATCCATACTACTTATCTATAGGAAGATTAGTAACTTCAATAGTATGATAATGAGCAAACTGAAGTGCAACATCAGTAAGATCACAGTGTTCAGAAAGCTCAAACATACTTAAATTAGTGAAGTTCCAATGATAAAACAACGTAAAAATTTGAAAAGCATAATTCAAATCACGGAAAGAAACAGACTTCAAAACTTGAATATCTGGATCAGTATAATTAACTTGATATAGATACATAAATCAATGTTTAGGGTAAACAATAGAACCAGAGTGATTAACATCAGTAGTATCAACATAAATGATACGTGAATGTCCAGAACCTTCAATAGAATGTGTAACAGTACAAGAAGTCAAAGCACTGACACCAAGAGCAGCGAGGAAAACACCACAAGCGTAAATAACGCTTTTAAGAAGGCAGACAAGAATAGTTTTACGATCTAACATAACTAATCAAAATTAGAAGTGAACACAATAGAATATTTATGGGTGAAGTCATCAACAAGAATATAGTCAACTTTAGACCATAGAGTTAGAGGAATGTGAGAAGCAGAAACGAGAAGCTCGAAAAGATAACGCTCAGGATCGAAGATACGATCAGGAACAGCGTAGCCAATACCAGAAAGGAATCTATTTACCATAAGCAGAGCACGGTGATAAACAAGGAACTTTTGTTTCTTGTCATTGGCATGAACCAGGCGGAAGGAACTGCCATCATTGGGGGAAATCAACTTGTAAATCATATTATAATCGACATTATGATAAATAGATAGTTATAACCATCTTCCCCCTTATCTATTGGTGGCCGCATTGTTGCGGCCACGCAGAGAGAGATAATCCACGATATGCGGACATTATTGTACTAATTCACCATAAAACGAAATGGGTTCACGCTCTTTGGCCCATACGGAGACGTAACTCTTGCCATTGGTGAATATGTCGAGCTGATAGGTCAATTGGTCCTCGCCATTGTCAATGTTCATTTTGATGAGATATTCTCCGTCTTTCGGTACCGTCATTGTATAATGGCCAATTGTAGCAGTAAAGTTCAAGCCTTTCCCACCACCGTATGGCACATTGTATGCCCGACCGAAATACGGCAGATAAGAAATGATGCTATCGCCGTGAACTTCCAGAGAGTAACCATCGTCGAGATGACGTGATGGTCCAGCCATCGGCTGCATCTCATTGATATCGATGCAGTAATGACGGTCATTAATCATTTTCTTTACGTTCTCTACTCTCTTGACGCTCAGCTGTGCTTTCTCCGCCGACGTCAGTCTCGTGCCCGTACAGGACACTGTCAGCATCGAAAGGATGCCGACGAGTCCCGTGAGCAACCATTTAGAAATATCATTACCTTTCAACATATTCTATTTATCATAATTTGTTCCAAGGCCTTGTCCAACCCTTGGATGTCGTCCTCCGTTGTTGCCCAACTCGTGACGAAACGACAGAGGATGTTGCCATTCTGTATCGGAGCCCATACCTCAAAGGCGATCAACTTCATCAAGGCCTCTTTCTGTGCCCGACTGAGGATGACGAATTGCTGGTTTGTAGGACTGTCTATGCCCATACGGTAACCATGGCGCTGGAACTTGTCACGGAGGGCATGAGCCATCTCGATGGCATGACGGGATACCTTGAAGTAAAGATTGTCGGTGAAGAGCGTCTCAAACTGGATTCCAAGCATGCGGCCTTTGGCCAACAGAGCTCCATGACGTTTGACGATGGTGAAGAGATATTTAGGTGCATGCGTGTTTGTATAGACAACGGCCTCACCGAACATCGCTCCCACTTTTGTGCCACCAATATAGAACACGTCACAATGCCGTGCCAGGAATTTCATATCGACATCATTCTCGTCGGCCATCATTCCGTAGCCCAGACGGGCACCGTCGATGAAGAGTTTCAAGTCGTGACGCTGGCATGCGGCATAGATATCCGCCAGTTCCTGACGGTTGTAGAGCATTCCGAGTTCCGTGGGTTCCGTGATATATACCATTCCCGGCTGGACCATATGGGGAAAAGTCTCGTCGGCATGAAAGGCGTTCATATAATCGTCGATCTGCTTCGCCGTCAATTTACTCTCCTCCCCTTTCAGTGCAATGACCTTATGACCGAAGGCCTCCACGGCACCGGACTCATGGACATTGATATGTCCCGTATCTGCACAGATGACACCCTCGCAGCCTTGCAGCAGTGAGTCGATGACCGTCGTATTCGTCTGTGTGCCACCGATGAGAAAAACTATTTCAGCCTCGGGCATATCGATGAGTTGGCGGATTTTGGCCTTTGCACGGTCACAATGGGGATCGAAACCGTAGCCTGACGTCTTTTCGTTGTTGGTTGCTACAAACTGCTGAAGAATTTCCGGCAGTGTACCGTTGTTGTAATCACTTTCAAACGAAATCATTTTTCTATCTTCTAGAATCTGCTTATTTCTCTTTTAGAATCTGTTCAGCATGCTCTTTAACCTTGATCTGTTTGGGACGGTAGATCTCCGTGATGACACCATTTTCGTCCGTGACGAAGGTGGTACGGAAAGTTCCCATGGAGACCTTACCATACATCTTCTTCTCACCATAGGCACCAAGTTCTGTGACGAGGGTCTTGTCGACATCGGCGATGAGCGGGAAAGGAAGGTTATATTTTGCGATGAATTTCTGATGGCTTGCGGCATTCTGGATGCTCACACCGACGACGGCATAACCCTGGGCCAGCAGCCGCTCATAATTATCACGGAGGTTACAGGCCTCATTCGTACAACCCGGTGTCATATCGCGGGGATAGACGTAGAGTACGAGTTTCTTACCCTTGAAATCGCTGAGTTTAACCTCTTTGCCGTCCTGGTCCATGCCCAGGTTCTCCGGCAGTTTCTGTCCTATTTCCATATTTGTTGTGTTATATATTGTTTTTGCTTTTTTACCTTTCTAATTTTTTACCTTCTTACTTCTAACTGACGCTCCAAAGGATGAGACAGCCGCTGATGCCGATATAGGCGTATACGATATAGCGGAAGATCTTGTTGGGGATACGCTTGAAGACGAACGCGCCAAGACTCATGCCGATCACTACCCCACCGAGCCCGTAGAGATAGGAGATGCCGACGGCCTTCGTCAGGAAGCCATTATATGCTCTGACTGCCGTCATTAGCAGATTGCCACAGAGAAAATAGGTCTGAGCCAACGCCATATATTCATTCTTATCCTTTGATGCTGAAACGAAATAGAGTACGGCGGGCGGACCTTGCATACCAAAGAAACCTCCCATGAGACCGCTCAGTGTTCCTGCCGTGAGCTGTGTGGGAATTGTGGCGGGAATTTTGATCCGCTGACTGAAGAAGGCGAAATAGATGCTCACCAGAATAAGGACCACACCGAGGATACGGCGCAGAAGAATGTCATCCATCCGTTTCAGGCAGAAGATGGCGGCTGCCGAGACTACCATGAATGTCAGTAGGATCGGCAACAACCGACGGACATGCAACTGCCTACGCATGCGGAAACTCACCACGGCGGAGGTCGTCATGGCCAGAAGACCAGAGAGGGTTGTCGCCTCACCATAGGACGGCAGAAGGAATGGCAGTGCCGTCATGATGAAGATGCCAAAACCGAAGCCTGTGGTCCGTTGTACGAAACTGGCACCGATGCTCAGCAGAAACAGGAAAATCATTGTTGTTGTCACCATATTCTATCTGTCAATACAGTTGCAAAGATACAAAAATATCGGGAAAAGAAAAGTTTTCCCGATATTTTTTTGTGTGGAGGAACATGTTAATCATGTCCATACCATTGCGGACCATGATAAATCATGTCCCTACTTACGCGGAGCCGGTTTTTTCTTACCCTTGGCTTTCTTGCCCTTCTTGGCCTTGGCTTTAGACTTGGGAGCCGGAGCTGGTTTCTTGACTTCCTTGGTCTGCTTCTTGGCCTCGGCGTTCTCCTCATGATAAGTGGCTGTGCTGACACCGTCTACCTTCTTCTGTTTCTTGGCGGTCTGCTGCTTGTTATCCTGAGAAGCTTGACCGTTCATACTGTTGGCGACAGCCGGTGCGGAGAGCAGCATCACGGCGGCAGCCATCATCATCAATGTTTTTTTCATCTTCATTTGTTTTTTTGGTTGAACCGTTATTTAGACGATGAAGACGTGGAAAGGTTTAATCTGTTATTTTCGTAAACATTACAAAAATGTTAAATATTCACGGATAATTTGGTCGTGTCAGAATATTGTTGTAACTTCGTGGTGTCAAAAACAAAAAGGGCTTATGAAACAGATTATTTTCACATGGTTGTTCCTCTTGGTGGCCGTCGTCGCCTATGGACAGCAAGATAGTAGTAACATAATAAACAACAAAAACATGAGTACAGTTTACGATTTCACGTTGAAAGACAAGAAAGGCCAGGATGTGAGCCTTTCAGAGTATAAGGGTAAGGTATTGCTTATCGTCAATACCGCAACGGGTTGTGGCTTTACGCCCCAGTATAAGGAGTTGGAGGCCATGTATGCCCGTCTGAAGGATAAGGGTTTCGAGATCCTCGATATTCCCTGTGACCAGTTCGGTCATCAGGCTCCAGGCAGTGATGAGGAGATCACGAAGTTCTGTACGCTGAAGTTCGGTACCGACTTCCCTCAGTTCAAGAAGAGTGAGGTCAACGGAAAGGATGAGTTGCCTCTCTATACCTGGCTGAAGAGTCAGAAACCTGTCACCGGAACTTACGAGCCTAAACTCGCTAAGGTGATGGAGAAACTATATAATAAGGTGAATCCGGAGCCGCGTAAGAAAGACGATATCCAGTGGAACTTCACGAAGTTCCTCATCAACCGCGATGGTGCCGTCGTTGCCCGTTTTGAGCCGACGGAAGATATGAAGACCGTCGAGGCCGCCGTTGAGGCACAACTGTAATACACCCGTAGGGACATGATTTATCATGTTCTTCCTCATAAGTAGGGACATCATTTATTATGTTCCGAATGACGGGGATATAAATAAAAGACAGAATAACAGATCAAACATATTTTTATGCTGTATATGTAAAATCTGTTACTCTGTCTTTTCTATTGGTCGGAACATGATAATTCCTTGTTGGCTTGGGCGATGGCCATAGGCTATATCATGTTTTTTGTTTAAGTTTCAATGAATATCTTTGGCAAAAATAGAAAAATATTCATACCATCCAAATATTTTCGCTATCTTTGCAAAAATAAATTTCGGAAATTATGAATTATATCAATAACACTGTACGTCGTCAGGACAGACTGATGGACGAAGCACGAGCCAGAGAGATTCTCCGAACGACAGAATATGGTGTTTTATCCCTTACCGACGGCGATCAGCCCTATGGCATTCCCGTCAATTTCATCTGGGATGGCAAAGACAGTATCTATATCCATTGTGCTCCCGAGGGTCGAAAGTTGCGTATCATTGAGAAGAACCCGCTCGTCTCCCTCTGTGCCATCGGGAATGTTCATCTGCTGCCACGGAATTTCACGACCGAGTATGAGAGTGTCATCGTTTTCGGCAAGGCCCATATCCATCTCCCGGAGGAAGAGCGTATGGCGGCCCTTCATCTGCTCATTGACAAGCTCTCACCCGATTTTAAGGAGATTGGTGACAAGTATGCCCATGCCAGTTTTCATCGTACAGAGATTATCCGCATTGACATCACCGATTTCTCCGGAAAATGCAAACATGTAAAATCTGCTGACTAATATGACTCAGAAAGCTGTGATCATGGGTGCCTCCTCGGGTATGGGACTCGAGGTGGCGAAGGTTCTGCTTCGGAAAGGCTGGACGCTGGGACTGGCGGCACGCCGGCAGGAGGCGATAGAGAAGCTCCGTGATTCCTATCCCGGACAGGTGTTTGCCGCAAGCATCGATATTACGCGTGATGATGCCGATGAGGCATTGCTGTCGCTGATCCATGAGATGGGAGGAATCGATCTCTATCTCCATGTTTCGGGCATCGGTTATCAGAACTTGTCGCTGACAGCGGATAAGGAACTACGAACCGTCAATACTAATGGTCTCGGCTTCACAAGGATGGTTGGTGCTGCCTACCGTTATTTTGCGGAAAAAGGCGGTGGACATATCGCTGCTATCTCCTCTATTGCGGGAACGAAAGGACTCGGTGCGGCACCGGCCTACAGTGCCACGAAAGCCTTTCAGAATGTCTATCTCCAGGCGTTGGAGCAACAGGCCCATCTCCGTCGCCTTCCTATCTATTTCACCGATATTCGTCCTGGCTTTGTCCGTACGTCGCTCCTCGATGATGGTCATCATTATCCGATGTTGATGGATCCCCATTTCGTGGCTCGCCGGATTGTTCGGGCCATTCTCCATCATCGGCATGTCGTTGTCATCGATGGCCGTTACCGCGTCTTGACTTTCCTTTGGCGCCTCCTCCCCTCTTGGCTGTGGAGAAGATTGAATATTAAAACCAAGATGTGACAGCAGACTTGTAGACGAACAGATGCAGTGGCAGAAAAGAATGTCACTGACTGTTTTTTGACCGTGATTTTCCTCAAAAAACGGTTAGAGAAATTTTTTATTCTAGCGTTGAAATGGACGAATTTCAGCCATAGCCATCGAAAACAACAGAGAAAATTTTGTAAACAACGTGTTTAGAAAATTATCTCATATAGATACGGGTCGTAAATGCCATACTTATGACTCGTAAATACCATAGAAAATCTGCATTTTTATTAAATGACGGTTGATTTCCTATGGATTTATGCGAGTATTTATGCATGATATGGAGGCGTATTGCTGTCTTAAAAATATATAGTACTAATAATCAATGACTTATATAAAAGCTGCAGAATTCTCAAATTTGCGGACGCTACTCTGTTCGCTGATCTCCATGACCATTTTGAACCTTTGTCAGACATGAAAAAAGGTGGTCATAAAGTCCATACCCACCTTTTTATTGACCTTAATCTGTATAATTCATAGATCCTATTGTAGGTGGCCGCCCTGTTGCGGCCACGCAAGGAAGATAGGGAATATGTAGGGATTTAATTTATTATGTTCCGTCCAATGCGGGTGCGTGGCCGCAATATGGCGGCCACGCATTGGTAGAAATATACCTAACTTTCGTACATCATAAAGGCTCTTACCCGTGAATTATTTAGGTTGATGGGTCTCCTTTGGCCAGATAAGTCATCACGTTTGATGCCGTGCCGCCGGGACAACAGCCGACGAGGATGACGCCAATGGCAACTCGTCACTCAGATGGAAAATCTTTGATTTCTGCTGCCATGTTGAGTGGCCTGCCGTTGTGTGCTTGCGCTTTGCAACGCAAGGTTGCGCATATACCCGAATATCCGACCCGTCGGTCGGCAGACGGCCACAAGGGCCGCACCCTGCAAATGGAATCGGACGGGCATAAGGGCCGCGCCCTATAAATGAATCAATAGAAATGGCCGGAAAATTTTGAGGAAAAGAAAATATTGCTTAACTTTGCCCTCCAATGAAGAGAAGAAAGAAAAATAGAGTTGATTACACCTTATTATATATAGCGGGCATCATTGCCACGCTGATCCTTTTGTTTGTCGCCGTTTGGAACCATTTTCCCGCCTTCCGATGGTATATCCTTCATCACGATCAAAAGGCAACAGAGGATGTCGGTTTCGTTGATAGGCTGAAAGGCACTGATTACAGCAAAGACAATTTCGACGGGATTGATGTGGCCAAACACCAGAGCGTTATCTTGTGGGATGAAGTGGTGAAGAACTATAATCTTCAGTTCGTCTATATCCGTGCCACCATGGGCAAACGTCATCCTGATAAGAACTTTGAAAGGAATTTGCGGGAGGCAAAGAAGGTAGGACTGAAAGTTGGTGCTTATCATTTTCTGACATCGAAGTGTAGTATTGATGATCAGTTCAATGATTTCTATCGCTACGCCAAGCCGTTGGATTTGGATCTTATTCCCATGTTGGACGTGGAGGCTAGTCATACGGGCCGTTGGTCGCGCGAAGAACTCCAGGACTCTGTGGCGAAGTTCTCTGCTTTGGTGAAGAGATACTACGGTTGTCTGCCGATGATCTACAGCAATGAGTCTTTCTACAATGATATGCTTGCCCCGCGGTTCAATGATCATATCCTCTATATCGCCAACTATAATCCCACGAAGCCGAAGGTCAACGGCAGAGGGGATCCCGATCTATGGCAGTTTACAGAACATGGTCATCTCCATGGCATCGGCGAGTGGGTGGACCTCTGTCGCTTTTGCAACGGTACAACGCTGGAGAATTTGTTGATTTCTCACTGATTTTTTGTATCTTTGCACTGTCAAAGAAACAGGAGAATGAAAAAGAAAGAAGCTATATCGTGGATGAATGAGATGGGAAAAGCAAATCGTGACTTTCTCTTTGTCATCAACTATTCTGCTACGGATTGCAGGCTATGGCCGTTGGAGGACGTTCATGCTGACCGCGTTGGCTATCAAATTGGGAGCCATACGAATATCGCTGAAGTCCACGCTCCTACCCTTTCCACCGTTTCCGACGAATCTTTCCTCAAAGAGGAAACTGCAGTTCTTACGTTGGAACCTGAATCCCCAGCCTCCTATCACCGCCGTTTCCAAATTGTAAAGGATCATCTCTTGCGGGGCAATAGCTATCTCGTGAATCTGACCAGTAGGATTCCCATTCATACTCGTCTGTCATTGAGAGACTTATTTTTATTATCTGAAGCAAAATATAAGCTATGGCTTCAAGACGAGCTTGTCTGTTTCTCCCCTGAAACTTTTCTGCAGATCCATGACGGAGAGATTAGCTGTTGTCCGATGAAAGGAACGATCAAGGCTGACGACGATAATAGTCTGGATATGTTGATGGCTGATAAGAAGGAGGCCGCCGAACATGCCACGATTGTCGATCTCATCCGTAATGACCTCAGTATGGTAGCCGATCATGTCCATGTTGAGCGCTATCGGTATGGTGAACTATTGCATACTGACCATGGCGATCTTTGGCAGACGAGTTCACGGATTACGGGCCGTCTTCCAAAGGACTATCGCAGTCATATTGGCGATATCCTCTTTTCCCAACTCCCGGCGGGATCGATTACGGGAGCCCCGAAGCCGAAAACGATGGCCATCATCCATGAGGCCGAACCTTTCGACCGGGGATTCTATACCGGTGTCATGGGAATCTACCACGACGGAGACCTTGACAGTGCCGTCATGATCCGTTTTATCGATCAGGAAGATGGTCAGCTGTATTTCAAAGCCGGTGGTGGCATAACAGCCCGGAGCGACTGGAAGAAAGAATATGAAGAAGTGATAGAGAAAATCTATGTCCCCATTAAAAGAACATAAAAACGAATAACGATGAAAATAGCGAATCTCTCTTATCGGAATATTATTTTTGACTTAGGTAATGTACTTGTCAAACTCGATGAACAGGCTACCATGCGCGGCTTTGAACGACTCGGTCTTGGCAAGTTCGAACATATACGAGAGAATCCCGAGGCATTGCGGCTCTTTCAAGGCATGGGCATCGGCAGGGTATCTGACCGTGAGTTCTTCGATGGCTTCCGTCGCTTGACGGGCAGTGCAGCCACTGATGAGCAGATCACCGATGCCGCCAATGCCATGTTGCTGTATATTCCCGATAAGAAGAAACGTATTCTGCTGGCATTGCGGGCAGCGGGCTATAAGACCTTCCTGCTGAGCAACACCATCGACCTGCATTGGCATTACTGTGTGGAACATCTCTTTCCGATGGATGGCTATACCATCAAGGATTATTTCGACCGTACGTTTGTCTCACAGGAAATGCACATGAAGAAACCCGATGACGAGATCTTCCAGACCGTTATCGCAGAAACCGGTATCCGTCCTGCCGATACACTATTCATCGATGACCTCGAAGTCAACTGCCAGGCTGCCGAGCGTAACGGCATTCACAGTTTCCAAAACAAGTCGTTTGAGGATTGGGAGAAAATCATCTGTATCCCCAATGGCGCTAACAAGGATTAAGGAGTTCTATTTTTTGATATCCTTATCCGTCATGGCGCAGACACAACTATCGGACCATACATTCTCGGCAGTCTCGATCATGTCGATGATGGTATAGATAGGAAGGATGATGCCCATGATACCCACGGGAGCACCCTGGCCCGTCATCAAAGACAGCGTGAGGAAATAACAACCCATGGGTACACCGGCATTGCCCACGGCGGAGATGACGGCGATGAGCAGCCACAGGAGCATAGTCGGTAACGTCAATACCGTTCCGCCATTCTGCATGACGAAGAGACTCGTCACGAGGATAAAGGCGGCACAGCCGTTCATATTGATTGTCGTACAGATCGGCAATACGAAGCGCGATACCTTCGGCGATACACCAAGGCGGTTCTCCGCCGTTGCCATCGTCACGGGAAGGGTCGCCGCACTGCTCTTCGTGAACAGTGCCATGAGTACGGCGGGCATCATACGGCCCAGGGTATGGATGGGATTCAGACCACGTGCCAAAAGGAAAAGAGGAAGAATGATGAAGAACTGAATGACGTTTCCTCCGAGGATGACAGCGACATAACGGCCAAGGGATGCTGCCGCCACACCCGCCGACACTTGTGCAGACAACTGTGCTGAGAAAGCCGTGATACCTACCGGCAATGTCCAGATGAGGCCGCGGATGAGCGTGAAGAGCAACTCCTGAAGACCGAAGAAGAGATTGACGACGCTCTTCTTCCCTTCCGTCTCCGGCATCTTCGACAATGCGAAGCCTACCGCGAAGGCAATGAGCAATAACGACAGGACATTACCCTCCAACAATGGCTGGATCACATTATTCGGAATGACCGAGAGAATATGATCATAATAAGTCTCTTTGCCGAGATCCTGCGGCAGTGCCTGAACACCGGAATGGACCATGGCTGCGGGAAGGTTACCGGGGCGGATGATATTATATAAGATAAGTCCCACGGCAGCAGCAACTGTTGTCGTCAAGAGCGTATAGGTGATGGCATGACGGAATATGCGTCCCGTATCCTCTTGTCGGCCAAACATCGTAAGCGTCGTGATGACAGCCAGGAGAATAGTAGGTACGGCGACGAACTGGAAGAGACGGGTATAGACCGTGGCGATGAAGTTCATCAGCGCGTTAAGCCAATCCAGTCCCGTCAGACCGAGGAGGGCACCGATGACAAGGGCTCCGATCCACAGTATCAACTGTTTCCGTGAGGTATGAATTTTGTGACTTGTATCGTTTTCTTGCATCATTATTATTTCTTATTGTCCGCAAAATTACAAAAAAAATCCCATTCCACCGTTGCGGAATGGGATAAATCATTTCTTTACAGATGCTTTTTGCGGATGCGGCTCTTGCGAAGTCGGTAAGCGGAAGGAGAGATATCGAGGGTCATCGTGATTTCATCGGGAGTCTCGCCTTCATGTTCGAGAATGAGAAAGAACATCTCCGACGGTGTGAGATCGTGATAATCCTTGCTAAGCGACTTGATGAAATCGAGGTCCAGACTCATATAGTAATCGAGGAGACAGACATAGTCCTCTTTTTTCCATTCCTTGACACATTCCCCGTTCTTCCAGCGTTTATAGAGCACTCTGCCACGGTTGAAGAGCTGCTCGTGGCGGTCTTTCAGTTCGGCGAGCTCCTTTTGCCGTTTGTCGATCTCGTCTTCATCGGAAATCACGGCAGTCTGCAGGTCATTGAGGATCGTCTGATAGCGCACACCCTCGTCGTAGAGCTGCGTGATCTTCCGTTGTGAACGGCGTTGGCGCCAAAGGAGAAGGATGACGACGAGGATACAGATGATAACGTCGATGAGAAGAATATAAACCAACTTGTTTTTCAAATGACCATAGATAGAGTCAGAATCGAGGTCGTCTTGTATCTGTTGGATATTATTGTCTTGGAGGTGTTCGTTGAGCTGTTCGTTTACCGAGTCGAGCTGTTGGGTTAGTGCCGCCACTTCCTCGTTGCGGCCGTCATCCTGCAACTGCAGAATCATACATTTCAGAATATCTGATTTCGTACGAAGGTCCCTTGTACTCAACGCTTTCTTCCACAGGCTGTCGGCCCGTTGCCGGCTGCCACTCTCATGGTAATAGATGGCCAGGTTTGCCTCCAGAATAGGCGACGGATGAATCTTGTCGAGGTTCCCCATCTGTTGTTGCAACTTACGGCGCAGGTCATTACCGGCGATGGCATAGATATCGGTGACGATATGCGGCCGCTCGATCAATGGAATTAGGTGGATGTCGTTGAAAGTTTTCTCCGCATAATATTGTGCGCTGTCATTGCGGCCCGTATGATACCATGTAGACATAAGTGCGTAATATCCCAGTGCTCGGAGATAACCACTGCCACTCTCCCCGGCGATCTTCATGAGTTTCCGGGCATAGCCCTGTGCTGTCACGCCGTTGTCGGACACGAGGTTGATGTTCGCGATTCGCTCATAGACCTTATCCAGAATCATGTAGTAGTGATGCCGCTCGCCTATCGCTTCCGCCTTTTTCAGATAAGGCATGGCATATTTGTAATCGCTGATCTTGCAGGTATCCGACATGATAGCCCCTATATAATAATAGGTGTCAGCCAGCAGCGAGTCGTCATGATCCTTGAAATAGGCGATACTGGTGTTCAAGGGTGCCGTGGGGTTCGGTGAGACGGACAGGCGGAAGCGGGTCTTCGCGTTCAGCAGATGATACATGGCTTTGTCGCCCTCTCCCATCGCCGTCGTGTCTAGCCGTTGCAGGCCAGCCATGACGGAGTCGTCCTCATTGCACATGCTCAGCATAGAGAGATGGTTGAGTGCCGTCGATGTCTCCGAGTGGTCCTGACAAGCGACGAGGGCGGGAGAAAGGGTGATCAGGGCAATTACGACCGTCAACGCTTTCTTCCGCAGACGGGAGCGGCGGACACGCAGCGCGGTCTCACTGATCCCCATGATATGAATGATCTCCGCCTCGCTCTTCCCCTCATGTTCCAGGATAAGGAAGAACAGTTCCGAGGGCGTAAGGCCCTGCCACTGACGGACAGCATCGAGGACGAAGTCGAGGTCTACACTCATATAATAATCGATGAAATCAATGAAATCACTCTTTCGCCAGGCAACGGTCACTTGATCTTTGCGGATATCCTCATAGAGTTCACGGCCATGGGAGAAGGTAAGGGCGTGACGGGCTTTCAGCTTCTCCAGCGCATTATTCATCATCGAGATATATTCTTTTCCCGTGGTCTGCCGTCTCTGCAGCTGTTCCTTGAAAGTCTTCATATTCTCCAGATCAGACAACAGCAACTTTTCCCTGACACGGTCCTGGTGTCGTCTTCTGAGATAGAAGAGCAGAATACAAGCGATAACGACGAGGGCAACGACAGTGATTGTCCAGCCGGTACGGCGGTAACCTTGTTGATATTGGTCATTGGCAAGATTGTCCTGTACCTTTTGAATATTATTATGTTGGAAAATGAGGTTGAGGCTGTCACTCTCGATGATCTGCTGTCGGCTGAGTGCCGCCACCTCTTTCCATTGCTTGTCGGCTTGCTTGCATTGGATCATATCTTCGAGGATGGCGACACGGGCAGAGATATCACCTTTCTTCAACGCCTCATGCCAGAGGCTGTCGGCCCGCTCATGACTTCCACTCTCATCATAGAGACACGCAAGGTTATCCATTATCAGCGGCTCGCCGTTGGTCCGTACAAGTCCCTCAAGCACGCCGATGGCTTCCTTACGGTATTCCGGTCCCAGCATCATGTACATATCGTTCAGGTAACTCGGTAGCTCATTCTTTGGCATGTATTTCTTTAAGGCATAACATTTCCGGGCATAGAATCGCGCGCTGTCCGTCTTTCCCATCACGCCATATACGGCGACGAGCTGGTGGTTGGCACAGGCTTGAAGATACTTATTGCCGCTGTCATCGGCGATCGTCTTCAACTTTTGGGCGTAAGTTAGGGCCGCACGAAACTGGTTGGAGAAAAGATTGATATTGGATAATTTTTCGTAAACCTTATCCAAAAGGAAGATATAATGGTGACGCTCGGCGATGACCTGTGCTTGATGGAGACTGTTGATGGCCGGATTATACTGGGTGACACGACCCGTATCACAGGCTACGGCACCCTTATAGAACCAGGCGTCGGCGAGAAGGGAGTCGTTGCGGGCCGTCTTCCCGAAGATAGCGATAGCGTGGTCGATGACGGCGTCAGGGAGAGCCTTACGGTTCAGACGGTAACGGGTCTTGACAGTCAGTAGGTCATAAAAGGCACGGTCTCCTTCCTTCAGCGCTGCCGTATCGACCTTTTCGAGTAAGGCCATGGCGGAGTCGTCCTCGTTACGGATACTCAACTGGCTGATCGTTGCCAGCATGCCGTCACGCGGTACCTCATAGTGGCTGCAAGACTGCAGGGTCAGGAGGAGAAAGAGCAGTAGAATGCTCAGTGTAGTTCTCTTGTTCATCAAAGCTATCTTGTCATTTTTGTTATGCGACTGCAAAGTTACGAAAAAATGTTGGTTTCGTAACAAACTGATGCTTCTAATGTTGATCATTTTTGTTACAATATCATACTTGAACAGTAGTATGATATCCATTACAATCATTTGTTATTCAACGTTTTAAGTTGCATTTTCGTTTTGTTGCGCCCTTGAAAAATATTGCTTTCCCTCGACAGCTTTTCTCATCAACAGATTGTAATTTTGCCAATGTTTCAAGTCCGATACGGGCAGTAAGATGAATTAAGATACTTAGAAATATGATGATTAAAATGAATAAGAAAACTTATGTAAAACCTACCATTGAGGTAGTTCGTTTGGCAGGAGAGCAATTGTTGGAAGCGCTCTCTACGACAATTAAAGAAGATCCCATTCCTGGTGGCGGTGATGCCAAAGGCTTCACGCCCGAAACGGAGGATTGGAATAATGACCAGCAACAAGACGATGACCAGTCGTGGCGATAGAATGTTCACGAGGATATCATTCTCTGCAAAAGAAACAAAATTACTAATATTATAAGATTATGAAATTGAAAAGATTAACGATTTGGGTCGCAATGACCTTCTGCCTGCTGATGGTTTCCATCAAAGGGATAGCGGCAGACACAAATGTCTATAAGCCATTCACGGATGATCAAGGCATCTCGTGGACATATACAACGTGGGACGATAATGGTACCACGGAGGCTAGACTGTGGAAGTGTGATTATAGTGGTACGGGGACTGTCACGGTGCCGGAAAAGACAGATGGTGGGCTGACGATTTCCTCAATAGCTTCTGATGTAAAACATTTGAATGATTTCTTTACGTCAGCTTGCAAAGTGATCATGCCATCAACGCTCGTTGAAATAGAAGAAAAAGGGTTGGAGAATTCCTTAATGACTTCACTGGATTTTTCCAAGTGTACAAATCTGAAGGAGATTCCGCAAAGTATGTGTAGCGTTTGTCCCAACCTTGTGTCTGTAATATTCCCTTCATCATTAAAGAAGATAGGAGTAAATGCTTTTGTCCAATGTGAGGCATTAGCGTCAGTGGAAATTCCTGGCAGTGTAGAAACTATTGGTGATGCTGCATTCATAAAGTGCAGTGGGTTGACAAAAGTGAAGTTTGACGATGCTGATACTCCAAAGTTGACCATTGGCAATAACGCCTTTGGAGAATGTCCGGGTCTGACGGATATCACTTTTGGCACAAATGTGAAAGTTATTGGAAACCTTGCTTTTCAGAGTTCTGTTATAAAAAATGCAATCAAATTCAATGAGGGCTTAGAAGAAATTGGTGACTTCGCTTTCAACAGTTGCCAGATAAAAAAAGGTGCTCTTAATCTGCCTAGTACGCTTAAAAAGTTGGGAGATGTGCCTTGGGGATCAATGTATCCTGCTGGTTCTGATAAATCCGTAGGTTGGTATTTCAACAATGATCTTAGTTTGCCAGATGGTTTGGAATATATTGGTAAATATTCATTCTTAGGTGCAAAGAAAATCACAAAGGAGCTTAAACTTCCGAGTCATTTGAAGCATATAGGAATAAATGCATTCTCAATGTATCCTGTTGTTGGTGAATTAGTGATTCCTGCATCTGTTGAATCCATTGATATGGGTGCGTTTAATAATATGCCATTCTTGACTAAGGTCTCATTTGAGAGTGGTTCTAAATTGACATCATTAGGAGATAAAGTATTTGCTAACGACTATAATCTCCGTTATATCGACTTGACAGCAGCAACCAGCCTTAGCGCGTTCACCTGTTCGAGGAGTAGCGGTGTCTTTCAGAATCTCCCCATCTACACGTTGGTGTATCTTCCGAGCACATTTTCAGATATCAAGGTAGATAATTTCATTTATGAGAATGGAGGCCAGAAGACTTGTTATAACTTCTTGGTTTATGATACAAATAAAAACTATCTCCCGGCAACGCAGAAAGCTGCCAACAGTTATACTTATCTGACGAATAACATGCCGGAGGAGGAGATTGCCACCATCGATGCGCAGTATGCCGCCATGCCGACGAACCGCGGCTGTGACTACGAGATTCCCTATGCGTTCACGGCACAAAGCGCTACCTATTACCGGGCTTTCAAGACGGGCACGCTGACCACCATCTCTCTCCCCTATTCCGGCGGAGAGCTGCCTGTCGGCGTGAAGGCTTTCAAACTCGTCAGCACGTTCCAGACCACGGAGTCATACCATTGCCACAGTCATCTGTTCCTGCCGGACAGAGCGTCTCGGAAACACAGAACAGTGAAGAATTGGAAGGCGCATATGTCATCGGCGGTGTCACCAATTATGGTAAGGATGGCGTGGAACCCTATCTGCGTACCTATTCCTCTTCAGGTAGCAACCAGATAGTGCCGCGCAATGAGGCCGTATTGCTGAAAGCCTCCGACAGTTACGAATGGGACAAACATAATAACCAGCTCGTTTGCTACGTCAAGCTCGATGAGGCTGATCAAGTTTCTCAGAAAGCCCTGCCTACTGTTCCTACGGCTGATTATACAGAGACCAAGATTAATATGATGAGTTGGGGAGAACCTGGAAAGACGACGACAACGGGCGACAGTAAGTATGACGCCAAGTGCCGTTTCTATCATCTCGCCGCCGTCGATTATGGCAAATCATGGGATATGGCATTTTATTATGGTAATCCGAATAGTTCGGGACCATTTACGTTCCCGTCTTCCAACCGTACGTCCGCATTTCTGGCTATTCCCTATCTGGCACCAATTAATCAGGCAAAGGAACTGTCGCTTAGCGAGCTCCTCTCTTACTATATCGGTCAGTCTACGTCTATAGACCAAAAAGTCATCGACAGTAATCATCCGATACAGATCTATACGATTGATGGCCGCCGCGTCAACCGCCCTCAAAAAGGCATCAATATCATCCGTTCCGCAGAGGGGCGTGTCATTAAAAAGATTTATTAGAAATGAAAAAGAAGTATGTAACTCCCGAGTGTGAGGTTGTCCATGTAGAAACATCCACACCGGTCTTTTCAGGATCGGGATCGGGTGTTGGATTTTCGACAAAGGTAAAACCTACAACAATAGAAACAAAGGATATTACAGGCGATATCGTACCGTCGGATCCCAATGATCCCGATAATCCCAATAACTGGACAGACTATTAGATATTATACATTTAGTTCAATAGGTATCTTAATTGTAAAAAGGGAAAAACAGTTTGTAATGTATATGTTTCAATTCCCTCTCTTAGAATTGCCTTGATGAAGAGCCATAAACGCAAAACACACAACAAGGAGCAAGTATGAGTGTTCATGCTTGCTTTTTTATTTCTCTGTATTCCTGTAAGGTGAAAATATCTATGTGAGATAATTTCGTAAACAACGTAGATATTTTTTTATCTATGTTGTTTACGACCCGTAAGTATGATACTTATCATATATGTATGGCATGGAATCTTTTGTTATATGGACAAAAATATGTAACTTTGCAAGAAAATTCAGAGAATAGATTATGCAAAAGGATTTAGAGGCACGGGTGAACCGTGCGGTAGATTATTTCATGCAGGGCTATGGCTGCTGCCAGAGTGTTGTGGCGGCCTTTGCCGACAGATACGGAATGGATGAGAAGATGGCACTGCGGATTGCCGCCGGCTTCGGCGGTGGTGTCGGCCGACTACGGATGATGTGCGGTGCCGTCTCAGGTATCGTCATGCTTGTAGGTCTTGAAGAAGGCCAGGTTGAGGGTTCGGACCGTGAGGGAAAGTCACATTGCTATAAGGTCGTACAGGAACTGTTGGCGGAATCAAAGCAACAGAATGGCTCTATCATCTGCGCTGAGATTCTCGGACTGAAAGGCCATGAGAAAGCTGTCGGCAACTACGAGGCATCACCTCGTACGGCGGAATATTATCGTAAGCGTCCCTGTGCCGCCAAGGTAGAGAGTGCCGCACGGATCTTTGCCGAATATCTGGAGCGCAAGGGACAGTAGTGGCCGCCATATTTGTAATATTCAAAATATTATGCAACCAGATTATTCAAACCGTATCACGCCGGGGTATATCTCCGAGCTTAAGCCCAATGAAATCTTTGTTTTCGGCAGTAACCTTGCCGGTATGCACGGCGGTGGCGCTGCCCGTACGGCCCGTCTGCATTTCGGTGCCGTAATGGGTAATGGTGATGGTCCTCAGGGACAGAGCTATGCCATCCCAACGATGCAAGGTGGTGTGGATACCATCCGTCCTTATGTCGACAAGTTTATCTCTTACGCCAAAGCCCATCCCGACGAGACCTTCCTCGTCACGCCCATTGGCTGTGGCATTGCCGGCTTCTTCCCCGCAGACATTGCGCCTCTGTTTCGTGATGCCGTAGATGTGAAGAATATCCATCTCCCCAAGAGTTTCTGGAAAGAATTAATGGAGTAAATGGCAGTTGACCACGCATTCAAAAAAGTCACCATGTGGGTGTCCGTTCTATTCCGGCCACGCCGCCATAATATATGGTAATAAAAAACGCAGGAAGGGAAATCCCCATCCTGCGTTTACTTATTTGTTTTTTGCTTTTTACTCTTATTCAAGTCCCAGGCTCTTCTTGATGGCATCGATCTTAGCGGCGCCTTTCTTATCGAGAGCGGCATACTGACTCTTGTCGGTCATGGTGCCCTTTACCTCGATGTAGAACTTGATCTTCGGCTCTGTACCGGAGGGACGGACGCTGACCTTCGTGTCATCATCGCAGAACCACTGCAGCACGTTGCTCGTCTCCGGCATGTTCAGCTTCGTCTTTGTGCCGTCGATGGATGTAGCCTCGAGCGTCTTATAATCCTTCCAAAGCACGACCTTGCTGCCACCGAGTTCCTTCGGCGGGTTCTGACGGAAGTTCGTCATCATCTGCTGGATCTCGTCGGCACCCGTCTTACCCGGACGCTCAACATTAACGGTAAACTCCTTGGAGAAGCCATACTCGATATAGATATCCATCAGAATGTCATAGAGAGTCTTGCCGTGATCCTTGGCGTAAGCACAGATCTCAGCGAGCAGTGAGCAGGCGCTGACAGCATCCTTATCACGTACGAAGTCCTCAGCCAGGAAGCCGTAGCTTTCCTCACCGCCACCGATATACTGCTGCTTGCCTTCGGAGAGACGGATCTCACGAGCGATCCACTTGAAGCCCGTGTAGACATCACGCATCTCGATGTGGTTCTTCTCAGCGATCTTGCGGATCACCTCAGTGGTGACGATGGTCTTGACGATGAAGTCCGTCGGTTTCATCTTACCGACAGCCTGACGGTTCGTGATAATGTACCACAGGAAGATCAGACAAGTCTGGTTACCATTGATGAGAACCCACTCCCCCTTATCATTCTTGCAAGCCATGCCGACACGGTCAGCATCAGGATCGGAAGCCATGAGAATATCTGCATCGATAGCCTTGGCATCACGGAGGCCGAGCGTAAGAGCCTCAGCAAACTCCGGATTCGGACGGTCCACAGTCGGGAAGTTACCATCCTTGACCATCTGTTCCTTGACACAGTGAACATTGTCGAAGCCCCAGTATTTCAGAGAGCGAGGAATCATCGTCATACCCGTACCATGGAGCGGCGTATAGACGATCTTCAGGTCATGCTGGCGCTTGATGACGTCGGGATCGATGCAGATCGTCTTGATCTTCTCGAGGTACGGCTTGTCGACATCCTCGCCGATCATCTGAATCAGCGCGTCGTTGCCTTTGAACTTGACATCCTCAACCTTGACCTTGTTGACTTCGTCAATGATGCCCTTGTCGTGGGGAGCGAGCACCTGTGCGCCGTCTTCCCAGTAAGCCTTGTAACCGTTATATTCACGCGGGTTGTGAGAGGCGGTGATGTTTACGCCGGCCTGAGCCTTGAAATAGCGGATGGCGAAAGAGCACTCCGGTGTCGGGCGCATCTCAGAGAAGAGATAAACCTTGATGCCGTTGGCGGAGAAGATGTCAGCGACCGTCTTTGCGAAGAGATCGGAGTTGTTACGGCAGTCGTAGCAAACGACGACGGAGATCTGCTCACGATCCTTGAAGTTGAGCTTCAGATAGTTGGCGAAGCCCTGGGTAGCCATACCTACGGTATAGATATTCATGCGGTTGCTGCCGGCACCCATGATGCCACGGAGACCGCCGGTACCAAACTCGAGGTCCTTGTAGAAGGAATCGATGAGGTTGCTCTTGTCGTCAGCGTCGAGCATAGCCTGTACGTCCTTACGGGTCTTCTCGTCGAAGGACGGAGAGAGCCACTGTTTTGCTTTCGCCTCACACTGGGCGATGAGTTCTGCATTGTTAGCCATAATGAATTAGATGTTTATTACTGATTTCTTATTTTACTCGCAAAGATAAGGATTTTTTTTGGTAATCATGCGCTTTGATGGATATTTTTTTGTATTTTTGTCGCTTGAAAAGATTTTAAAAGCAGAAAAGTAAAAATAGATATGTATTTCGACGGCATGATCATAGCCCTGTCCACCTTTTTTATAATAGGGCTCTTCCACCCCATCGTCATCAAGACGGAATATTATTTTGGCACGCGTCCGTGGTGGATCTTCCTCCTTACGGGGTTGGCAGCCATCATCGGCAGTCTGTGCATCAGCAACACGCTGCTCTCGGCCATCGTAGGCGTCATCGGTGCCTCCCTGCTGTGGAGTATCGGCGAACTCTTCCAACAGAAGAAGCGTGTGGAGCGTGGCTGGTTCCCCAAGCGGCCTTCACGGGATAAGGAGGCAGAAGTATGAAGACAGTGCTGATTCTTGTGGGAAAGACGGTCAACAAACATTTCGTGGCCGGTATCAACGACTATGTGGAGCGTATCGGGCATTATATGCCTTTCAGTATCACCGTCATCCCGGAACTGAAGAATACAAAGTCGCTCACGGAAGCACAGCAGAAGGAGGCGGAGGGACAGCAGATTCTGAAGCAGATCCAGCCGTCGGATACCGTCGTGCTCCTCGATGAGCATGGCACGGAATACCGTTCGGTGGAATATGCCCGTTGGCTGCAGAAGAAAGCGAACACGTCACGGCGCCTTGTCTTCGTCATCGGTGGCCCTTACGGTTTCTCGGAGGAAGTGTATAGTCGTGCGAACGACAAGATCAGTCTCTCTCGCATGACTTTCTCTCATCAGATGGTCCGCCTGATCTTCGTGGAGCAGCTCTACCGCGCCTGTACGATCATTAAAGGTGAGCCTTACCACCACGAATAAATACAACAAGCCAAACGAAAGGAAATAAAGCTATGGAATATATAGAAGTTAAAGGGGCACGGGTGAACAACCTGAAGAATATCTCGGTGAAGATTCCACGGGATCAGTTCATCGTTGTCACCGGTGTCTCGGGATCGGGAAAGAGTTCACTGGCTTTCGACACGTTGTATGCTGAAGGACAGCGCCGATATGTCGAGTCGCTGTCGGCTTATGCACGTCAGTTCCTCGGCCGAATGAGTAAGCCCGAATGTGACTTTATCAAAGGACTTCCGCCGGCTATCGCCATCGAACAGAAAGTCGTGGCCCGCAACCCGCGGTCTACCGTTGGCACATCAACGGAGATCTACGAATATCTCCGTCTCCTCTATGCCCGTATCGGCAAGACGTTCAGTCCCATCAGCGGTGAAGAAGTGAAGCGCCACAGTCCCGAGGATGTTATCAAGTGTGTGAGCCAGTTTGGTGAGGGTACGAAATTCGTTGTCCTCTCCCCTCTTCATATCATTGAGGGTCGTACACTCGGCAAGCAGCTGGAGATGTATATGCAGGAAGGCTATGCCCGTATTTATGCCGGTGGTGACTTCATCCGTATTGACGACTATCTCGAGGCCCATCCCGATGCAGATGGAGATGCCTCTGACATCTGGCTTGTCATTGACCGTATGAGCGTATCGTCGGAGAAGAGCGAGATCTCCCGTCTTACCGATTCCTGTGAGACGGCTTTCTATGAAGGAGACGGCGCTCTGCGTGTGATGGTTCTACCTTCGCGTCAGGTCTTTGACTTCTCCACGCGTTTCGAAGCCGACGGCATAACTTTCGAAGAGCCAAACGATAATATGTTCTCGTTCAACTCTCCCCTTGGCGCCTGTCCTACCTGTGAGGGCTTCGGCAGCATCATCGGTATCGATGAGAAACTCGTTATTCCCAACAGCACCCTCTCTGTCTATGACGGTTGCGTACAGTGCTGGCATGGTGAGAAGATGAGCCAGTGGCAGACGGAGTTTGTCCGTCGGGCGCAAAAGGATAACTTCCCGATCTTTAAGCCTTATTTTCAGTTGTCTAAAGAAGAGAAAGATGAGCTGTGGCACGGCCTGCCCTCGGAGCGTAACAAGGAACTCCATGAGCGTGTGTGTATCGACACGTTCTTTCAGATGGTGAAAGAGAATCAGTATAAGATACAATATCGTGTCATGCTCAGCCGTTATCGTGGAAAGACGGTTTGTCCCGACTGTCACGGAACAAGACTGAAGAAAGAGGCCAACTACGTGAAGGTCGGCGGACGTAGTATCACCGAACTTGTAGAGATGCCGATCCGTGATCTTGAACAGTGGTTCCTCCATCTCGAGCTCGACGCCCATGACGCAGAAGTTGCCAAGCGCCTTCTAACGGAGATCCGCAACCGTCTTCACTTCCTCGTGGAAGTCGGCGTGGGCTATCTGACGCTGAACCGTCGCAGTAACACGCTGTCGGGTGGTGAGAGCCAGCGTATCAACTTGACGACATCGCTAGGATCAAGTCTCGTCGGTAGCCTTTATATTCTCGACGAGCCGAGTATCGGTCTGCACAGCCGTGACACCGACCGTCTGATCCATGTGCTGCGGGAGTTGCAGGCCCTCGGCAATACGGTACTTGTCGTCGAACATGATGAGGAGATCATGCGGGCTGCCGATTATATCCTCGATATCGGTCCTGATGCCGGCCGTCTCGGTGGCGAAGTCGTATTTCAGGGATCGTTGAAAGTTCCCGAAGGCCGTACGGCGAAGGACTATTATGAGGAACTGCGAAAGAAGAATCCACGGAGCTATACACTCCGTTACCTCACAGGGGAAGAGCAGATCGCTGTCCCCGCCTCCCGTCGCCAGTGGAACGAGCGTATCATCCTCAAAGGTTGCAGGATGAATAACCTCCGGGGTATTGACGCTACCTTCCCGCTTCATGTCCTCACTGTCGTCACGGGTGTCTCCGGCTCCGGAAAGAGTTCCCTCGTTAAAGGCATTCTCTATCCTGCCCTGAAACGCCACCTTGATGAGGTCTGTGATGCTCCCGGTGAGTATCTTGGATTGGAAGGCGACTGGCAGAGCATACATCATGTGGAGTTTGTCGATCAGAATCCTATCGGCAAATCCACACGCTCCAATCCTGCCACCTATGTCAAGGCTTACGATGCTATTCGTCAGCTCTTTGCCGATCAGCCGTTGGCAAAACAGATGGGTTTCACGGCCCAGTATTTCAGTTTCAACGCTGAAGGCGGCCGTTGTGAGGAGTGTAAAGGTGCCGGTGTTATCACTGTGGAGATGCAGTTCATGGCTGATCTCGTCCTTGAATGTGATGCCTGTCACGGCCAGCGCTTTAAGAAAGACATCCTTGAGGTGCGTTTCCACGACAAGAATATCAACGACGTGTTGAATATGACGGTCTCCGAGGCTATCGCCTTCTTTGATGAGTATGGTGAGAAGACTATCGTCAAACGTTTGCAGCCTCTGGAGGATGTCGGACTGGGCTATATCAAGTTAGGACAGAACTCCTCGACACTCTCCGGCGGTGAGAACCAGCGTGTGAAACTCGCATATTTCATCGGTCAGGAACAGGCACAGCCTACCCTTTTCATCTTCGATGAGCCTACGACGGGTCTCCACTTCCATGATATCCAGCGGTTGCTGAAAGCCTTTGACGCACTGATCGACCGCGGCCATAGCATCATTGTTATTGAGCATAATCTCGATGTCATCAAATGCGCCGACTATGTTCTTGACCTTGGTCCCGATGGTGGCGACCGTGGCGGTGAACTTGTTGTCAGTGGCACTCCTGAAGAGGTGGCTGCCTGTGAGAAGAGTATCACGGGGAAATTTTTAAAGGATAAGTTATAAATCATGAAATTGAAATTCTCATTGGAATATAAGACGGCATGGGGACAGAGTCTGCATGTCATGGTCACCTATTTCAGTCGTGACGGTCATCGCCGTCGTACGGAACTGGCCATGGACACGCGTGACGGCAATCTGTGGACGCTGGAGACGGCAGCCATGGAGAGCTATCGCCATCCAGCCGCTTATATCACCTATTATTATATAGTCGTAGATGGCAGTGGAAAGATGTTGAGACGAGAATGGCTCGGTGATCCTCGCCTCTATCCTTTCGATATTCATCAGGACTTTCTCTTCCCTGACTACTGGCGCGACGCCCCACTCGATGTCCGTTTCCGCCAGCCTACAGGACCGGCTCTCGATGAGAAAGAACAAGAACAGCATGAGCAGCAGGTCATCAACAACTACCTTCACAAGGCAGAACTGCAAGCCCGTAAGTTGTCCTGCGTGCTCTATAATCAGACCATCCTCTTCACCGTCAAAGCCCCCGACCTCCATGAAGGTGAGGAAGTAGCCATTATTGGTAATCATCCCACGCTCGGCTCTTGGCTTCCTGAGCGCTATCTGAGTATGAAACATGTTGATGATGATTTGTGGATGCTGAGTGTCAATGTCACGGGTGTCGACTATCCCCTGGAATATAAATATGTGGTCATTGACCGTGAGACCCGTCTGCTGAAACTCTGGGAGGAAGGAGCAAACCGCAGAGTCCATGTGCCGCGTGTCTATCCCGAGAATGTCATTATTGAGGATGGAGACTGCCTGCGTGTCAAAGATCCCGCGAAGATCGGTGTATTCACCCTGGAGACGACGGCCCCGGAATATCTGTTGTGGCATCTTCCTTTCGGCACACGTATCAAAGGCTTTGAATGGCGGAGAGATTACGAAACTTATGTCTTTGACCTCGACGGTACGCTCATCAGTAGTCTTGAGGATCTCTGTGGCTCATGCAACTATGCGTTGAAGACATTCGGCTTGCCGCAGCATAGTCTCGAAGAGGTACGTATGATGGTCGGCAACGGTGTGAAGAAACTCATGGAGCGCGCTACTCCCGATGGTCTCGATAATCCTAAGTTTGACGAGGTCTACGCGACATTCCGCAAACATTATATGTCGCATAACCGCGACCATACGGCGCCCTATCCCGGTATTATGGATATGCTCCGTCGTCTGCGTGCCGCCGGAAAACACGTCGCTGTAGTGAGCAATAAATTCTACGCTGCCACGCAGGCCCTGTGCAAGGATTTCTTTGGGCCGTTGGTGGAAGTGGCTATCGGCGAGCGGGAGAATATCCGAAAGAAACCGGCACCGGACACTGTCGTCGAGGCCTTGCGGCAGCTCGGCGTGGGCCGTGACCGTGCGGTATATATCGGTGACAGCGATGTCGACATCATGACTGCCCGCAACAGTGGCATGCCATGTATCAGTGTTCTTTGGGGCTTCCGTGACCGTGCCTTCCTCGTTCGTCATGGTGCCCGTACTTTTGTCAGCAAACCAGAAGAAATTTTTTAAAATGAAAATAAACGTTCTGCTCTTCACTTTTCTCCTCGTTCTCTGCTCCTGTGCAGAGGATGACTCGTTCTCGATATCTACGGGCGACCGTCTGACGTTCTCCACGGATACCGTCAGCATGGATACCGTCTTTTCTACGGTCCCTACACGTACGCAGACCTTCTGGGTCTACAACCATACGGGTGACAACCTCCGTTGTTCGTCTGTACGTCAGGAACAAGGCAGTACGACGGGCTTCCGCGTGAATGTCGATGGTACTTATCTCTCCTCGTCATCCAACTATCAGACGCAGAATGTCGAGATCCGTAAGGGTGACAGTCTCCGCGTGTATGTAGAACTGACGTCGAAGACGATGAATGCCACTGATCCCAAGAAGATTGAGGACAACCTCGTCTTCACCCTTGAGAACGGTACGCAACAGAAAGTGAATCTCAACGCCTTCTGTTGGGATGCCGAGCTCCATCGCAACTGGGTCATCAGTAAAAACACAACGATAACGGCCGATAAGCCCGTCGTTATCTATGGTGGCCTGAAGGTTGACTCCGCAGCGACTCTTACGCTGGCTGCCGGCGCTCATCTCTATTTCCATGGTGACGCTGCCATGACCGTCTACGGCCGGGTGAAGAGTGAGGGAACGGCAGAGAAGAATGTCGTATTGCGCGGTGACCGCCTGGATAATATGTTCGACTATCTCCCCTATGACCTCACGGCAGGACAATGGGAAGGTCTGCACCTCATGCCGTCATCCTATGGCAACAGTTTATCCTATACAGACCTTCACAGCCCTTATGATGGTATTGTTTGCGACTCGTCATCAGTAGAACAAACGAAGCTCGCCGTCGATCATAGTACGATCCATAACTGTCAGGGCAGTGGCATCAAGGCTGTTTCCGCGAAGATCACCGTAGAAAATACGGAGATCTCCAATGTCCTTGATCACTGTGTCGATATCACTGGCGGTTCTCTGACGATGAATCAGTGTACGCTGGCCCAGTTCTATCCCTTCAGTCTCCGTGGTACGGCCCTTCAGCTGACCGCTATCCGCCAGCCGTTGACCTCCATGGTACGCAACTCCATCGTCACGGGATATGCCGATGATGAGATCAGCATTGCCTATGAGGACACGACGGTGGCAAAGGTTGACTTCCGTTTCGACCACTGCCTTCTGCGCACGCCGCGCTTCACGACAGCCGACAGCCTCCGCATGACGAACATCATCTATGAGGACGTGAAGGATACGACGATCTATGGGGAGAAGAATTTCATACTTTTCGATACCGATAAGCTCAGATACAATTTCGCGTTGAAAGCCACGAGTGCCGCCATCGGAAAGGCTGATCCCGCTACTGCTCTTCCCTATGACCGTAATGGCCTGAAGCGTGACGACGAACCGGATATGGGCTGTTATGAGTTCAATGTTACCAACAAATGACGGCATCGTTTTCCTGTTTACTGGTTTTAAGTAACATTTGTTACCTATAAAGGGCAAAGAAGGTTGATTCCGTTGGTTGGTATTATTTTTGTTCTATGGTAGTTGAACGAAAATAAGAACCATTAAAAAGATAAGATTATGAGCAACGAATTGACAAAGAACATGACCGTCGGCTCCATGGTAGCTGAGGATTTCAACCGCGCACAGCTCTTCGAGCGCTTAGGCATCGACTATTGCTGCCACGGCTCGGATACACTCGATGAGGCTTGCAAGAAGGTCAACCTCAATCCTGACGATGTGCTGGCAAAGTTGGATGACAAGAAAGAAGTTGCTGGTGGCGCCCCTGACTTCGCCAGCTGGCCGCTTGACTTGCTGGTCGACTATGTGCTGAAAAAGCATCATCGTAACTTCCATCTTCATCATGATGATCTCCTGCAACTTGTCAATAAGGTAGCCAGCGTGCATGGTGGCCGCCATCCCGAGCTGTTGGAGATCAGAGATCAGGTAGCTGCTTCTTTCGAAGAGCTCGATGATCATTTCGCCAAAGAGGAGAATGTTCTGTTCCCGCAGTTCTATGAGATCTACAAAGCTCACGAAGAGAATCGTCCGGCAGCTCCCTTCCATTGCGGTTCTGTCGCCTACCCGATCCGACAGATGATGCTCGAGCATGACACGACGGGAGACGCATGGCAGCAAATCACGGAGCTGTCTCATAACTTCGTGACACCCGATGATGGCTGTGCTTCCTACAGACTGATGAACCAGCAGCTGAAGCAGTTCTTCCTCGATCTCAAAGAGCATATCTCGCTGGAAAACAACCTCATCTTCCCGGGCTTTATCAATATGGAGCAGCAAGGATAGTATATCGATTTCGAATCATCATTACGGGGGACTTAAAAAGTCTCCCGTTTTTCGTCTATATCAAATATATTTCTTATTTTTGCACGATCAAAACAATAAGGAATGAAAGATTTCGCAGCAATAGACTTTGAGACGGCCAACGGAGAGCGGACGAGCGTCTGCTCCGTTGGTATCGTGATCTATCGTGACGGTAAGAAAGTGGATGACTTCTATTCACTCATTAAGCCCGAGCCGGAATACTATACCTATTGGTGTACCCGTGTGCATGGCTTGACGAGAGAAGATACGGAGAACGCGCCGATTTTCACCGAGGTATGGAAACAGATAGCGCCCAAGCTCCGTCTATCTCCTGAAGACCAGGAGAGATTAGGCTCTGAGTTCCTTCCCCTTGTCGCCCATAACAAAGCGTTTGATGAGAATTGCCTGAAAGCCGTCTTCCGCATGTATGGAATGGATTATCCCGATTATCCATTCTACTGTACGCTGGTCCGTTCCCGTCAAGTATGGCCGGGCGGTCATCATAACCTAGACATCATTGCCGAGCGCTGCGGTTTTGATCTCAGAAATCATCACAATGCCCTTGCCGACGCTGAGGCGTGTGCGGCAATAGCGTTACAAATATTATAGAATTCCTACGCAAAAGAATCAGGGCTGTGTTAGCGGGTGGAACCTCTGACTGTTTTTTGCCATCATTTTTTCGAACAGATTCTTTTCGTTCTAGCTCAGAAAAGAATAGGAATAAGACTTTTAAGGTGTATCTAACGGAGAAAATTTTGTAAATAACATGTTTAGAAAATTTTCTACGATAGATACGACCTGTAAACAGTATGTTTTTGAGCCAGAAACTTCATCCAAAAATCGCATGATTATGAAGTTACGACTGGTTTTTAGTTGGATTATGCAAATAATTATGCAGAATATGAGAGCGCAAATATTGTCTATTTGTTCATCTGTCTGATATATAATAAGTTACAAAATCATTGCGGGATTCCCGAATTTCCGACCATTTCATGGTTACATGACTTCTGTGGCCGAAATGAGCTGGAAACAATGTGAAATAAAGTGTCAGTGAGCTTTTCGATTTCATGAAATGCCGACAATCATCAAACATCATGGGGCAATTTTGCCGCTCTCTCCTTTTCATATATCAAAGAAAATGATTAACTTTGCAAATATGAGAAATAGGTATAGAACAATCTTATCAGTATTGATGCTTGTGGCTGCAACCTTCGTTTTCGGCCAGAACAAGCAGGACTTCTGGCTCGGCGCTGACATCAGTGGTACGACAGAGCTGGAGGCCAATGGAGAAAAACTCTATAACAGAAACGGAGAGATCCGCGAGAATACGGCACTGATGCATGAGCTTGGACTCAATGCCGTGCGCCTTCGTGTGTGGGTTAATCCGCGCGGGGGATTCTCCGGTGCACAGGATGTGCTGGAGATGGCTAAGCGTGCCCGATACTATGGTATGGCTGTGATGATCGACTTCCATTACAGTGACTGGTGGGCTGATCCCGGGAAACAGACAATCCCGGCGCAATGGCAGTATCTGAGTTACGGTGAGATGAAGACGAAACTGTGGGAGCATACGCACGACGTGCTTCAACTGTTGAAGGATAATCATATCGATGTGAAATGGGTACAGGTTGGCAATGAGACAACGCATGGTTTCCTTTGGCCCATGGGAAAGGCTGAGGATCATATGGATCAATATGCCGGACTGACGGAGGCAGGCTATGAGGCCGTAAAGTCCGTTTACCCTGACGCGAAGGTTATCGTTCATCTTGACGGTGGCTGTGATCAGAAACGTTATGACTTTATCTTCGACGGTCTGAAGAAATATGGTGCTCACTGGGATATGATCGGTCTGAGTGTTTATCCTTATTGGGATGTTCAGACGAAGTTGGAGAAGGACTGGCATGGCACTGTCAAAGACTTCGCTGCCAATATCCGACATCTGTATCAGAAATATGGTTTCGAGTGTATGGTTGTGGAGACGGGAGCAGAAGCCAAGCAGCCTGTTGAAGGCAAGAAGATCATTGCTGCCATTATCCGTGCTGCGAAGAATGACTGCGACGGTCATTGTCATGGCGTGTTCTATTGGGCCCCGGAGGCAGAAGGTCAATATCCGCTTGGCGCTTTCGACAACCATCGTCCGACAATCATCATGGATGCTTTCTCTGAAGCTGCGAAATAAGGGGCCTTTATATAAAAGGTGTAATATTCTGTAGAACTCTCCATACACAAAGGGACCACCATATAAATGGCAGTCCCTTTTTTAGAATATTATAGAGTCTGGTTAGAGCATCACCTTGGAGTAGTAGCTCTTGTTGCCGGCCTTCACAGAGACGACATACACGCCTTTGCGGAGCTGGGAAACATTGAGCGTGTTGCCGGTGCCCTCTGCTGCTTTGGCGCCACCTTCCGTGTAAACGGTGATGGTACCGGCCTGAGTACCCTTGGCGACGTTGTAAACGCCACCGGCCTTACCCGTCATGTTCTCTCTTACGCCGGAAGGAGTGACATTCTCCACCTCCGTTACTTCTCCGACTTCCAATGTCTTGGTGAGGTTGTCAACCGGACCGATGACTTCATAGATGTGGTCATGGCCCTGGAAAGCTACCTGAATACCCAGTTCATTGAAGACGGGGAGCATAGCTTCACGGACCTTGCGGCCGTCAGCATCGCTCTGGTGGCTCTTGCTACCCGTGAACATATTCTTATGGAAAGAGGCAATACGCCATTTCACGTCCTGATGGGCAGCAACTTCCTGACGCATCCATTTGGCAAGGGCATCGAAGTAACCGGGAGTATTCCAATCCTCATAGTTGATGACGAGATAGAGCGCATCGCCATAAACAATGGAGAATACGGTACCATTCATATCCGTACGTACGGCAGAGGTAGCGTTGAATGTCGTGTCGTTGTTAAAATGATAGTAGAAGTTGTGATTGCTGCTCTTGTCATGGTTACCTTGTGTGACAATCAGCGGATTGGTCATCCACACATCCTGCATCGTAGAGAACCACTGCTCATACTCCCACTCAGAGTTGTTGGAGCCGGAAGTCTCTACGAGGTCACCGTTACAGAGAACGAACTTGGAATCAGGTACAAGCTTCCGGGCGGCATGGACGGTCTTCTGCGTGATGTCGAACATCTCATCATTCTGAGCCTGCGTATCGGTGATATAGATGAAGTCATAGCCCTCGGGATAAGAAGCGGTAGCAGTCGTGAACTGTCCGATCTCGCTCCATCCATTCTCATTGCCTACACGGTAGGAATAGGTCGTGCCGGGCTTCAGTCCTGTTGCGACAACCTTATGAGTATAGTAGGACTTCTTCTCATTCGGTGTGACACCAGTGAGCTTGTTCTTGGCAATGGAGTAGTTGAGATCCTTGACGAGCGTGTTGTTGGCATCAATGACAACGGCATTGGCGAAATCTGCCTCTGTGGCATCAGCCTTCTCCACGATCTCCAACTTTCCATTGCTCACGGAGGTATTGGTGAACCAGGCGAAAGCCATGCGGGATGTAGGATCACCGTTGAGCGTCATGTTAATACTATAAGGTGTGGTAGATGCCTTCATGGCACCGTAGGTACGACAAAACTGTGTCCATGCGGGAACAGTGAAGTCACTCTCGTTCAATGTGATTTGGTTCTGAGCCTTGGCGGTACCGCAGAGAGCGGCGACAGCGATGATGGCTGATGTTAGCCTGAGTTGAATTGTCTTCATTGTTGTTTCTTTTTGGTGTTACATTTCCGGCCGGTTATTGAATTCGTTGCAAAGTTAGTGCCTATATATTTCTTCATGACGACAGAGTTATATCAAAGATATGACAATTGAAAAAGTAGTATTTGCGTCATTAATTTTCAAGATGGGTACCCTAAAACTTGCTGGATTCGATAATAAATGAGGAAACAATCCGTTATTTACTAAGTAGTACTATTTTTTCTATTAACGCAGTAAGAATGATGAAAATAAAATTGTGGAATGCATTGTTCCTCGTTTTCTTGACAATCCCGGCAATCCTCTCAGCCCAGACGACGGGAGGAAAGGTATCGGGTACTCTTCCCGTTGTGTATATCAATACCAAGGGAGGTCAGGAAGTAATGGTGAAAGACAAGTACATCGATGCAACAGCTTATATTGATGCCCTCGGACTGTCTGGATATAAAAATATGGCATCCAGTTCTGCGCCTGATACTTTATCGATAAAGGGACATGGTAACTATACTTTCAGAGCTTTCAACAAGAAACCTTTTGGACTCAAATTTTCCAAGAAGGTTCAACCGCTCGGTATGGCCAAAAGCAAGCAGTTTCTCTTGATGTCGGCCGCAGATGACGCCCATGGCGCACTGGCAAATCTTACCGGATATGAATTGAGTCGCCGCCTCGGACTGGCGTGGACCCCAAATGCTATTCCTGTGGAACTGGTATTCAACGGCAACTATCGTGGTCTGTACATTCTCACAGAGAAAATCAAGGTTGACAAGAACCGTGTGAATATTGTAGAGCAGAACGACAACGAGACAGACCCCGAGAAAGTCAAAGGTGGATGGCTTGTAGAGATAGACAACTATGATGCTGATCCCCATATCAATGTCAATATGGGTGGCAGAACGATGTGGGTGACTTATCATTCTCCGGAAGTGCTCTCTTCCATTCAGCAGCAGTATCTGCAGAGTCAGTGGGACTCCATTGCTTCTTCTCTGTATGTCAATAATGCCAAGGATACGGAATGGGAGAAGCATATTGATATGGAGTCACTTGCGAAAGTCTATCTCTGCAGGGAATTGCTCCAGGACGAGGAAGGATTCCATGGAAGCTGTTACCTCTATAAGGATATTACGGATACGAAATGGCATTTCGGTCCGGTATGGGATTTCGGCAATGGCTTTGCGGGAAATACTCATAAGTATATCTTTGACCAGCCGGAATTTACAAACTGGGTGATCGACCGCGCGTGGAAATTTGACCGTTTCCGTGAGACCGTGAAGACACTTTGGAAATCTTTCTATTCCGGGGGCTTCGCTACGATGGATGAATGGCTCGATAATACGGCCACGACACTCTCACAGGCTGCCGTTTGTGATTATAACCGTTGGAAGGATGACCAGCCTTCGAATGGTGGCAGTAAGGTACAAGTGACCAATGATGAAAAGGCAAAGGCTGCGGAATGCAAGAGCTTCCTCCATGACAAGGCGGCATGGCTGCAGGAACAGTGGTTTCCACAGCCGGGTGACAGCATCAATATCTATGTCTATACCGATAACTTTTCTGCGGTCCCCTATCTTTATTGGTGGGGCGGAAAATCAACGGCTCCGAAATGGCCTGGTGAGAGAATGACCGATACCCGTGTGGTGGGTGACAGTATATTCCATACAAAGCGTCTGCCGAAGGGTGTCAATATCATCTTCAGCCTTGTCGATGACAATGCCCAGGATATCTCGTCGGCAGCACAGAAGACGCAGACCGAGGATATCAAGGATGTGGAGCGTGACACGTGGTATTATTTCTATCAGGCAGCCGGATCAGCCTCACAGAATAAGAATGGTCGTTATAAGGATATCACTGATCAAATGAACCAACGTATCGCTACAGCTATCACGACTCCTGTTCAGCCGAAGACTGCTAAAAAGACAGTGCGATACAATCTTTCCGGTCAGCAGGTAAATGACTCCTACAAGGGTGTTGTTATTGAGAATGGCCGTAAAGTACTCCTCTCACGGCAGTAGAAATATAAACTGATCCACTCCGTTGTGAAAAATCTTCAGGAACTTGTATTGATTCTCAAGTATTCTCTTTATCTTTGCACAAAAAATAATGTGTAAGGAGTTATCACTTTTTCCTGAAGAGGATGATGAAGAGCAACAAGACAAGAGGGAGATCGACAGTATCGATCTCTCTCCGCTCTTCGACCGGCTTGCCAAAAGCAAGTTCCGTAGTTCTTTCTATCTCAATGCCAAGGATAAAGAATATATCCAAAAGAAGGGCTGGGAGAAGATAGAGGAAGGAACGAGGGAAACAATAGCCAGACGACTTGCGCCTGCTGTGATCCCCAATGACGGTAAACAGACGCCGATGCGGCATGGCATCTTTCCGCCATTCATCGCCCAGCATGCCACCGGTTGCTGTTGCCGTAACTGTCTTCAGAAATGGCATGGCATTCCCAAAGGCAGAGCGCTGACCGTAAAGGAGCAGATCTATATCACCCGTGTCATCATGGAGTGGCTGCGCCGACACTGTTAATCAAACGTTCTTGCCCAACTGGTAAGCCTCGTCAAAGGCAGGCGTT
>JAQXXT010000080.1 GCA_029226205.1 Prevotellaceae bacterium
GAAGTTGAGAGAGACAAGTATTTCAAGGAGACAGAGTTGAAGAATATTGATGATCCCGACCTTCGCAAGTTCCTCGCCAAGTTTGAGGAGAAGGTAGTCAGTGAGTAAAAGGTAACGAGGGAGCTAACCACTCCCTCATAAATGATGTTATTATGGGTGTGAATTTAAAATCAATTTACGGTCTCTCAGATTCTGAGATTGGATTAATTCTTGCACGTCTCAATATGGCAGCAGAGCCGAAAGGATGGGAAGTTAAATTCATTAAGGGTGTAAAATACGGATTCCATTTTACGATTATCAACAAAAAATCTTCACACAAGCGTTTTCACGCATGGAGTGAGGGTAAAGCAATGGAGATTATCAAGAGCTTGTAACAATCTGTTGGTTAGGTTAAAACACGCTTTTTTTTCAGAGAGTTTAGCCTAAACTCTCTGAAAAATATATCCAATCGCTTTCATCTGGACTCCCCGATTCTCGTGGCCTCCAGATGAAAGCGATATTATTCGGACTTTTTCTCAACCGTAATTTCCGGAATATTATTCACGGCGTTCCGCTTCATGTCGTCCACAACAGCAGCGTAAATTTGTGTGGACTTAATGGAGGTATGACCAAGAATTTTCGACACTGTATATAAGTCGGCGCCGTAATAAAGTAGGATTGTGGCACAAGTGTGTCTTGACATGTGAAAATACATGTGTTTCTTTATTCCGGCCTTCTCCCCCCATTTTTGGAGATGGACATAAACCATGGATCGGTCCCCGAACGGAAACACCTTGTTGGCGTTTCCGTTAATTCCTTTTGGAGGCAGCCACATCTCCGCATTCTTCGAAATCGGGATGTAGACAGGCTCCATGGTTTTCTTTTGTACCAATTCTACCTGTAGACCATCCTTGTCGGTCTTGACAATATCTCCCCACTTCAGCCGGGAAAGATCTATGTACCTTAATCCCGTGAAACAAGCGAAGAGGAAGGCATATTTAACCACCCAGTCCTCGCACTCCGTATTGGCCAGTTTCTGAACCTCTTCGAGAGTCAGATATTCCATCTTTTTAGTTTTCCTCACAGGCTTTTCCGATGGAGAGAGTTTGTGAAAAGGGTTAACAGAAATCATGTCCAGACGGACAGCCTTGTTCATCAAGATGGAGAACACGGTAAAATAAGTATAGATGGTACTGGGGGACAGATGTCCCCCGTATTTGTTTGTCTCCGCTCCTCTCAGATATTCGAGGAAGTTGCGGAGAAAGTCCGCCGTCACGTCCTTGATGAAAATTTTCTTTCCGTTAAGGAAAAGGCCGAGATGCCGGACAAGGTTATGCAGCGTTCTCGAATAATTCGTATTGCCGTGCTCGGCGTAATAGTCCTGCTGTTCCTTGAACCATTCAATAAGGTCTTTCTTGCCTTTGTCTGAATCTTCAAGATGGAGACCATGCTCCATAATCTCCACTGTCCGTTTGGCCTTGAGCTGCTGCGCAACTGCAAGGGTTGCCTTGTTTGTTGCCTTGGCGGCCCTATCCGTTTCAGGCAAAAGATATAAGCCAAGGTATTCCTTGCTTCTGACACCATCCTTGTAGATGTCGAGATACAGCGTTTTTCTGCCGCCTGCTATCAGGCGGGACCGAAGGTGAACAGGTTCGAAATTGTGGTTTGCCATTCTTTTTAATTGTTGTGGGACAATGGTGGGGACAAATATGGGACAAAGATATATAAAACAAAATGAATTAGGACTAAAGTAAACGAAAGAACACCCTTTTAGTTGGATGTAATAAAAGCCATTGAAAACGTTGGTAATCAATGGCTTTTATTCAATTTGCTTTATCTTTTATCATTTTGTTTCATCTTATCCGAAATTATCGTACATGATAGACTCGGGATCGACGCCGAGACTGTCGAGATATTCAGTGACGGTCTTGATCAGCATAGGAGGACCGCAGAGGTAGTATTCACAATCCTCGGGAGCCTCATGATCTTTCAGGTAGGTATCACGGACACAGTTGACAGCGAAGCCGGCATAGTATTTCACGCCTGCAGCATCAGCCTTCGGATCGGGACGGTCGAGAGAGAGGTGCATGTGGAAGTTGGGGAATTCCTTCTCCAGTTCCCAGAAGTCCTCGAGGAAGAAAGCCTCGGAGAGGGAGCGTGCGCCATAGAAGAAGTGCATCTCACGATCCGTGCAATGGATCTGGCGAGTCATATACATAATCTGTGAACGCAACGGAGCCATACCGGCACCACCACCGATCCAAATCATCTCTTTACCGGAAGTGAAGTTAGGATGGAAATCACCGTAAGGACCGCTCATCAGCACCTTGTCGCCGGGCTTCAGAGAGAAGATGTAGGAAGAACCGATACCTGTCGGTACATTCTGGAAGCCTACTTGCGGACGCGGCAGGAACGGTGTCGTAGCGATACGGACCGTCAGCGTGATGATGTCACCCTCTGCCGGATAGTTGGCCATGGAGTAGGCACGGACGGTAGGCTCGGGGTTGTGGGCTTTCAGCGAGAAGATGTTGAACTTCTTCCATGCGCCGATATACTCATCACCGATGAGGCTCTTGTCGAAGTCCTTATCGTAGTCAATGCAGTCGTATGCCGGAATCTTGATCTGGGCATAGGAGCCAGGGATGAAGTCCATGTGCTCACCCTTGGGCAGAGCCACCTTGAACTCCTTAATAAAGGAAGACACGTTCTTGTTGCTGATGACGGTGCACTCCCATTCCTTTACGCCGAGGATAGACTCGGGGATCTTGATCTTGAAGTCGCCCTTTACCTTGCACTGGCAGCCGAGACGCCAGTGATCCTTGATCTGCTTACGCGTGAAGTGGGGACGCTCGGAGTCGAGGATCTCACCGCCGCCCTCAAGGACCTGAACCTTACACTGACCGCAGCTGGCCTTACCACCACAGGCGGAAGGCAGATAGATGCCGTTCTCGTTGAGTGTGGCCATGAGGCTGTTGCCTTGTGGCACTTCGAGGGTCTTGTCGTCGTTGATGACGATCTTGACGTTACCGCTCGGACTCAAGTATTTCTTGGCGATCAGGAGGATGATCACCAGCAGGAGGATCACGGCAAGGAAGACTCCCACACTATTGATAATAAATGTTGTGTCCATTTTCGCTTAAATTTTTAAACCACTGAAGCACATCATGGCCATAGCCATGAGGCCGACGGTGATGAAGGTGATACCGAGACCCTGGAGAGGCTTGGGGACATCACTGTACTGCATCTTCTCACGGATAGCACCCATGGAGACGATGGCGAGCATCCAGCCCAGACCGCTACCGAAGGCATAGGCGATGGAGTCCCATACGTTGGTGATAGCCTGCGTGTTTGACGGGTCGAGGAGGATACGCTGCTGCATGAAGAGTGACGCACCCATGATGGCGCAGTTCACGGCGATCAGCGGCAGGAAGATACCCAGTGCACTATAAAGGGATGGAGAGAAACGCTCCACGGCCATCTCCACAATCTGCGTGATACCGGCGATGACGGCGATGAAGAGGATAAAGCTCAGATAGCCCAGTCCCATGGGGTCGAGGACCTTTGTCTGCAGGAGATAGTCCACAGGTACGGTGACGACGAGCACGAAGGTGACGGCGGCACCCAGTCCGAGGGAGGTCTTGACATTCTTTGACACGGCAAGGAAGGAACACATGCCGAGGAAGAACGCGAAGATCATGTTGTCCACGAAGATGGACCGGAAGAAAAGACTGATAATATGTTCCATTGTTGTTTTCTTTTATTTATTTCTTCTCTTCTTTCTGGAAGAAAGCACGATGGACCCAGATGACACAGCCCAGGAGGATCAGTGCCATGGCCGGCATCGTCATCATGCCATTGTTCATATAACCACAGTCGTAAACGCCCTGCGGGAGGATGGTGAAGCCCAGGAGGCTGCCACGTCCGAGGAACTCACGGACAGCGCCGACGATAACGAGGATCATGGCGTAGCCCAGTCCGTTGCCGATACCGTCGAGGAAGCTCGGCCACGGCTTGTTCATCATAGCGAAGGCCTCAAGACGTCCCATGAGGATACAGTTGGTGATGATCAGTCCGACATAGACGGAGAGCTGTACACTGACATCATAGACGAAGGCCTTGAGAATCTGGCTGACGATGGTCACCAGTGCGGCGACGACGACGAGCTGTACGATGATACGGATACGATTAGGAATGGTCTTGCGGATCAGGGAGATGATGACATTGGAGAATGCCGTGATCACCGTGACGGCGAGACCCATGACGATTGCCGGCTTCAGCTGTGAAGTGACGGCGAGAGAGGAGCAGATACCGAGCACCTGCACCATGATTGGGTTGTTGGCGTTCAGCGGTTCGATGAGAGCCTCTCTATTTTGTTTACTGAATAAAGCCATGATTATTTCGCGTTAAAGAACTTAGTATATTTACTCAGACAGTCATGAAGCATGTTGGTCACACCATTACTTGTCAGTGTGGCACCGGTGACGGCGTCGACCTGTGTCTCAGGGTCTGTCTTCTTCTTCATCACGGACAGAGCGATGGTATTCGTGTCGCCATCCTTGAAGAGGTGCTTGCCCTGGAACTGCTCCTGCCATTTCTGGTTGTCCTTGATCTCGGCACCGAGGCCGGCCGTCTCGCTCTCGTGGTTGAAGTAAGCGCCATAGACGGTACGCTTGTCACCATTGATAGCGATATATCCGGAGATGCCGCCCCAGAGTCCCATACCCTTCATCGGGATGACATATTTCTGCTGACCATCGACGTTAGCATAGAAGATGGGCTGGCCGTCGACCTTTGCCTCCGGTTTTACCACCTTATTATATATAGCCTCTGCGTCAGCGTCATTCTGGAACTGGCGGATATTCAAGGAGTAGAGGATCTGCTTCTTCTGATCCAGTGCCACGTTGGCATCCTGGCGGTCCTTCAGACCGGCATAGACGACGGCCAGGAGGAAGGCGACGATGATGACGAGCACCGCAGAATAGATAATCGTATAGGAATTGCTGTTTGTTTTCATTTCTCGTTCCTCCTTATTTATTGGTTATTGGCACGCTTGGCACGTTTGGAGATATTGTGTTCCACCACACAGTAGTCGATGAGCGGCGCGAACATGTTCATCAGCAGGATAGCCAGCATCATTCCCTCAGGATAACCGGGGTTACGCAGACGGATGATGATCGCCATGGCACCGATGAGGAAGCCATAGATCCACTTGCCGGTCTCCGTACGGGCTGAGGTCACAGGATCGGTAGCCATGAAGACGGCACCGAAGGCGAAACCGCCAAGTACGAGATGCTCATACCAGGGGATGGGGTTGGCACCACCGAGCTGGAAGAGGAAGGAGACGATACCACCACCGAGGAAGACGCTGAGCATGGTCTTCCAACTGGCGACGCCGGTCCACAGAAGGATGATGGCGCCGATGGCGATAGCGATGACAGATGTCTCACCGACACTGCCGGGGATGAAACCGAGGATGCTGTCGCAGATAGACGGCAGCTGATCGAGGTGGTTCTGTGCGATACTTCCCAGCGGTGTTGCTGCCGTGAGGGCGTCTGCCTTGGCGGCGAGGTCGTTGCCGAGACCGCAGATCTTATCCTGGCTGACCCATACGCTGAGGTCACCGGTCATCTTGCTCGGATAGGAGAAGAAGAGGAAGGCACGCGTGACGAGGGCCACGTTGAAGATGTTCATACCTGTACCACCGAAGATCTCCTTGGCGAAGATGACGGCGAAGGCGATGGCGATGATCAGGATCCAGTAGGGTGTGTTGATTGGAATAATCAATGGGATGATCATACCTGTGACGAGGTATCCCTCCTGGATCTCCTCATGTTTCCATTGTGCCCAGGCGAACTCAATGCCCAGACCGACGACGTAGCTGACGATGACTTTCGGCAGTACGGCGAGGAAGCCATAGCCGAAGATCTCCCAGAATCCTGCCGTGGCGAGGGTGCCGGCGAGCTTGTAGTTCTGGTAGCCAACATTATACATACCGAAGAGCAGGGCAGGGATCAGTGCGATGACGACGATGCTCATGATACGCTTCGAGTCGATGGCGTCATGGATGCTCGCACCGCTCTTGGCCGTCGTGTTCGGCACATAGAGGAAGGACTCAAAGCCGTCGAAGACGCTCTGGAAGGCATGCAAGCTGCCTCCTTCCTCAAACTTAGGCTTGATATGGTCTAAATATTTGCGTAATGACATAATTTATGCGTTTTCTTTTCTTAATATGTTCAGGCCGTTGCGTACGATCTGCTGCAGCGGCAGTTTGCTGGAGTCGACAAACTCAGCTACGGCGAAGTCCTCAGGACTCACCTCATAGATGCCGAGCTGCTCCTGCTTGTCGATGTCACCGGCGATAAGACTCTTGATGAGGTATTCGCCATAGATGTCCATCGGCAGAACCTTGTCATACTCACCACTCATGATCATGTGGCGCTCACCACCCTTGATACGGGCATCGAGATCGTAGGTCTTCTTCTTTCCGAAGAGCCAGGAGAAGTAGCTGTGACTCGTGGAGAACTCCTTCGTACGGGGACGGATCCAACCGAGGAACTCATCGGCATGGGCTCCTTCCGGGATGACCGTTACCTCAGAGGTATGTGCGGCGAGGAACGTTTCTTTCAGTTCACCTTTCACGGGTACACCGGTCAGCGGGTTGCCATTGATGATGCGGATATCATCGGTGGTCTTCAGCCGACCGTCAACGATCTTGTCCATCGGCGTGCCGACGAAAGCCTTCACATACGTCGGTGTCGTGACCTCACTGCCGGCGACAGCGATCGTACGCTCAAGATTAACGTGACCTGTGAGGAACAGACGGCCGAAGAAAATGACGGCAGAGGGGTCAACGGTCCATACCACTTCGCCCTTATTGACGGGATCAAGGTGGTTGACCTGTACGCCGACATTACCGGCGGGACAAGGACCGTCGAAGACATTCACCTCGACGTCACGGGCTTGTGTCAGTGCCGGAGCCTGCTGATCACTGCCGATGCCGAGATAAACCTTGGCGATCTTGCTCAGTGCCGTCAGACCCGTCTGAAAAGCCTCTTCGTTACCCTGAAGCTCCACCTCGAAGTCGGCAGCCAGCGGCATGTCGCGCAAGGCAGAGACAAAAATTGCCTTAGGCTCCGTCTGCGGGTTCGTAGACACAGCATAAGGCAACTGGTTCATCCATCCGAAAAGGCCTGCTTCCAGAAGCGCATTCTTGACGCCTGCAGCATCCATGGTGTTGACATCTTTCTTGCCGAAGTCAGTGTACACCTGTTCCTTGTCAGCCTGCACCTTCACGCAGAGCACCTTACGGCGCTCGCCACGCTCTACCGCCGTGACTTTTCCACTCACGGGGGAAGCGAACTTCACATCGGGATAAGCCTTGTTGACGAACAGCGCGTCACCGGCCTTGACAGTGTCGCCCACATGGACGACGACCTTCGGGGTCACACCTTCGAATGCCGCCGGTACGAGACCGATGGTATCCGTAGCGATCGTTGCCGTCACCTCCGGCGCGGCTTTTCCCGTCAGGTTAATGTCTAAGCCCTTCCGTAACTTAATTACATTTGCCATAACTACTACAATATCTGTTTAGAAACTTAATATTTAGCTGAAAACTATTTCATCGATTATGATTGCTTGCAAAGTTAACAAAAATTTTCCGATTTTACGAGTAAATGGGTTGTTTTTATTATTATTTTTTTGTTTTTGCCGTAGTTTGATATGGGGAGATGACAAAAAATGGTTTATTTATTTGCTACTATAGAAAATATTGATTATCTTTGTAGCGACAAAGATAAAGGTTTATGGTAACAGAAAGAGAACAAAGGGAAAAGGATAAACTAAAGAAAGATAAACTTTCCGGGTTCTTTCTTGATATGGCAAAACTGTCATTTGCAGCTCTTGTCCTTGGTGACATTATGCCAATAATAAATGACACAAATTCAGGGAGTAGTATTTTGTCATTATCTCTAGGAATTATTATGACCATTGTTTATGCATTATTAGGATATAGAATTTTAAAGTAATAACATATATGGATACACTAGGAATTATCTTTTTAGTAGGAACAGTTATAGGAATTGCTTTATTGGCTTGGACATATACAAAGGATGGCAAGAAATGGCTTTCCAATTTGTGATTGCTCTAATCTGTGAAGTCAGTGCCATACTGACACGTTTTTGCAGTGTTCGTAGGGCTTATTTTGGCCATACTTATAATAGAATGGGCAAAGAGTGTGGATTTGGCGAATTTTTAGGGATTTTCGTATATTTCTGATTTTTAAGAATATAGAAATAAGAGGTCTGTTAGTCTGATTTCTTCTTGAATATTTATCCGCATATTCTTCACAAATACAGTTCAGAAATAAATAAAAATGCAGAATTTTGCTGGTGTTTTTCATCGTAACGATGTTGTTTACGGCCCGTATCTATATGAGATAATTTTCTAAACACGTTGTTTATGAAATTTTCTACGTTGTTTTTTAAGTGGAAGGCCGTTTCAGGACCGGATTTCTCTCTAGAACAGAAATTTTGAGAACAGAAAAAGACGGATAAAAAAGAGTCAGTGATCGATCCTCTTGCAGGGGGCGGCCACAAGGTCCGCACCCTGCAAATGGATTGGAGAAATGATTACCGATAGATGAAATATTCGCCACCATCACTTTCAGCATATTTTCGGAGAAGCTGTTGGATGTATTCCGCATTCTCACGCACATGCTTTTCATCGCCATCGTACCCATTGATGAGCACGACGAGGTGGGTGGTGGAAGGCTGGATCTTTGTGCGCTCGTTGTCACTCGTCGGCGTGCCGACACCGCCCTGAGCATCACGGTAGACGGGCAGTCCGGCGATATTGATCATGCCACGCCCGATGCCCTCGTAGGGCTCTCCCTCACGGCCAACGCCGAGTGTCAGCGTGTCACCGACAAAACGGTCGGCATCGAAACCGCCAATGCTATAGCCATAGGCGATACTGGCGAGGTTGATGAGGTCCACAAGCGTGTCGATCTGATAGAGTTCCTTGCCTTTCAGCATTCGTCGGATAAGGGCCTCAGCGGCAGGACGGTAGCGTGAAGGATCCTTGCCGCAGGCACGATAGACCTTTCGCGTGGCAGCGATGCCGGAGATGTCTTTCAGTGATTCCGTCGTCAGTGTCTCGCGGTAATGTTCTCCGAGTGCGTTGATCTCGTCCCACAGCGGCTGACAGTAGGGGCTGTTCTTCACCGCTGCGTCGAGACAGGCACCGACGAAGTTCGGACAGACGGTCTCAATCTCTTTGGAAACAATTACTTTGATCATAAATGTTTATTAATAGATCCGTCGTTCCGACGGCGGGCCGCCACAAGGGACGGCCCCTGCAAAGGGAATGACGGATTATTCTTTTTCTATTCTTATTCGCTTACCACCGGCGTAACAGAAGATATGATACTGTCCGCGGACATACTCATCCTCGTAACCCGGCTGGTCAAGCTGGAAACCGGCAGCTTTCACCTGGTCTACCAGAGCTTGGTAAGCGGCATTATTGAATACGCCGATTTCAATCTTCTCATTCAAGGCCACATAACTCGATACACCTTTCTTCTGCGGACGTGGCAGATCGGCATAGACACCGTCACGGATCTGGCGAGGCAGTGTGCAGTTGCGGTAATAGAGATTCGTATATTTTGCCAAACGGCTGACCTCGTAGCTGGCCTTATACTGATAACCGTATTTCTTCATCACAGCCTTGCGGTCGAGTTTTCCGTCGAGGATTAGCAGGGCGTCCTTGATGGAGAGGACTTCTCCTTTGGCGGTCTCCGGCATACTCTGGATGTCACCAATAGAGAGCGTATCCTTTGTGATGGGTGTGGAGGTCGTTTTCTGCGTCGTACCACAACCGGAGAACAGCAACGTACCCGCCATGACAGTCATGGAGAGGATGCCAATCGTAATTTTTTGATTCTTCATGTGCATGCTTAAATAAAATATATTATCTTTTTGTTTGCAAAGATAATATATTTTATTCAAGTAGGAAACAAAAATATGGAATATTATGCTTCGTATTCCGTATGATCTTCGATACCGGCCTCACGGAGAGCCTCTTTGCGCTCCCGGCAAGTGCCACATTTGCCACAGTGTTTCTCACCACCTTTGTAGCAGCTCCATGTCTCGGTGTAATCGATGCCGAGGCGCTTGCCGATACGGGCGATGTCCGCCTTCGTGATGTTCGTATAGGGCGCGTCAACACGCACATGGACGAACGTACCGGCACTGGCGGCGGCATCAATGGCATTGATAAACTCCGGACGGCAGTCGGGGTAAATCGTGTGGTCGCCGGCGTGATTGGCAATCATCACACGTTTCAAGCCATTGCTCTCGGCAATACCGATAGCGATGGAGAGCATGATACCGTTGCGGAACGGCACGACGGTAGACTTCATATTCTCCTCATCGTAGTTGCCTTCGGGGATGGCGTCGGCACCTTCGAGCAGACTGCTCTTGAAATACTGGTGCATGAAGTCAAGAGGTATCGTGATATGCTTAATGCCAAGACGCTCACAATGCATCTTGGCAAAAGGAATTTCCCGGGCGTTATGATTACTGCCATAATCAAAACTGATACCGAGGGCAATCTCATCTTTCTTGTCATACAGGAGGGTGATGGAGTCCATTCCTCCGCTGACGATAATAACGGAATCTTTCATTTTGTTTTTGTATTTGTTTTTTCCACCGTAGGGGCGGCCCTTGTGGCCGCCCTAACTGAGAATAATACCAGTTAGGACGGCCACAAGGGCCGCACCTACGGTGGATCGTTTTATAGGAATAGCAAACCTACACGGAAGACGACGGCCGAGACAACCCACGCCAGACAGGTGGTGTAGAGGGCTGCGAACCCGGCCCATTTCCATGAACCCGTCTCGCCCTTGATCGCTGCGATGGTAGCGATACATGGGAAGTAGAGGAGGACGAAGAGCAGGAAACAGTAGGCGGTGAGTGTCGCTATGGGCTTTGCCTGTTCGATGCTGATGCCGTCGGCTTTGGCGAGATCCTTCGTCATCTTCTTACGGAGGAGCTTATATTTGCCACCGGCGTCATTATAACTCGTGTCGTCGGCGAAACTGTCATCGTTGCTGTAGAGCACACCCATCGTAGACGCAACGATCTCCTTGGCACCGACACCGGCGATCAAACCGACATCGAGCTTCCAGTCGAAGCCTTGTGCACGGAAGACGGGCTCAACGGCATGACCGATCTGACCGATGAAGCTCTGCTCCTGTTGCTGCTGTTTGCTCAGCTGTTCGTTATGCGGGAAGTATCCAAGGGCCCAAACGATGATAGAGGCTACGAGGATGATACCACCCATCTTCTTCAGATACTGTTTGCCCTTTTCCCACGTATGACGGCCGATAGCTTTCCAGGTCGGGAAGCGGTAGGGCGGCAGCTCCATGACGAACGGCGTATCTTCTCCTTTGACGAGGAACTTTGAGAACACGCGACTCATGATGACAGCCATCAGTATACCTATTAAATATAAGGAGAGCATCACGAGACTCTGATATTTCACGGCGAAGAACGTACCGATAATCATGACGTAGATCGGCAGACGGGCCGAGCAGCTCATCAGTGGAAGAATGAGCATCGTCACGAGGCGGGAACGCTTGCTCTCGATGGTACGCGTGGCCATCACGGCCGGCACATTACAGCCGAAGCCCATGATCAGTGGGATAAATGATTTTCCATGCAGGCCCATCTTATGCATAATCTTATCCATGATGAAGGCGGCACGGGCCATATAACCACTGTCCTCCATGAAGGAGATGAAGAAGTAAAGGATGAGAATCTGCGGAAGGAAAACAATCACTGATCCTACACCGCCGATAACGCCATCCACGAGCATCGCTTTCACCGGACCGTCGGGGAGCCCTTTGCTGATGATGTCACCGAGCCAGCCTACGAAGGCATCGATCCAATCCATCGGGTACTGGCCGATGACGAACGTGGCGGTGAACATGATAAAGAGGATGAGGATGAAGATCGGGAAACCGATGAACTTATTTGTCAGAATAGCATCAAGGGCATGCGTCGTCTGATAGTTGTCCTTCTTATGGCCAGTCTCATAGCCCGCCTCTTCGAGGGCACCATGGATAAATCCGTATTTGGCATCCATAATGGCGGTCTCACTGTCATCGCCTGTCTCTTCCTTCACGCGCCGCGCTGCCTCGTCACGATGGGCGAAGATCTCCTTGGCATCGGGGAGGGTAGCGACAAACTTCTCTACCTCCTTATCATTCTCCAGGAGTTTGATGGCGAGGTAACGGGTAGAGTAACGGTAACGGATATCGTCCTTCTCCTTCTTCAGGTGATCCTGGATCTCATGGATACCGTTCTCAATCTCATGACCATGATTGATATGAATATGACGGAAATGAGGATTGCTGCCTTCCGTACTCTCGTATAGCTCGATGACCTGATGGAAGAGTTCCTTCACGCCCTTGCCACTCTTGAAGACTGTCGGCACCATCGGCAGACCGAAGAGCTCACTGAGCTTGTCGAGGTCTACATTGTCACCGCGCTTCTCACTCTCATCAAACATATTCAGGGCTACGACCATGCGCAGGTGCATGTCGATAAGCTGTGTCGTGAGGTAGAGGTTGCGCTCAAGATTACTCGAGTCGATGACGTTGATGATGATATCCGGTGTCTTCTCAATGATCTGCTTGCGGACATAGAGTTCCTCAGGACTGTAGGCAGAAAGGGAATAGGTACCCGGGAGATCAACAAGATTAAACTCGTATCCTTCAAACTCAGCATGACCTTCCTTGGCGTCAACGGTGACACCACTGTAGTTGCCGACACGCTCATGGGCGCCGGAAGCAAAATTGAAAAGGGAGGTCTTACCACAGTTAGGGTTACCGACAAGGGCGACATTGATCACCTTATGTTTCTTCTCGGCAACTTCTTCCCACTGCTTGTCAGTGATAGCCTGCTCATCGGGATCCTGGGAATCGATGACTTTCTGGTCCTGAAGAGCGGCGGCACGCTTGTTGAGTTCTTTCTGGAATTCTTTCGCCTCTTCCATAGAGACGACTTCTATCTGGTCGGCTTCACTATGACGCAGTGAAACCTCATAACCCATGATCTTGTATTTCACCGGATCTTTCAATGGCGCGTTGAGCAATACCTCAACCGTCTTTCCTTTGATAAAGCCCATCTCAATGATGCGCTTGCGGAAACCGCCATGACCCATAACCTTTGTAATGACCGCCTTCTGGCCGGTCTGGAGTTCTGATAGTCTCATTTAAATCTCAATAATTTGTTCTGTTTGCAAAAGTACAAAATATTTTTCGCAACAGCGTTGCAAAATGACAAATCCTTATAGAATTACCTAATTTTGGGGATAGACGCGTGTTGATAATTCTTGCTTTGTCTTTCAAAGACGAAAAATAATAAATAAAACGTCAGAAATACGGTATTAATTCTTTCAATATGTAAGTTTGGCGTAAATTCAAGAAATAAATGTGTAAAATAATTTGTTTGTTACTAACTTTATGATTATTTTTGCGGCGAAATTAGACCAATAAGATCAAATAGAGATGAGTAAGACAACAAAAGTAAAGAAGAAATGGTACATCCTCATGGGTGCCATGATTTTAATTGCCTTAGGAGGATTGTTTGCCACGGAACCCAGTTTCACTTGTGACTGGTCCAAGATTAATGGTGCCGATGTAGCCTGGCTGATTACGGCTACGATCTTCGTGTTGATGATGACCCCCGGTCTGAGCTTTTTCTACGGTGGCATGGTGGGCGCGCGCAACGTGATCTCCACGATGCTGCAGAGTTTCATCGCCATGGGTATCATCACGGTATTATGGGTCGTCTTCGGATTTTCCCTCGCTTTCGGTGATGATATCGGCGGTATCATCGGTAACCCGGCATCGTTCTTCATGTTTCAGCATGTTGGCGCCGGTATTTACACTACGCCGACGGGACATATCCTTGGTGGCGCAACGATTCCCCTGGCGCTGTATGCCTTGTTCCAGATGAAGTTCGCCATCATCACGCCGTCACTGATCACGGGATCTTTCGCTGAGCGTGTGCGCTTCTCGGCTTACATGTTCTTCATGATTTTCTTCTTCGTGTTCATCTATTGTCCGCTGGCTCATATGACGTGGCATCCCGACGGCTTGTTCCTGAAATGGGGCGTCGTCGACTTCGCCGGTGGTATTGTCGTCCACGCTTCCTCGGGTGTGGCTGCCCTTGCGGGTGCTATCTTCCTCGGACGGCGAAAGACAAAGACGAAGAATGAGGAACCGGCCAACATCCCGTTTGTCCTTCTCGGTGCCGCCATGTTGTGGCTTGGCTGGTTCGGTTTCAATGCCGGTAGCAGTCTTCATGCCGATGGCCAGGCTGTGAAAGCATTCTTGAACACGACGACGGCATCTGCCACTGCCATGATGACCTGGATTTTCTTCGACTGTCTCCGTGGCCGTAAACCCTCTGCTATGGGTGCTGCCGTCGGTTGTGTCGTCGGTCTTGTGGCTTGTACGCCTTCAGCAGGATACGTGACAGTAGGACAGACGATCTTCATTTCCTTCGTTATCACGATCATTTGTAACATCGCCGTTTACTGGCGTTCCCACAGCAGTATTGATGATGCCCTCGATGTCTTCCCGACACACGGCATGGGCGGTATCTGTGGTACGGTTATGACGGGTATCTTTATCCAGGAGGGACTGATCTCCGGCACATGGGCTGGCTTCGTTGTATTCCTTTATCATCTGCTTGCCGTCGTTATCGTCATCGCCTATACTTTCGCGATGAGTTACTTCGGTTACTGGCTGATCGATAAGTTCATTCCTATGCGTGTCAGCATCCAGAGTGAGCAGGTCGGTCTTGATATCAGTCAGCATGGTGAGCATTACGGTTTGGCCCATTTTGGTCCCCGTGAGCTTGCGGAGTATGACGAGTATCTGCAGAATAAGGAAAAGTAGGGACATGATTCATCATGTTCCGCCACCACCGGGACATGATGAATCTTTTTTCTAAAAAAATATATGAAAAATTTGTGGGAATAAAAACTTATGCTTACCTTTGCAGCCACAAAAGTTGGGGGATTAGCTCAGCTGGCTAGAGCGCTTGCATGGCATGCAAGAGGTCATCGGTTCGATTCCGATATTCTCCACTACTTTACAATCAAGCCGCAAGATCGATTTCTTGCGGCTTTTTACTTTTTTATTCGGAACATGATAATTTGATGGATTAGATTTCTCTTTCAATCACTGCAGAAAACGAATCTGAAAGTTTCAATTTAATACACTGGTACCTTTTTCTTGGATTTTTACTGAAAAATATTTCGGAATTAATCGGAATTCGGTACTTTTGCAGTTGACTGAATAATAATCAGATGGAACAAGTAAAGAGAAGTAAGAGAGAATGGATGCGGCGATATGTGAGTTTCGTCTTCATCCTGTTTATTATTGCGTTTGGTACATCACTTTCTATCCGCGCCAATCTTGGCTCTTCGCCAATATCGGCACCGCCGTACGTACTGTCATTGATTCCGGGTATTCCGATGACGATGGGTGCTATTGTAATCTGCATGCATGTGTTGTTTATCCTGATACAGATTCTGTTGTTGCGAAAGAATTACGAGTTGCGGCAGTTGACGCAGATCTTCGTATCGTTTCTTTTTGGATTTTATACCGACGTGACGATGTGGATGACGGGATTCCTGCAGATCCCAACTTCATTGCCTCATGCCATCGGCTATCCGTTGCAGTTCATAGAACTTCTTATCGGTGGCGCTCTGCTGGCCTTCGGTATCGCTTGCGAAGTAAGATGTGACTCTTTGATGTTGGCCGGCGAGGGACTGCCGTTGGCTATTGCCAAGGCTGTGAAGCGGGACTTTGGTAAGGTGAAGATCTGTTCTGATACCGGTCTCGTTGTTATTGGTGTCATATTGATGTTTGTCTATTTTGGCCACTGGGACTGGAAGATGATTGGCGTCGGAACATTGGTGAGTATGTTCTATGTCGGATTCATGGTTCGTCAGTTTGCTCCACATATCGTCTGGTTGGATAAGATCTTTATCCCTGCCGACGAGCGCCTCGAAGAGGAACAGGAAGAAGAAGTGGAAGAGACGGAAGAAGAGGCTGTGCCGTTTATCATCACTATTGCCCGCGAATATGGCAGTGGCGGCTTGACATTGGGACGTCTGCTTTCTCAACGTCTCGGTGTAGACTTGTATGATCATGCCATCATCGACGAGACGGCCTTGAGGCTGGGATATACGAGTGAGTTCGTTAGGGAGAATGAACAGAATATCAGTAATGGAAAACTTTGGGAGCTGATCTTTACCGACAAGAGTATCCCGATGTCGATGAATCCGTCACAGGATGATGCCATCTTTGTCAGTGAGAGCCGTATCATCCGGGCCTTGGCGGCGAAGAAGCCATGTGTTATCATTGGCCGTTGTGCCAACTGGGTGTTGCGTGGCGATAAAAAAGCCTTCCGCGTTTTCGTCACCTCCAATGAGGCCGATGCCGTAGAGCGTATTATGGATAAAGACAATCTCTCTGCTAATGAGGCCCGTCGGCGTATTGAACAGGTGAATACCGGTCGTAGTAATCACTATCTGCAATATACCGGTCACCACTGGACGGATGCCCGTGACTATGATTTGGTACTGAATACAAGTACGCTCGGTATTGATGCCTGTGCGGAGATGATCGAAAAGGCCATTAAAAGTAAAAAAGTAAAGAAGTAAAAAAGTAAACTTAGGAACATGATTATCATGTTTCATCCAACATGTAATTAGGGCGCCCACACGGGGCGCCCCTACGGTGCCAATTTATTTGTGAACAGATTCAGCAAGCCGCTTGAGCTTGCTGAATTTCTTTTCTGCCGCCTCCTGGCCAAGATCAATCATATGGCGGATATCGTCAGACTTGAAGTTAGCGACGCCGTAACCTTTAAGGACGGGATTGATGTAGATATCTGCATCCTTGCGGTTACGGTTGTAGTTGACAAAGTCAGGACGTTGCCGCAGCCATTTCAATCCTTTACCCATGAACTTACTGATTTTCTTCGGGGTAAAATCCGGGTGTTTGTTTTGCGTGAGGTCGATAGCAATGACGATGTCAGCGCCCATTTTCCGGGCTACATCGACAGGGAGGTTGTTCACGAGGCCACCGTCGAGCATGACGAGAGAGTCGAGATCAACCGGTTTGAAGACACCAGGGATAGCCATACTCGCACGCATCGCCAATGGCAGTGAGCCATGGGAGAGAACGGCCGTGTTTCCTGTAAGGATATCGCAGGCAACAGCACGATAGGGGATAGGCAGATCATTGAAATCCATGGAGTCGGGATAGACGCCCGGGCCTTTGTAAACCTGACGTTCAGAAACGAGAGAGTCGAGGAACTGCAGTACACCGACACCTTTCATCAGTCCCACGCCTTTGATCTCCGGTACTTTTCCGTAGCCCTTTGCTTTCTTGTCATTGAAGAGTTTCACCCAATCCTGATGCATGAATAGGGAGTCGAGGTCATTAGCGCGATAGCCGATAGAATAAAGTCCACCGACGATAGAACCGATACTCGTACCAACGATATAATCGATAGGCACGCCGGCCCGTTCGATCTCTTTGAGGACACCGACTTCCGCGGCACCTTTTGCGCCGCCGCCACCAAGGACGAGGGCGATCTTCGGCCGTGGCTTATATTTATGCGTAGGTTTTGCAGCTTCCGCAGAAGTAAATAGACTGAACAAGATCAGCACGACCATGCTGACACGGAGATAAAATATTTTTCTTGTTTGGTTCATCTTGTTATTCATAAAGATTAAGTATTGAGGACTTCATATTGATGCTTTGTCCCTTCTCTTTGCAAAGATACGAAAAAATATTGTATCTTTGCACAATAGAAAAATAATATTCAAACAATGCAAGGAAAACGTCAGAATTATTGGGGAAAGACGATCGCCTCTTTTCTCCTCGTACTCTTCACCATGCCTTTGGGACATGCGATGATGATGCTTATGGATCGGTTCATGGATCCCGTTGCCGTACATTATGCCGGTTTTCTCATGGGGCTCGTTGGTTTCGTTATTGTGATCATCGGCGTGTTCGTCAAGGGGGATACGCGGCAGACTCTCTGTGGTCTCTTCGGCGGCCTCCTCTTTTGGACAGGCTGGGTTGAGTTTCTGTTTCAATATTATGCCAACCGTTACGGCACGCAACCGGAGATCGTCAATGGCGTTGTCGTTACGAGGCCGGAGTATCTGATCATGCCGGCGACGTTTGGCTTGTGGGTAATGGTCATGACATTATATATCTTCTGCACACAGACCGGCTGTAATTTCATTAACTGGTGGCAGAAGCGGCTTTTCGGCAGTCGTCGTACGGAGATCGTGACGAGACCAATGACACGCCATGTCGCCATTGTGACATTTATGGAACTGAACATGATTCTCTGGACCAGTTATCTGGCACTGATGTTCTGTTATGATCCACGGTTTATTGGCGATCATAGTCCCGTGACCTTCCTTGTTGGTTTCGGCTGTCTTGTAGGATCGGTGTTTATGTTTCGCAAAGAACTGCGGTTGGCATCGTGGGGCGCGAATATCCGAATGGCGATTGCTACCGTCATCGTTTTCTGGACGCCCGTGGAGATCCTTGGACGAGTCAACTTCTTTACGGAAATATGGATTTATCCCGAGCGTTACAAAGGCCCGATGATCACAATCCTCGTGGCCTTTCTCGTCCTTCTTGCCGCTGTGATTTATAAGGCGGTAAGAAGGCAAAAAATGTAGGGATATGAATTATCATGTCCCGCCGAACTTATTCCATGGCTTTCAATAATCCTTCGCAACCATCCTCTATGAGGTCAAGAGCGAGTTCAAAGTCATCGGCGCCGCCATAATAGGGATCGGGGACGCTGTTGCGGCCTTTGAAATGAATGAAATAGTCAGCCATGCGGATCACCTTCTTACGGTCACTGTCCTGCCGCGCTTGACGTAGGATCGCTTTATAGTTGTCATCATCCATGACAATAATCTTATCGAAGTGGTCAAAATCTGTGGCTGCGTTGAACTGTCTGGCGATATGATTAACCGCATAGCCACGCAATCGGCCATGATCGCGCATTCTCTTGTCAGGTAGCTGCCCTACATGCCAGGGGCCGATGCCGGCGGAGTCAATCTCGAAAGAATCTTCCAGTCCTGCTTTCTTCACCATCTTCTTCATGATGGCGTCAGCAGCCGGAGAGCGACAGATATTACCGAGGCAGATAAATAGTAATTTTGTTTTCATGCGTGCAAAATTACATATTTTTTTCGGAAACACAACGGATCTTCTGACTTTTCATTTCTCTGATCTTTTTCATTATTCTTGGGAGAAGCCAGTAGGCAAACCTGACGATAAGAATTCCGAGTCCCGCGCCAGCCACTACATCCGTCAGCCAATGGCGGTTGTTGTACATCCGCAGAAATCCCGTACAGGCCGCGATGAGATATCCGATGATGCCGATCAAAGATGATGTCGCTCCGTATTCCTGATACAGCAGTTCGGCACCTACGAAAGCCATGGTGGTATGTCCCGAAGGGAAAGAATTATGTGCGCTGAGGTCGGGCCGTTGAACATGAGTGTTGTTCTTCAGAAAGGTGACGCTGCTCTCCTGCATGGCAATAGAGATGGTTGTCACAATAATTTGTTCCCCAAGATTACAGCGGTGCGCAATCATTGTGACATCCTGGTTGATAAGGTTCTTACTGAACTGCAGCGTGATGGTGTTGGTTGTGGCATCACGCTTAACGACTGTCAGTGTGACAACATCGGGATAGAGGCCCGTGGAAGGGACTTCCTTCGTCGTTCCGTCAGCCATCTTCACTGTAGCAGTAGCAGCATCGTCAGCCGTGACGCCAAAGATCTTCTGCAGGTCAGACTTCTTAATATTATAAGGTACACAGATCGTATACCAGTCGTTCTGTTTGAAGCGCGAGAAGTTACGTACCGGATCTTCCTTTTCTTTCTCAGAGTCCATCATATTAGCAAGGATGAACTGGTGCCAGCCCGTATAATCCTTGTCGTAGGTCTTTGTCTTATCGGTCAATACGCCGCTGACATCGGGCGTGACGGTAACATTTCCGTTTTGATCTGTTGTCTCTGTACAGTTGGCGAAGGACCATGTCGTCTTACTCTTATCCCAAGCTCCCCAGGTATATCCCGTATAGGCTGTGATATAGGCATGGTTCCATTCGGCCTGGCTCGGCCAGTGAAGCAGGTTACCCTTGGTATCGGTGGCGTGAGTATTATCCTCCAAGGTATAGACACGCGTAGGATCGGTATACTTAGCGAGATTATCCGCATCGACAGTAGAGGGGTAGTGGAGGACGGCGAAAGAGACGTTGTTCTCTTTGAGATAGGCCTTCTCATTGACACCCTTGGAGGCGTCGAAGCCATTATTCTTGAAAGCAAGTATTGACTTTTCTTCGGTAGATATGTTCAACTTTGCTTATTTCATCTGTGTGCAAAGATATGAAAAAAAATATCTCGATGCAAGTGGAAAACACAGATTGAAACATTTATAGCATGCAAAAACTCGCTTTTTGCGCAAACTGTTGAAAAATCCTTACAAACTAGTATTATTCTTTAAGGTATTTCATGATCGGGAAGAGAAAAATTGTGCTATCTCTCCTTCTTTAAGAAGAAGAGATGATCCTTATCGCCCTTATCCGGTTCAAAGAAGAAACCATCGATGAGGAACCCTTTCAGACGGTCGGGATTCTTGATCCCGTTTTTGATGACATACCGCGCCATGGCTCCTCGACAACTCTTGGCATACATGGAGACGATCTTGAAACTGTCACGCTTGTCAACATAAAACAGTGGTTGGATAACCTGTACTTCTTCTTTCACCCGTTTCCAGTCGAAGAGATGCTCGAATTCTTCCGTAGCGAGATGAAGAAGAATACCGTCGTCCGCTTGAACACGATGGATCAGCAGGTCTGTCAGTCGTTCTTTCCACCAGGCAAAGAGAGTCTTGCCCTCTGTAACTTCCAGTTTTACTTTTCCTTCCAAGCGATAAGGGTGGATAAGGTCCAGGGGACGCAACATGCCATAGAGGAAAGAAAGGATGATGAGGTGATCCTGGGCTTTCAGGAAGTTGCTCCTAGAGAAGTCTTCCGCATGAAGATATTTATAGGCCTGCCCATGATAAGCCAGGATCGCGGGTAACTCCTCTGTCGGGTTGAAGAAACTCTGGTAGCGACGGTGATTCTCCAGGGCTATGGCATTGCTGCAATGGAGCGTCTTTGCCAAAGCGCTGACCTCCATTTGTCCCAGTTCCAAAGCTATCTCTCCGGCTTCCTTCTCAAACAGTGGACGGGAAGTGTCGGGCGTAGAGACCTCCGTCCTTTCATTCATGATTTTTGCACTGGCGAGAATGATCTGCATAAGCTATATTTTTGTTGTGCAAAGGCCTTGCACATGTTGTGCATAGGCTCTGCACACTTTGTGCATGACCTTTGCACAGTTATTATTTAACGTATAGTATTCGATAAACCCTGTCTGAGGAACATGATCAATCATGTCTGCGGAACATGATCAATCATGTCCCTACAGCAAGTCGGTGTAGAGAGCGAAATATTTCCAAAGTGGGGTGGCGAGAGGAGCCTGCATGATTTCGCCGTTCATGAGCATCCCCAATACTTCTTCTTTATTAATAAGGTATACTGAGATGTCCTCCGTCGTATCAAGATGGCGCTTGCCGGTAGGCTCAACACCTTTGGCGTAGAAGCCATACATCTTATTGTCCTGTACGCCGCCCTGAGCGTATTCCACGGAGAGGGAATGCCATTCACCACCGACATATCCTGTCTCTTCCTCCAACTCCCGTTGTGCGGCTTTCAATGGTTCCTCACCTTTCTCTACGATTCCTGCCGGTATTTCTGTGAGAATATCCTGTACGGCATGGCGGTATTGACGCTCAAGAATAAGTTTCCCGTCCGTTGTCTCAGCAACGATGCAGACTACGGGGGAGAAATGAAGATGATAGAACTCATCGTAAACGGTACCGTCGGGCAACTGTACCTTTTCTTTATAGGCATCAAGATGAGGCCGGTGAATCAGATTCTCTGATGCGAGGACTTTCCAGCGCAGTGCGTCATCATAGAAAGTGACTGTCCGCAGCGCTTTCGTCATCCAGATAGATGTTGCCGTATGTCCGGACGCTCCCACCTGATGGTCAATGCGGCGGAATCCCAGTCGCTCATACATCTTCACGGCACCTGCAAATTCCGGGAAGGTCTCCAGATAAGCCGTGTGATAACCAAGCACCACAGCCGACTGCAGCGCTTTCTCAAAGAGGATGCCTCCCGTTCCTTTCCCCCGTTCATTCTGATCGACATAGAACTTGACGATCTCGCACCAGCCTGTAGGCAGTCCCGCTGTAGGATATACGCCGCAAGAACCGATAACCGTCCCTTGCTCTTCGGCTACCCAAAGTACGGACAACGGACAAGCCTCAAAGACTTCGTACTGATGATTTGTGGCATCGTCGTCATAGACGGTATGCCGTTTTTCCATATTATACTCATCGAAAGGCGCCCGGATGAGGCTGGCTATTCGTTGATTGTCTTCTTTCTCTATTCTTCTAATGATCATTGTTTCTGTATCTTATTTTATTAGTTTATACTCATTATCTTACGATCACAGCCTTTCCATGTGAGATAAATAATCCGTGGAGAGGCTTTTTTACCTGGCGTCCATCAGGAAGGAACCATCGCTGATCAGTATTGACCGGTAGAGGGACTTCATGAATACCGGCAGCTACCTTTTCCAATACGAGTTTCATTCCTGCCGCCGCATCAATCTCGCCATAGCCATAGGAATTATTGGGATAATCGATATCTGATTGATAACGGCGGGCCGTGCGGGCGAAGATCTCACGACAGTCCTGCGGCGTTAATGTCGGATCAGCCTGCAGCCAAAGCGCGATGATTCCTGTCACTACCGGAGCCGACATCGACGTGCCACTATTGGCAAACCAAGCATAGCGGCGTCCGTTCTCTTCAAAATATCTGATGCCACTCTTCGTCTCTCCCGTGGTCAGTTTTCCCTGACTCAAATAGTAACTGCTGTAGGCGGCGATGATATTGGCTCCCGGCGCCAGTATATCCGGTTTGATACTGTCATTGAGGGCAGGCCCGACGGAGGAGAAATTAGCTTTCTGTCCATGGGTCCCATGGTCAAAGACCGTGGTTTCCCCATCGCTGTTTGGGAAAAGTGTACGCCAGGCTGATGCGCCCACGGCGATGACGGACGGGCAGGCGGCAGGCATCAGTACTTGATGGGAGCACTCACCGCCACTAAGGGAGGAGTCTAATGTCGTTGTGGCGAACAGACTGTTATCGGCATACATCTCTACGTCAGCATCTTTTCCGATGATATCCACGACGGCCGTTAGTCCGCTCTTGCTATAGCCTTTCAGTATCCAGTCACAGATGAGATCCTCTGCATGGTAACAGGAAGGATACAACGTAGCCTCGCAGATTATGTTGTGCGTACCGGCCTTGATGGTATCGGTCAGCGTAGAGTCTTTAGCCGTAGCAATGGAGCGGATATTCGTCTCGTAGACTCCCACTTGTTGACTGCCCGCAAAGAATCTTATTCTGGTGGTATAGTCTCCCTTTGATTTTGTAAAGAACATTCTACCGTCATCAAAAGGATAAAAAGCCGCGCCATCCCGTTCCGTTCCTCTTTCTTTCAACAGATATTCATGGCGTCCTCCCTCGTTTCCTGCTGAGGCTACAAGGATTCTGCCGGGACCGGTGAGTCTGGAAAGTACTTCCCCGTAGAGTATGTCATCACCGGAGAAGTCGGCACGGGAGCCTTCACTGAAGTTGATCACGCAAGGACGGCCCAACTGCTTGGCTTGATCGAAAATATATTTGAAAGCGAGGGCGTCCATGGCCGTGGTATACTTGTAAGCATCCAGAGAGTCGATAATGCCGGCACTATAGTCGTCACTTGTTCCGTTGACCACGAGACAAAGGTCACTGCCTGGCGCCATCCCTTTGTACAGTGCCGTTGTTCCCACGCCTTCCGTTCCTGATCCTGCCGCGGTTGAGGCTGTATGTGTGCCATGCGTCTGTACATAACCGTCACGGGGACACCCCAGTTTTAAAAGAGCCTCTCGGCCTTGATAATCCCTGCCGACAGGTAATGTACTCCCCAGGGTATCCGTAGATAATTGATCCCATATCGAGAGAATGCGGTATTTGCTCATGTCGGAACTGTAGAAAGTAGGGTGGGTGAGGTCAAAGCCGATATCGACAACTCCAACGACCACGCCACTGCCATCATAGCCTTGCGGCAGATCATCTCCTTGCCATACGGGTGTAGCTTGGACGATGACAGCTGTCGTATCCAGACAAAGTCGGGCGGAAGGGCCCGCCTCTATTCGTAAGACAGAGGGAGAGGAAGCAAGCTGACGGATCTTTCCAACGGGGATGGAAGCTATAACGATGTCGTTCCAACGTGCATAGACCTGACAACCCTGCTTGCTCAGTGTACTCGTTGGCTCGGAGGTTTTGATGAATGCCGTCAACAAGGAAACTTTTGTCTTTCTTCCGGCAATACGGTAAGAAGAATGTTGCTGCTGTTGACAGATTTCCCTGACCCATCCGGATAATTTTTGATTCTCCAAATGGGTATGATCATTTTGCTGCGCCATGATTGGCAGCGTCATGCAGAGCGAGAGAAAAATCAACCATACGGTTCTTACTAGCTTCATACGCCTTCATTTTCTGTTGCAAAGATACAAAATTTTGGAGGATTATCACAAAGACGAAGACATAAAAAATGGGAACCCCAACGAGATTCCCATTTAACTCTTGCGGAAGTAGAGGGATTCAAACCCCCGATACGCGAAAGGGCGTATACCGGATTTCGAGTCCAGCGCATTCGGTCACTCTGCCATACTTCCTTTTCTTCCTCCCATGCTTCCTTTTCTTCCTCCGTAGGGGTGGCCCTTGTGGCCATCCTAAAATTCGCAAATATTTTCTGTTAGGGCGGCCACAAGGGTCTGTTCTAATTAGGGCGGCCACAAGGGCTTTTTCTAATTATGGCGGCCACAAGGACCTCTTCTAATTAGGGCGGCCACAAGGACCGCCCCTACGGAGGATTATTGTCGGGGCGACAGGATTCGAACCTGCGACCGCCTGGTCCCAAACCAGGAGCGCTACCGGGCTGCGCTACACCCCGTTTACCGGTCACTTCGACTATTGCCGAAATGCGAGTGCAAAGTTAACACTTTTATTTGGATTGACCAAATTTTCCCTCTATTTTTTGTTTTATACTTGCTTCCTCACATCCGCGGATCATATTTCGGAGTTGGGCGAGCCGTGCCTTGCGGTTCTTGAGTTCGGTATGTCGTTCATAACCTTGCTGGGCCAGCAGAAAACATTCGTGGGCTTTGTCCCAGCCTTTTAGCATGAGATGACAATAGCCGAGCCGATAGTAGGCTTCTGCCTGTTCACTGTCATAGCAGACGGGAAGCATCGCCTCATATTTTGGAATAGCCTCCTGCCACCGCTGCAAGGCGAAGAGACTCTCTGCCCATGCCCAGTAATAAAACGACCGCTCATGGGGTGCCAGGTTCGTAAACGACGGTGCTGCCTCTTCGAAAACCTTCACGGCATTCTTATAGTCCCAGTCGTAATAGTAGCAAGTGGCGAGATAGGCCCGATAGCGTGGATTGAGATGATAGTGCTTGTCGAGGCGTGAAAGGATCAGCAGGCACTCGTGATATTTCCCGGCTGTGAAATATTCGAGTGCCTTACCAAGATCTTTCGCGTCGTCTGTCGGCGCAGCGGCAACGGCTGAGAGGATGATCAGAGGCGTGATCACTTCGTATAGAAGTCAATGACCCGTGTGATGGCCTGGCGGCAGACGGGACAGAAATACGGGGTTGTGTTGTCACGCATACGGCAGTCGGGATAACCGCGGAAGACACCCTTCAGGCTGTAGCCGGCGCCCTCATAAAAGCCTACTTTAGGATCATACTGTTTCAGCTGTTTCTTTGTAGCTTTTGCCGGTGCGATGAGGTTCTCCCATTTACCATGGAAGTTAGCCTTGGTCGTGATGTTCTGTTCCCACGGTTCAATGTCATGGGGATACATCGGAATCTGTTCCTCTTCATAGGCATACTCGTCAGCCAGTCCGGCAAAACTATGTCCGAACTCATGGACGACGACGGGACGGTACCATTTGTTGTGGGTCATACTGAGGTTGTAACTATTGAGAATACCACCGCCACCATACTGGTCAGTATTGACAAGAACGATGATATGCTCGTACGGAGTACCGGCGAGCCAGTCATGGAGGTCTTTAAGATGGAGCGTTGTCAGATAGCGCTTACTATAAAAGGTGTCGAAATGACTGTGGAGAGCTGTGTTTTTCCAGATACCTTCAGAAGGAGAACTCGTACCGCTCTCTTCTGACGGTGATTCTACAGCGATGATATTGAAGCAGTCACGGTGACTCTTGAAAGGCTCGTGGGCGAAGATGGCATCGACGGCGACCTTTGCGTCCTGGATGAACGTGTCCATCTCCTGTTTCTGATAACCTTCGGCGACAAAGGCGATATGGATACAACGACTGGTGTCACGGGCCTGTTGCAGCGTGACATAAGGTGTTACGTCACGCTCGCCGATATGACGGATGAGAATATCGGTCGGCACAACCTTATGGGTCAGCGTAGCGACGACATTGTGGCGGTTGTCACGCAGGTCGACGGTGACCTCTACGGTATCTTTCGGCATCGGGACGAGGAAGACGTTCTCGAAACTCTTCGTCTGGTGTTCAGCCTCGGGGTAAGACTGCCATTCCTGGAAAAGGGTGGAGAAGGAGTTGCGGTAGATGACTTTTCCGTCATGGTGACTGCGCACGGTGATCTGTCCGTCTCCCTCCATAGGGAGTTCTGCCAGACGCTGCCGTTTGCCATACCAGCGCGGAGAAGTACAGAGCTCGTCAACGGCGATATGACTCTCCTTGGCATTGCCGCTGAAGATATAGTCAATGCGCAGGGTGCGGTCAGTGAAATAATCATCAAAATTCTGTGCCTGGAGTGACAGTGCCACGAGGAACAGCAGTAAAGTAGCGAATTTTCTCATTTTGTTAATGTTTTATCTTACCCTCAGCCGGTCACCCGCATGAATCTGGTAATCGGGAGTGAGGTTATTCATCTTGTAGAGGTTCTTCAGTCGGATGGCATATTTCTGAGCGATATCATACATGCTCTCTCCGGGCTGTACGACATGCGGACGATGCTTGAACTGCTTCGGCGCCTTCTTGCGCTTCTTCCGCAGATAGATGATGTCTCCGGGATGGAGGACATCATGCTTGTCGCGTTCATTGTATTTTGCCAGTTTCTTCCAGGAGATGCCTACTTCTGTACCGATACTCTTGAATGAGTCGCCTTCGCGGGCAACGAGGTAGTAGTTGTCGTTGAAGATCTTGATCGGGTGGAGCAGGCCATCAGCATGGGTCGGCTGGTCATTGCCCGTATGACGTGCCATAAAGCGGTTAAAGTCATGGGCCTTGTCATATTGCTGAAGATTATACAGTTCAATGATGTTGATCAACCGGTCGGCATACCGGGGATTCGTGGCATAACCACAGTCCTTCAGTCCGCGTGCCCATCCTTTATAATCCGTAATGTCGAGTTGAAAGAGTCGGTTGTATCTTGGATGAGTCGTAAGGAACTTACTATGGTCCTCGTAACTCTCACGGGCATTACTGTAGACACGGAAACACTCGCCACGGGCATCATCATCGTGATACTGCGTAGGTCCTGTCCACTCATGACATTTAATGCCGAAGTGGTTGTTGCCTTGTGTGACGAGGTCACTGAGACCGGCACGGCTCTCAAAGACACCCTGTGCCAGCGTGATACTTGCGGGGATATGGTAACGCAGCATCTCCTCGATGGCGAGGTCCTTATATTGGTCGATATAATTCTGATAGGCACTGTTCCACTTCAGCTGTGCTCCGGCGGGGAGGACGGCTGTAAGAACAATGAGCAATATATTTAACAGTCTCTTCATATCATAGGAGGAAAAATCAACTGCAAAAATACAATTTTTTTGTGGAAAGGAATAAGAATACAACAAAAATTAGTATTTTTGCATCATGAAGAAAGCGAAGGAAGTTATTTTGCTCTTAGGTTCCAATGTCGGTCAACAGAGTATAATAGAAAAGGCGAAGGAACAACTTGGCAGTATCTTATTGCCAGGGTGGACATCGTCGCAACTGTTGATGACGGCGCCGGTAGGCATTGTTGGTCCTGATTTCGCTAATGAAATCCTAACGGGAGCAACGGACCAAGATTATTCTTCTTTCTTGAAAGCCACTAAAAATATTGAGCGACAGATGGGCCGTTGCCCGGAAGATAAAGCTCTGGGAAAGATTATTATTGATATCGATATCCTTCTCTTTGACGGTATGCGTTATCATGAGAAAGACTGGGAGAGAGATTACGTCCAAGCACTGATGAAAAAGTAATAGTTGTTGCAGGGGCTGTCCCTTGTGGCGGCCCGATGCCGGTTTCGGCATTCATTTCCTGTATGATTCGGCGTTCCGCCGACGGGCCGCCACAAGGGACGGCCCCTGCATTAGGATTATCTGAGGTCAATGACTTCTGCCTGCGGATAATCCTTGGCTCTGAACGTGAAGAGGCCGTCGGGCTGGTTCTTGGCCTGGAAACCACTGACGTGGATCGTGCTCCAGTTGCGTCCCTGACGCATGCGTACGACAGAGGGGACGTAAGAACGGCTGTTGATGGTGATGTACATCTCCTGAACCGTTCGTTTCTGATTGGCAGCCACGAGATGCACCACATAGTTCCCACCCTGACGCTTCATGGAAGTCTTATAGCCCGTCTTATAGATATGGATGAACGTATAAGGGTTCATGGCCATCTGTTGGGCCTGCGTGGGATTGGAGACATTCACTTCCTGCGTCTTCTTCATATAGCTCCACTGTGTCTTACCGTTGAACCATACCGTAGCTAAAGGGGTGTGGGCATAGAACTTCTGTCCCTTGATAGCAATAGTACCCGACGTTGAACCGAAGTTCTTCGAAGAGATAGAGAAATTGGCGCGGGCGCCACCCTTACGGCCGATGACGGCGGCTGTCTTGTTCAATACCTGTGTTGCTGTCTGTGCTGACACGCTGATCGTCAGTGTCAGCAACAGCAAGAATGAAAGAAAAAATCGTTTCATATCATCAAATATTTTTTTGTTCTGCACCCTACGGTGGATCGTTATCCTCTTATTTGCGCGATAAGCTGGTTGAGCTGGTTCTCATCCTGGATAAGGACTTCACGCGGCTTACTGCCTTGTGCGGGACCGACGATGCCGGCTTCTTCCATCTGGTCCATCAGTCGTCCGGCACGGTTATAACCGATCGAGAAACGACGCTGGATCATACTTGTTGAGCCCTGCTGACTGAGGACGATGGCATGTGCGGCCTCCTCAAAGAACGGGTCGAGGCTGCGGGCATCCATATTGCCGTTGCCACTGCCACCATTGCCATTGGGATCAACAGGCTCGGGAAGGATCAGCGGCTCGACAGGACCGGGCTGCGCGGCGATATAGTTGTTGATGGCCTCTACTTCGGGCGTATCGACGAAAGCACACTGTACACGTACAGGCTCATTGCCGTTGAGATAGAGCATATCACCACGACCGATGAGCTGTTGGGCTCCCGTGCGGTCGAGGATGGTCTTACTATCGATGCCCGCACTGACCTTGAAGGCGATACGGCCCGGGAAGTTGGCCTTGATATTACCCGTGATGATGCTCGTTGTAGGACGCTGTGTGGCGATGACCATATGGATACCAACGGCACGCGCCAATTGGGCGATACGGGCGATAGGCAACTCAATCTCCTTGCCGGCCGTCATGATCAGGTCACCGAACTCATCGATGACTACGACGATATACGGCATATACTCATGACCTTTCGTCAGATCAAGCTGATGGTTGACGAACTTGCGGTTATACTCCTTGATGTTTCGGGCACCGGCCATCTTCAACATATCGTAGCGGTGGTCCATGAGGGCACAGAGCGAGTTGAGCGTGCGTACGACCTTCGTAACATCGGTGATGATCGGCTCGTCATCGGGATCGACAACAGCCATGAAGTGCGGAGCAATCTTCGTATAGATACTGAACTCTACCTTCTTCGGGTCGATGAGCACGAACTTCAGCTCATTCGGATGCTTCTTATATAATAAGGAGGTGATGATGGCATTCAAGCCGACAGACTTGCCCTGACCGGTGGCACCGGCGACGAGGAGGTGTGGCACTTTCGCCAAATCAAACATGAAGACTTCATTCGTGATGGTCTTGCCGAGGGCGACCGGCAGTTCCATCTTCGTCTCCTGGAATTTCTTCGAGTCGAGGATACTCTTCATCGACACGATATGCGGTTTGGCATTCGGCACCTCTATACCAATGGTTCCTTTGCCGGGGATCGGCGCAATGATACGGATACCAAGTGCGGCAAGGCTCAGGGCGATATCATCCTCGAGGTTCTTGATACGGGAGATACGGACACCCTCCGCCGGCTGAATCTCATAGAGGGTAATCGTTGGACCGATCGTAGCCTTGATGGTCTTGATCTGAACGCCGAAATTGCCAAGGACCTCAATGATACGGTTCTTGTTGGCAATCTGTTCCTGTTCATCAATGACGGGGGCGTCATCATCAGGATAACTCTTCAACAGATCGAGGGTGGGGAAGTGATAGCGCGTGAACGGCTCACGGGGATTGATCGGCGTACTGAGATCGATATCGCCGCTGACGGTGTTGCCCGAAGACTTCTCCTCTCCGGCTGCTACGGAAACTTCCATACCGCCAAGATCCGTTGCCGACTGGAGATTATGAGCCAGGCGGCGCTCACGCTGCTGCTCGAGGAAACTGTGTGGCTGTTCGGCAGGCTCCGGAGAGGTCGTCGCCGCAGAGCCTTCAGCAGCTGTTGCCGCAGCCTCTTTGGCCTTGGATTCTTTCTCCAACTGGTCAAGATCAATCACCACCGGCTTAGGATCCTTTGACTCTTCAGCAGGTTGGGCGGTTTCTTGCTTTTCCGTCTCGTTGGTATTCTTTTCTTCCTCTTCGTGAGTTTCGTCGTGTTTACTGCCATAAAGATCCTCATCCGACAGGGTCTGCTGGTCTGCTGACGTCTGGTCGTTAGGATTGGTTATCGTAAACTTCACCTTATTGCGGATGACACCAACGGGATTCAGACATTTGCGGACAAACGTGATAGTCTCCGATGTCAGATAAGTCAGGAAGATGATCGCCGTCAGAATAAGAATAGCGGTAAGACCGGGGGCACCGACGAGATTCTCCAGGAACTGTACCGAGAGGGCGCCGACGCCACCGCCGGGATTCCATACCTCATCGCCGAACACGGGAGCCAGAAATTTAGCGAAGGTGACACTGCTCCAGATCATTGTCACGCTGAGACAGAGGAACCATTTCCACAGATTGATCTTCCGGTAGACTCGCATCAGCTTGAGGGATACGAGTACGAAGAATACAGGGATGAGGAATGAGGGCAGACCGAAATTAGCCGAGATGAGATAATAGGAGAGGATAGCGCCAAGACTGCCACAAGAGTTGGCAAACTCCTTATTACTGTTCAACCATTCGCCGGAGCGCATGCTCTCCAGGATACTCTGGTCGGCAGCACTCGTACGAAGGTAGGAGACCATTGCCACAAACATGACGATGGAGATGGCGAAGAGTGCCAGCCCCAGAATGAAGTCTATCCGTTCGTTACTGATAATATTTTGAAAGCCGACCGTCTCACCGGCATTCTTCGTCGGTTTACTGATTTTCTTGCTATTACGGTCAGATTTTTTACGTGCCATATCTATTTTATTACTCTTTTTTCAAAATCTTCTTGCAAAAATAGTGAAAATTCTCCAAACACAACTGCTTTTTCGTGTTTTTTTTCTAATTTTGCAGATTGTAAGGTAAAAATGGAATGAAGAAAATATACAACAAGTTCGACAAGCATGCCATCGCGCAGCTGCCCCAAGTACAATTTCCCGGTAGGATCATCACGATTATCTCCCCGGGAGAGACAGAGAAAGCCGTTGACTATCTGCTCGCCAGCGATATCCTGGGCGTAGACACGGAGACGAAGCCATCATTTAAGAAAGGCCAGCATTTCCAGGTCTCACTGCTCCAGGTCTCCAATCGTACGACCTGTTTCCTGTTCCGTCTGAACCTTACGGGGATTACGCCGGCCATCATGCGGCTCCTCGAAGATACGACCGTGCTGAAGGTCGGTCTGTCGTGGCATGATGATATTCTCGGTCTCGAGCGCCGTCACCAATTCAAGCCCGGTTGGTTCGTAGATTTGCAGACACTGGCACCGAAACTCGGCATTGAGGATATGAGTCTGCAGAAACTCTATGCGAACATTTTCCACATGAAGATTTCCAAGGGCCAGCGCCTGTCCAACTGGTGCGCTGATAATCTCCGTGACTCTCAGAAGCTCTATGCCGCCACGGATGCCTGGACGTGTATCCAGCTCTACGATGAGATGACACGCATGATCGAAACGGGCGATTATATCTTGGAGAAAGTCCCTGAGCCAGCGCCGGAGCCTGCCACAGAGTCCCAGCCGTAGGGGCACCCCTTGTGGGCGCCTTAACCGGGAATTCGTGGGTGTTAGGACGGCCACAAGGGCCGCACCCTACGGTGGGTGTTAGGGCGCCCACAAGGGGTGCCCCTACGGTGGCAAAAAATGAAAAAACAAGACAAGCATGTATAAAAATATTTATCTCAAGCGTGGCAAGGACGAAAGTCTGAAGCGCTTCCATCCCTGGATCTTCAGTGGTGCCGTCCATCATGCCGATGAGGGCATCAAGGAGGGTGACATCGTAAGAGTCATCACCGCAGAGGGAAAATTCATTGCCGTCGGTCATTTCCAGATCGGCAGCATCGTCGTCCGTGTCCTCAGCTTCGAGGATGTCGTCATCGATCATGAGTTCTGGCGTCAGCGCCTGCAGGCTGCTTTGGATATGCGACTGGCGATTGGCATTGCCGACGCGCCAAACAACAATACGTTCCGCCTCGTCCATGGTGAGGGCGATAACCTCCCGGGGCTCGTCATCGACTGTTATGGTCGTACGGCGGTCATGCAGGCCCATTCCGTTGGTATGCATGTATGCCGAATGGAGGTGGCCAAGGCATTCATGGAAGTGATGGACGGTCGTATTGACAACCTATATTATAAGAGTGAGACGACACTGCCCTACAAGGCCGGTCTCGACGAGGAGAACGGTTTCCTCATCGGTGGTGGCGCCAATGTCGATAATGTTGCTATTGAGAATGGACTGAAGTTTCATATCGACTGGCTGAAAGGTCAGAAGACGGGCTTCTTCGTGGACCAGCGTGACAACCGCTCGCTCTTGGAGCATTATGCCAAGGGGAAGAGCGTACTGAATATGTTCTGTTACACGGGTGGCTTCTCGGTTTATGCCATGCGTGGCGGTGCCAAACTCGTACATTCCGTGGACAGTAGTGCCAAGGCTATTGAACTCGTCAACGAGAATATCGCCATGAACTTCCCCGGTGATCATCGTCATGAGGCCTACTGTGATGATGCTTTTAAGTATCTCGATGAGCATGATGACAAGTATGATCTTATCATTCTCGACCCGCCGGCATTTGCCAAGCATCGTAAAGCCTTGCATAATGCGTTGAAAGGTTATACGCGCCTGAATCTGAAAGGACTGCAGCGTATTAAGCATGGGGGAATCCTCTTCACGTTCAGTTGCTCACAGGCCGTCAACAAGGACCAGTTCCGTGCTGCTGTTTTCACGGCTGCCGCTCAGGCTCATCGTCGGGTTCGTATCCTTCATCAACTTCATCAGCCCGCCGATCATCCCATTAATATTTACCACCCCGAGGGCGAATATCTGAAGGGATTGGTGTTATACGTAGAATGATCCCCCGTAGGGGCACCCCTTGTGGGCGCCCTAACCCGTGATCCATCGTAGGGGCACCCCTTGTGGGCGCCTTAACCGGGAATTCGTGGATGTTAGGACGGCCCCTAACCCTACCTAGCCGCACCCTACGGTGGAAAAATTAAAAAATTAAATATAAAATGAAATATATTGGAATAATTCCTGCCCGTTATGCCTCTACCCGTTTCCCGGGAAAGCCATTGGCAATGCTTGGTGGAAAGACGGTGATTCAGCGGGTGTATGAACAGGTGGCAGCATGCCTCGATGATGCCTATGTGGCAACAGATGATGAGCGTATCTTCAGTGAGGTGGAGCGTTTTGGCGGTAAGGCCGTGATGACGCGTAAGGACCATAAGAGTGGTACCGACCGTATTGAGGAAGCCATGGAGAAGATTGGCGGTGACTGGGATGTGGTTGTGAACATCCAAGGCGATGAGCCCTTTATCCAGCGCTCGCAGATCGAGACGGTATGTCATTGCTTCGATGACCCACAGACGCAGATTGCCACTATCGGCAAACCGTTTACGACGATGGAGGCCGTGAAGAATCCTAACTCGCCGAAGATCGTTGTCGACAACAATGGTTTTGCCCTTTATTTCTCCCGTAGCGTTATTCCCTTTGTTCGTGGCGTTGACGAGAAAGAGTGGCTGCAACACTATCCCTTCCTCAAGCATCTCGGACTCTATGCTTATCGTCGTGAGGTCCTCCGTGCTGTGACAGCCCTTCCTCAGAGTAGTCTGGAGAAAGCGGAGAGCCTGGAGCAGCTCCGTTGGTTGCAGAATGGTTTCCGTATCAAAGTTGGTACGACGGATGTAGAGACGGTAGGCATTGACACCCCCGACGACCTGAAGCGCGCCGAGGCGTTCCTGAATAAATGATCCACTCGTAGGGTGCGGCCCTTGTGGCCGTCCTAAATCCACGTTGGAACGGAACATAATAAATTATGTCCATACATCATTTCCGGTTAGGACGGCCACA
>JAQXXT010000081.1 GCA_029226205.1 Prevotellaceae bacterium
CACCTCCGTTGGGGCGGCCCTTGTGGCCGCCCTACCGCCTCGTTTCCGGTTTCCGCCGGCCCAACGGGCCGCACCCTACGGGGGATAAAAAAATAGAAATAATATGAAAATCGTTTTTGCAACCAACAACCCTCATAAGCTCCAGGAGATCCGTGAGATCCTCGGAGATAAGTTTGAGATCCTCTCGCTCAACGACATCGGCTGCCATGAGGATATCCCCGAGACGGGCATGACCCTCGAGGAGAATGCCCATCAGAAAGCCAGCTATGTCTTCGAGAAATACGGCTACGACTGTTTCGCTGATGACACGGGCCTCGAGGTGGAAGCCCTCGATGGTGCCCCCGGCGTCCACAGTGCCCGTTATGCCGAAGGGACGGATCACGACAGTGAGGCCAACATGGCGAAACTGCTGCGTGAGCTCGACGGGAAGGTGAACCGCAAGGCCCGCTTCCGTACCGTCATCGCTCTGATCCAGAAAGAAGGCGACAGCACCGTCTGCAGCCGTGAGTACGCTTTCGAGGGCGAGGTGAAAGGCCGTATCGACACGGAGAAGCACGGCACTGCCGGCTTCGGATATGATCCCCTCTTCATCCCCGATGGTTACGACAAGAGTTTCGCCGAACTCGGTGAGGATATCAAGAATCAAATCAGCCATCGTGCCCGCGCCGTGAAGCAGTTGGCGGAACATCTACTTGCAGAATAATAGGCCTAACCCAGCCTTCCCTTTAGGGAAGGATGTCTAAAATCACTTAGTTCATAAATAATATGAGATATCAGCATCTGTTTTCAAGACTATTAAACATCCTTCCCTTTAGGGAAGGCTGGGTTAGGCTCCCGGCTTGGTTATGCCTTACTCTTTCCTTTTTTATCTCTTTACCTCTATACGCCTGGAAAGACTATCTGGCGTATTCGGAAGTACAGGATGTGGAAAAAGCAGGGAGTCTGCTCTATGTGCAGGCTTCCAATGACCTCTATGTCTATAATACCAATGACAAGAGTATCACCACCTACGACAAGGCGACGGGCCTCTCCGACACCCATGTCAATCTTATCAAATACAACAGTACCGCCAAGCGCCTCGTCATCGTCTACGCCAACAGTAACATCGACCTCCTCGATGCCAACGGTACCGTGACGAATATCGGTGACCTCTACAACACCAACCTCACCTCCGGCAAGACCGTCTACTCCATCTACTGCCAAGGGAAATATGCCTACCTCTGTACGGACTTCGGCATCATGAAGGTTGACGTCAGCGACGCCCTCATCGCCGATACCTATCAGCTCGGCATAAAGGTGCAGTGGTGCACGATCGCTGACGGCTATATCCATGCGCAGAGCAAAGCCAGCGGCCATTACCGCGCCTTGCTCACCGATAATCTCCTCGACAAGAGCGTGTGGTCACGCGTCGGCGCCTATCAGGCCCAGCCTGCGGAAGACAAGAGCGCGGACATCGCCGTGGCGAAGACGTTGCAGCCCGGCGGACCGAAATATAATCATTTCGGTAAGATCAAATTCAAATACGGCAACCTGTATACGGTCGGCGGAGGTTTCGCCGCCGGTGTGGAACAGCAGTATCCGGGAACGGTACAGGTATTGCGGTCCAATGACACGTGGCAGATCTTTCCCGATACCATTAACAAGATCACGGGCTATGCCTTTCTCGACAATACGGACATCGATGTCGACCCCACGGATACCAGCCGTGTCCTCGTCGCCGGTCGTACGGGTGTCTATGAGTTCAACCGGGGAAGATATGTCACCACATATAATTTCAACAACACGCCGCTCGAGTCTGCCGTAACAGGCAATCCCGCCTATACACTCGTCGAAGGCATCACTTTCGACAACGCCGGTAATCTGTGGCTGTTGAACAGTGGCGCTGAGAACCAGTCTGTTGTAGAGATGACGAACGCCGGCCAATGGGTGTCGCATCACTCCTCCACCTTCATCTCCAACGAGAATAACCTCTCCTTATTTAATATGGTGTCACCGATGGTCGACAGCCGTGGCATCCTGTGGTTCGGCAACCAGCACTGGTATACGCCGGGCCTCTTCGCCCTGAACACGTCCACGGATGCCGCCAAGGGCATCACGACATTCTTTAATGAGGACGGCACGAGCTATAGCGGCGTCCATGTCCACACCATCGTAGAAGACAACAATAACAACCTGTGGATCGGTACGAGTGTAGGTCCTCTGTATCTCGAGAGCAGTGAGATAAACAACGATACGCCGATCTTCAATCAGATCAAGGTACCACGCAACGACGGCACGAATCTTGCCGACTACCTCCTCACGGGTATTGACATCTCCAGCATCGCCATTGACGGCGCGGGGCGCAAGTGGTTCGGCACCAACGGCCAGGGCGCTTATCTCATCAGTGAGGACAACAACACGCAGGTGCAGCATTTCACGACAGACAACAGTGGTCTGCTCTCCGATGTCGTCAGCAGCATTGCCATCAACGGCGAGACGGGAGAAGTCTTCTTCGCCACGCCCAACGGCCTCTGCTCCTGGCAGAGCGACGCTACGACTCCGTCGGAGGAGATGAACAGCGACAATACCTATGCTTATCCAAACCCCGTGAAACCCGGTTACACAGGCGTCATCACCATTGTCGGCCTGACGTATGATGCCGACGTGAAGATCGTCAGCAGCAACGGCACCCTCGTCAATGAAGGCAAGAGTACGGGCGGACGCTATCAGTGGGACGGCAACGACCAGAAAGGCAAAGCCGTCGCCAGCGGTATCTATATGGTGGAGACAGCAACAGCAACAGGAGATAAGGGAACAGTATGCAAAATCGCTATCGTCAGATAACCATCGGCTATCTCATCTTCCTGCTTCTGGTTCTTCTCTTCTTCGGTTACACGCCGACCAACGACGGAGAGGGATATATCGAACTGGCACGGAAAGCCATGGGTGACGGCATGCTCTATCCTTCGCCGTCATCCATCCGGGGCTATCCCTTCGTATGGAATATCGGTGAGATCTGTATGGTGGAAGGCGCGCTGCTGCTCTTCCACACCGTCATCCCCGTTCTTATCCTCAACTGTCTGCTGAAAGCCCTCACGGCTTATCTCATCGCCCTGACAGCCCGGCAGCTCTTCAATGAGCGCATCGGCCTCATCGCTTTACTGCTGTTCGTAGCCTATCCCAACAACTGGGGCGACAGCACGATGCTCGTCACGGAGATTCCCGCTATCGCAATGGCCCTCATCGGTATCTATCTCATCCTCACAGATGAAAGGAAGAGCCGGTGGCTCATCGCCGGACTGCTCTTCGCCATCTCCAGTTGGATCCGTCCGCTGAGCCTCATCTATATCGGCTCCGCATTTCTCTGTCATCTCATCAGGAAGAGACAGATCCTCCGCAACTATCTCTTCCTTGCCGCTATCTATCTCGCCTTTACGGTGGTCGTAGGACTCGGCAGCAAGAGCCGTACGGGTTATTTCCTCTATCAGACCGATACGATGTGGTTTAATATGGCCGAGGCAACGTATGAGACGAGTACGAAGCCACACTATGACAGCGATATGTATCCGAAAGGCACCATCCGCTATATCGCTGACAGAGAGCATAAGGATGCCGTGGAATGTACGGCGATATGGCGCTCCCGTTGCCTCGAGTGGCTGAAAGGCCATCCCGTACAATATCTGAAGAAAGTGCCGGGACGACTGTTCTGGATGTATTTTTCCGATATCGACAATATCAGTGCGTTCAAGGCTGACAAACGGTTACCCGCAGAGAACTATGTCACGCTGCCCTATACCCACCTGGTATCAGAAATCAACACGCTGACGGGTATCCAATATCTTGCCTTGATATCATGGATATACTATATCGCCCTGCTCTGTGGCTGTCTCCTGGGCATGGCAATCCTGCTTCGTGGAAGACAGTGGCAGCCGTTCTTCCTCCCGGCCATGATCATCATCGGCGGATCACTGGCCATCGTCCTCGCTACCCATGGCGAGCCACGCTTCAAGGACCCTTTCATGCCGTGGATCATCCTCCTGGCGGCTTTATCTCTGAGCAAAATAGGGAAACAAAAAATAATGACGAGAAAAGAATCAAGTCCTACTTACCTGCAGCGATGATGAAACGAGAATTTTGGATAGACCTGCTCCGCGGATGCTGTATGCTGCTGATTATCCTGGACCATACAGAAATCTGCTTCACGGGGGTGAATATCATTCCCTATGACCAGTATGTGCCCGATGTACTGATGGTCTTCTTCTTTCTCTCGGGATATCTGTTCTACCGTCCGCAAGGCTTCGATATCCGACATAAAATACAGTCATGGGGACGAGGGATCGTCATGCCGTATTTTATCTTCGTCGCACTCCTGGCTGTCCCCAAGGCCTTGTTGCATGGCAACGACATCATGCCGACGGCGATGCTGTGGCAGATCATCACGGGACAAGAGTCATGGTTCATCGCCGCCCTTGCCGTCGATGAGCTCGTGCTGACGGGCATCCTCTGGCTGACGCAAGAGAAGATGCCGGCCGTATCGGGCTGTTTCTTCGTCACCATCGGCGTGAGCGTCATCTTCTCTTCCGGCGCCTTCCGCTTCTATCCCGACTACTGGCATATCAACGAGGCAATGGTCGCCCTCTGTTTCCTGCTGTTCGGCTATCTCTGTCATAGGATACTGCATCAACGGAGGCAACCATCATCAAGCAAATCCGTCGCTCCTACACAAAGACTGATACTGAGCCTCATCATCCTACTGAGTTTCATCGTTGTAGCCTCACGGATCATCATCTTTACGCATCCCAACGAAACGACACAAGTGGACGCCCTCGTCCTTCCGCATTCCTTTCTATGGGGGACAACCGCCGTGGTACTCTTGTCATTTCTGCTCTTCCGGAAGATCCCGCAGTCAACCGACAGACATCTCTGCGTATGCGCCATCGACTGGGTCGGCCGGCACTCTATCGTATACTATTTCTTCTGCAGCGGCATCCCTACTGCCGTGACGGTCGTCCTGCGACATATGGGCTATACTTACATGGGACATCATTGGGAAGTCATCCCGGTCTTCCTGATCAATGTCTTTCTCATCACCGTCATCACTTATCTGATCTACCGGTATATCCCTTGGATCACCGGAAGAAAATCATAAAATGAAGCCTATGAACGTCAAGAATCTTCAACATACATCGCTGCGGCACGAAGCCCCCATAGCCATTCTGATTATCCTCATGGCCTTCTGGGTCGCCTATAGCTTTTTTTTTTACAACGTCTCCCTTTTATTTCGAACCGGAGTCGGGCGATTCCGCACGCTTCCTGATGATTGGCAGATACTGGGGCGAAGGATATCTGCCCTATGTCAGCCTTTTCGACAACAAGGGACCACTGCTTCTCTTTCTCAACCGATGGGGATACGCACTGACGGGCACACGCTCCGGTGTCTGTCTCATAGAGGCCGTCTTCCTGAGCGCAACGCTGCTTTTCGCCTATCGGCTGCTCCGTAAGGCTTTCTCCAAACTCGTCTCTGTCTTTTTATTGTTTTTCGTCGCCATACGCTTCGGCACGATCAATTACGGCGGTAATGGTGCTGAGGAATACTGTATGCCTTTTCTGATGGCCTCTTTCCTGTTTATCGCTACATGGAATGAGAAGCGGAAAGAGGGCGACAATGCGGTCCCCTTATCTTACGCTTTCTTCTGGGGATTAACGTTCGGTGTCTGTTGGCTGACGAGAGTGACGAATGCCATCGGCTTGTGCGTGGCTTTACTCTTCATTGCCGGCGCTCTCATCATCCGCAGAGACTGGCGGACACTGCTCCGGAGCACACTGCTCTTCATGGCGGGATGCGTCAGTATCGTCATCCCATTCTATCTCTATTTCTTTGCGACAGGGACGTTCCCGGAGATGTTTTACGCCACCATCCTTTACAATATCGACTATGTATTTCATTCACCCAACGACCCGCTGACATTATCCAGAATTCTGCATCTGTGCCTCTATTTCCGCGATACGACCATCGCCGTCTTGGTGACGGTGCTATACCTGATATATCATAGAAACGAACTGAGAACGACCTGGCTATGGCTTGTCGTATCATTGGTTACGCTCTTATGGCTCATCAACGGAAAAGGCTATGCCCCTTACGGCCTCATCTCCATGCCACTGTTGCCCATCACATTTATCCTTCTGAAACGGTTCCCCAAAGACAGACAGCGGCAGACCGTCAAAGCCATTGCAAATATGCTGATGGTATTTCTCTTATTGATGATTAGTGTCAGCACCTACAAAATTGCGTTTACGGGATCAGAGTATGGGTTAAGGACTGCCAACCGGCCTTTGGAAGAAATGAGGAAAATAACCGCCGGCCTGCCGATGAGTTATAAACAGTCATTTATCGCGTATAACTGTCCGGAAGACTGGTATCTCTATGAGCACATCCGCCCTTACTATCCGCATTTCTCCTTACAGGATTTCTCGTCTTTCAGTCCCCGGCTCTCCGCCATGATTCTCCAAACTTTCCAACAAGGGAATGCAGAGTGGATCCTTGTGCGTGGAGAAGCGCAGATTATCCGCCCTGTTTTGAAGGAGCATTACCATGCCGTCAGACGGTATGACAATCTAACACTGTATCGTAGGAATTAGTAGGTGTCGTCCTATTGCGGCCACGCACCCACATTTGGGCGGAACAAAAATAATCATCGTCCCTACATATTCCCCTTCTCCCTTGCGTGACCGCAATAGGACGACACCTACAAAAGGATCTATGAATTATACAGGTTATTCTTTCTTCCACTCCTCTATGCACCGCTTCTTCAGAGAGAAGTTCACGCCAATCTTAATCAGTTGGCGACGGTCCATAGCAAAGGGCTTGGCGTAACCTTTATCATCGATTTGTCGTAAAGCCTCATCAGCACTGCCGTCGAGCTTGAACTCAAAGATATAGATATAGTCCTTGGTCTTCACGGTCATATCCATACGTCCGTTACTCGTTTCCCGCTCTACTTCTGTATAAAAACCGAGCATACGGGCGATGAGATAGAATGCATTCTGAAAATACAACTCACTGTCACCGACGATCTTGTAGTCGGTATCCGACAGCATGGTCTCCATGCGACGCATGAAGTCATCCACACGTCCCTTTTCCAGATCCTTCACAAAATTACCGATATAAAAGGCGGACTCTCCCTGCTGGATATTCGTGTAGAAAGGCAACAGATAATCCGTGAAACCTTCCTCCACTTCCTTATTCGGGAAACCGAGCGTATAGAATCCAAAACGCTCATCATAATCCTTAATCGTCAGGTAACCACTCTGATAAATCAAAGGAATGGGATTCTTCGACATGGAGTCAATACTGTTGAGGAAATCGCCCGTCACCTGTTCCTGTGTCAGGTCGGGAAGCGGATAATTATCTTGTTTCATCACCTCCACAAGATAAGATGGCGTACCCGTCTCAAACCAATAGCGACCGAATTTTTGTCTGCTGAGGGTATTCAACAAACTGAAGGGGTTATAGATGCCCACGCCATGCTCTACAAAATGATAGCCGTCATAGTCTCTCTCCAACCGGGCAAGGGCCTCCTCATCACTGATATGATAGGCTTGGGCAAGGCCGTGGATAGACGTTGGGAAATAGCGGAGAATCTCTTCTTGCGTGATACCGCAAATGGTCTGGTAACGCTCATCCATTGATAAGTCGATGAGGTTATTCAGATCGGAGAACACGCTGACTTTTCCGAATTTCGTCACGCCGGTGAGTAGGGCAAACTTGATATATTGATCCTGAGTTTTCAAAACAGAATAGAAGGCTTTCAACGTTGCCCGATAACTATCCTGCAGACTACTGTTGCTGAGTGTCTGAAGGAGGGGCTTGTCGTATTCATCGACCAGGATGACACAACGTTTCCCAGTCTTCTCATAGGCTAACCGGACAATATGATAGAAGCGCTCCTCGATCGCACGGTCACGATATCTATCGCCATAACGGTCTTCCCATAGCTCCAGGTGTTTCTTCAGCTCATTCTCCAAGGATTCTTCATTGAGGTAATTCCGACTGTTCAGATCCATGTGCAATACGGGATAGGCGGTCCAATCTTTTTCCAACTGTTCGATGGCCAATCCCTGAAACAGTTCCTTCTTTCCGGAGAAATAGGCTTCCAGCGTAGAAATCAGCAGACTCTTTCCGAATCGACGGGGACGACTCAGAAAATAATAACGACCTTCAGACGCAAGTTTATACAAAAGGGCGGTCTTGTCAACATATACATAACCATCCTGACGAAGGCTTTCGAAATTTTGGATACCGATGGGATACTTCATACGCTTGTCTTTATTACAAGGCAAAAATACAAATAAATTCTGATATTCACACGCTCTTCTGGTATTTTATTTTATCACAAAAGGCCTAACAGGGCTGCTCACGCTTCAAGTGCTATGAATCTGATCAATATGAATGGAGAGGCATACCGACTAAAAGAAAGGAAAAAGTTAAATCAAAAATTACTTCAAAAAGATGAAAAATAAAAAGAATTTATTACCTTTGCAGCCGTGACCTAAGAAGGGGGTCACTGGGGGAAAAAACATAGAACCAAGCACATGAATAATAAGAATTCTCTTCCTACATCGTTAAACAATAAGGCTCTCACCGCCATGCTGATCATTCTCATGGCGTTCGGGGTGGCCTATACTTTCTTTTTTACGACATCACCTTTCTTCACAGAAACGGAAAGCAGCGATTCCGGCAACTTTTTATTAATTGGCAAATACTGGGAAGAAGGGTTACCGCCCTATACCCGGCTGTTCGATAACAAAGGGCCTCTGCTTCTTTTCCTCAACCGATTAGGATATATGCTGACAGGAACGCGCTATGGCCTTTGTTTCATAGAGGCGGTATTTCTAAGCGCTACTTTATATTTCACCTATCAGTTACTTCGGAAAGGATTTTCAAGAGTCATATCCTTATTCCTATTATTCTTCATCGCCCTACGCTTCGGCACCATCAATTATGGCGGTAATAGCGCTGAGGAATATTGCCTGCCGTTTCTGACCGCCTCATTCCTATTCATCGAAAAATGGAGCGAGAAAAGGGAAGAGGGCGACAACAATATCCCCGGATACTATACTTTCTGCTGGGGCCTCACCTTCGGCGTCTGTTGGCTGACCCGGGTGACGAATGCCGTCGGACTGTGTGTGGCCCTCCTCGTCATCAGCGCCTCTCTCATCAGTCGAAGAGACTGGCATTCGCTCTTGAGAGGTTCTCTGCTCTTTCTGGCGGGCGGTGCCTGCGTGATTATTCCTGCCTATCTCTATTTCGTATGGACCGGGACCTTTGCGCAGATGTGGTATGCCACCATCATCTGCAATATCGAATATGTCTTTCATTCTCCCAATGATCCACTGACGCCTTCACGGGTATTACTTCAGTGCTTCCATTTCCGGGACACGACCATCATCATCTTCATTTCTCTGCTCTGTCTGGTATGTAGTAAAGACCATCGGAGAACGATTGGGTTGTGGCTTCTTGTTTCTTCGGTATCCCTCTTATGGTTTATCAGCAGTAAAGGCTTTCTCCACTACGGCATCATCTCATTGCCGCTTATACCGATTTCCTTCCTTGCCTTAAAACAGTTATCAGCATGCAAACCTCAACAGGGCGTGCGCTATACCGTGCTCTTGCTGTTTGTCATCTTTCTCTCCGGAATAGTCGTCAGTGCCGGCAAAACCTACTTCACCGGAATTGGATATAGAGAAAGGACCTTCAATCCTCCCCTTAGGAAAATGAAAGTGATAACCGCGGGCCTGCCGAAGGACTACAAACAGAAATTTATCGCTTACAACTGTCCGGCAGACTGGTATCTCTATGAGAATATCTGTCCTTACTATCCCTATTTCTCCCTTCAGGATTTCTCCGACTTCAGTCCCCGCCTGTCGTCGATGATCCTACAAAGTTTCCAAAAGGGCGATGCGGAGTGGATCCTTGTCCGCGGGGAAGCCATGATCATCCGTCCCGTGTTGAAGGAGCATTATCATGCCGTCAGACGATATGATAACCTGACGCTGTATCGGAGGAATTAGTCTGAATTCCTCACAAACCGCTTCACACGCTCTTCGACCGTCCGGAGATAGATTCTTCTGCGCTTTTCATTGAGGAAACTATGAGCAACGAGACGGATAGTTTCTTCCGGAACTTGCATATATCGGTCAAGGATTCTTTTAACTCGCAGGACATTCAGTCCGATACGTAATCCGAAACGTTCGAAATCGAGTCTGCACGGATGACCTGTCCGCTCATAAACATCACTCTTCTCCACATTCGGAGACAACCCTCCATCAAGGCCAAAATCATCGCCTTCAACATGGAGACTTGTATTCAATAAGTCATAAGCAGGAGCCAGACGATAGTCTTGTCCTATACGAATCAAAGAGAAATTTTTCAGATGGTCATCGCCGTTGCCATAAATGTAATTAAATACAACCAGATCGAAGAACTTCTCCATATCTACCATCCATGCCGCTACATTTTTCTTCAATGCTACAGCGATATCCTCGTAACAACCATTATATTTAAAATGAAATCCATCCGTTTGCTCATTTCTTCCTACAAGGACCGCAAAATCTTCCATAGGAGTTTTCGAGCCATCAGCCAAAATATCAAAGCGCTTTGTGATATACACCATTTGCCCGTCCTTCGTGAAACAAAGACCGTTGGCAGCCGTTCTGATGCCATACACCTGAGAGGCAATCTGCATGGTCAAATTCTCATTAGCGGGAATTTGCTTACGTGCTTCCAGTGAGTGATCCCATGGTGCTGGCTTGAGGATATATGTAGAACGCTCCGAACTTTTCGCAATACGAATGATCCCTTTGTCGATCACAGCGGGGAATTTCTCTTGTACGCCGGAGACTGAAATACGATGCATGGCATCGGCGGCACATTGCGACGAACCAAAATCCTCCACATTCATATCCAGAAAAGGAGAAACCTTTTTTCCATCAAACAGAATTCTCGCTGCTTTAGGACTATACGTTGAAAAGCCTTCCAACAAGGAAGAAGGACAATTCTTGATTTCATTCACTTTCATGACACTTTAAATTAACAGCACCGATAAAATCTTTCCCAGCCATAGCAGACAGTATTGCGAAGAGGTCTTTCTCATCGATCTTCAACGACCTGCAAATGACTCTTCTGTTTGCTCCTTCGGGAATAAGATTAGAAAAAAAAGGAAACAAAGTCTGTGACAGATAAGTTTCCTTTCGTTTGGGAAGCGTCAAGGATACCGGGGGAAGAGCAGAGTTCAAATAGGCTTGATCATAACAAAACTCATAATCTTTCCCAGGTGCTCTTTCTGTCAGAACTCCAGCCTTCGTATTATTGAAATATACATCCAATCGCCTCATTCTTAGATTCCCGTTTGACGAACCGTAAAGTTGATTTCCATTCCCAACACCGCAAGGATCTTCTGCACGGTATCCAATGACGGATTTCCTTGCCCCCTTTCAATATCTTTGATTGTAGCGAGACTGACCCCAGACATCTCAGAGAGATCCTGCTGGTTTATATCCAGTATCTTTCGTCTGGATTTCATTACTTCGGACAACTCCATAGTTTATTATTTTATACTTTTGCGCAAAGTTAATAAAATAATTTGGAATAGAACGTAAAAAGTATGAAAAACTAAACTTTTCTTATCGAATTAGTCTTTCTTCCACTCTTCCACGCACCGCTTCTTCAGCGAGAAGTTCACGCCGACCTTAATCAGCGTGCGGGAATCGAGGGCGAAGGGTTTGGCATAACCTTTCTCGTCGAACAGCCTTTTCACCTCACCAAACCACGCCCTATCCGTCGGTGATATCAATTTATTCGTGATCAAAAATCAATCGAAAAATTCAGAAAATTCAAAAATCTTGACAAACTGTACTTGCAAACTAGAGAGAAATTTGGCTCCAAAAGGCTCCGGAAAGACAAAAACAACGTCTTTTCCGGCCTGTCTTTCGGAGATATTTTGCTATCTACGATGTTTATGAAATTCTGCACGATGTTTACGAGGCGAAAACACGATCAAAATTTTGCATATTCCGCCATTTTCGGCGCTATTTTTAGGGTTTTATGCGGGTATTTATGCAATATAAAATCCCTTGTTTTTACAATTCCTTATCAATCAACAAGTTGCAAAAATTGCTGAGAATCGCGAATTTCAGAAGAGAGGACAAGTTCTTCGAAAATCCGCGAGTTTTGAGGCCTGAAAAACTACCCCGGTTTCGTCGATACATTTTAAACGAATTAATGCAACGGCCGTTACTGTAACCGCTGTTGCATTAGCAAGAATTTGTATGTAACTCCTCAATTTTTCCCCAAAGTTTTTTGTTCTCCCGAAAGAAAGCCGTATCTTTGTCTTATCGGTAAAATCTATTCGCCTATGCTCGTCTCTTTCCTCATCAGCCTATTCACCGTCGTGGAACTTAACTGCGAGAACCTCTTCGACTGTCAGCACGACACGTTGAAAGAGGATCAGGAATTCCTGCCTTCGTCCACACACCACTGGACTCATACACGCTACTGGCGGAAAGTGAATCATATCGGACAGGAACTCATAGCCCTCGGTGAACTGCCGGTAAAAGAAGCCAACGACGGGCAAGAGAACGACGGACATCTCCCCGATCTCGTCCTGCTCTGTGAGGTGGAGAACGACTCCGTGATGCGCGATCTTACCCAGCGGTCGCTGCTCCGGCGGGCCCGCTACCAGTATCTCATGACCAACAGTCCTGATCTCCGCGGCATTGACGTGGCACTGATGTATAATCCCTTTGCTTTCCACCCGCTCTCCTGGCACAGCCTCCGTATTGCCCAACCCGATAAGCACTTTCGTCCAACGCGCGATATTCTCTACGTCTGCGGCATCGTACTCGGACAGATCGGTACTACTCCTCAACAGAACGAGGCACTCCAAGACACGCTCCATGTCCTTGTGGTCCATGCCCCGAGCCGCAGCGGCGGAGAGGCGTTCTCACGGCCCTATCGTCTGGCGGTGGAACAACGACTCGAGAACTGCATCGACTCCATCCGACAACAACAACCGGAAGCCATGATCCTCATCGGCGGTGATTTCAACGACTATAGTTCCTCGCCCGCCCTCATCAAACTCTCCTGGCACGACATGACAGAGGTCTCGCGTGATGCCACAGGCTCCCATGGTGCCCGCGGAACCTACCGCTATCAGGGCGAATGGGGAAGCCTTGACCACTTCTTTCTCTCGCCTTCCCTTGCCGCCCGTTCGCATGCCTGTATCATCGGCGATCTCCCCTGGCTCATGGAGGAAGAGAAGAAGTACGGCGGTGTCAAACCCTTCCGCACCTATTACGGTCCCCGTTATCAGCCCGGATACAGTGATCACCTGCCATTGGTGCTGTGGTTCCCGTAATAATAGATAACCAACGATCCATTTGCAGGGGCCGTCCCTTGTGGCGGCCCGCCGACCGACAGGTCGGATGTTACCCCAAATTCCTATCGGTCTAATTTATAAAATATAGAAATATGAAGACATTGAAAATTACAAAAAGTGTAAAAGCAAAAATTGACAAAGCCCACGAGGAATGTAAAAAAGGCAACTGTATCAAACTATCATCGCATGAGGATATTGATAAATACTTTGATTCTCTATGATATAAAGAGTTGATATGCCGTACCATGCGGTAAGCGCGGAACATGATAAATCATGTCCCTACATTTTCCCTTTCTTTTTGATATTTCTCGGAAAATGTTCCAGGATCTCACGGCGAAGGTCGGAGACTTCCATGTGGGTATAGATCTCCGTTGTCTCCAAACGCTCATGACCGAGAAGCATTTGGATGGCACGCAGGTCAGCGCCTCCCTTCAGCAATGCCGTGGCAAACGAATGGCGGAGGGTATGCGGCGATATGGTCTTCGTGATTCCCGCCGCCACAGCCTGACGCTTGATCATAATCAGGATCATCGTACGCGTGAGATGATGGCCACGACGATTCAGAAAGACATAATCCTCCTCACCCTCCTTAATCTTCATCTGACGGCGGTCGACAAACCATAGCTGAATCTGTTTGATAGCCTCATCGGAGATCGGCACGAGGCGTTCCTTATTTCCTTTACCAAGAACACGGATAAACTTCTCATCAAAGAAAACATCGGAGATCTTCAGGTTGACGAGCTCCGATACACGCAGGCCACAGGAGAAGAGCGTCTCGATGATCGCCTTGTTGCGCTGCCCCTCCCATTTCGACAGATCGATGGAAGCC
>JAQXXT010000082.1 GCA_029226205.1 Prevotellaceae bacterium
CCTCTGACGGTGTCGGGCGGTATCATTGCCGTCAAGAACTCATGGGCAGACATGCCGATGAAAGTCTATCCGAGTGCTGACCTCAGTCTGCAGCTCTCGCCGATATTGAAACTCTACGCGTCGTACAACTCGTCCCTTCGCATGCCGTCAGTGACGGAGCTCTACTATTCCGTCGGCGGCTTCAAGGCCGACGCCCATCTGCAGCCGGAGGAGCTCGACGCCTTCGAGTTCGGCGTGAAGATGACGGGCCACGGCATCAGCGGTCAACTGAGTACGTTCTATAATCATTATACGAACCTCATCGACTGGATACAGGACGGCACGAAAGACGAGAACGGAAATCTGATCTCCAAGTCCGTCAACTTCGGAAAGATCAACGCTTATGGTTTTGAGGGAGCCATGGTATTTGATTTCCAACAGCTCTTCCCCACGCAACATGTCCTGCGGTCGTTCACTACGAGTTACAGTTATATCCAGCAGAATGAGGAAAAGGAAAATGGTATCACGAGTAATTATGTTTTGGAATATCTGAAACATAAATGGGTCAGCCGTCTGAGTCTGAACCTCTGTCGTCAGCTATCCCTCGATATCAGCTATCGTCTTCACCATCGTATGGGATCTTATCTCGACACCAACGGCGACCGTCAGCGCTATGGCACCTACGGCCTCCTCGATGCTAAACTGTCGTGGCAGCAGCGCTCCTGGACGGCGTATGTTGAAGGCAATAACCTCCTCGATAAACATTACGAAGAAGTCGGTAATGTTCCGCAGCCGGGTATTTGGATTATCGGGGGAGTAAAGATAAAGCTTTAAGCCTCACCCCCCAACCCCTCCCCGAAGGGGGAGGGGAGTAAAATGCCTCTTTCCCTCCGTAGGGTGTGGCTAGGTAGGGTTAGGGGCCGTCCTAACGGGGGATCGTGGCAATTAGGGCGCCCACAAGGGGTGCCCCTACGGCGGCAGATCATCCGCTCGTAGGGTGCGGCCCTTGTGGCCGTCCTAACGGGGAAAACGTTGGGACATGATTTACTTTTTTACTTCTTTACCTTTTTACTTTTATCATTCCGGCAGCACCGCTTCCTTCTCCACTCTGTCCTGGATCTTCTTCTCCAGTCCATGGAAGAAATCCATGCCCGTGACACGCTCTACCTCGTCAACACTATTCACGTAATAGCTCTTCGGATGGTTACCCGTGACATTACGGTAGAGGAAACCGACGGCCCACGGCTTGCCGCCACTCAGACAGAGCACGCACTTGAAGAACGCCTCAGGGACCGTCACTTGATGCTGTCCGATCGTCTTATGCTTCTGACGGTAGAACACCGGCCCGCAGACGATATATACGTCACCGTATTCTTTCGCCCAGTTGCGGCACTGGATCTCCATCTCGTTCCAGTCACCGCGGTTGAGGTTCGGGATTTGCGGACAGATATTACTCATCAGGAAACTCTCGTCCATCGCCAGTTGACTGAACTTGTTATCACCGGCGGGACACATGTGGCCACGGTCGTAACCTGACTGCATATAATCATAGGTATCCACCTTCACACCGTTGACTTCCACATCGGGATGAAACTCCACACCCTTACGCTTGCCGGGACCTTTGAGCCTGTCGGCCGTAAGATGCCATGCCACCCAGTTGGGGATCTTCAAATCTTTATTATATGACACGATATAACCCGTACGGCGCAGAATCTGTTCACTGCGGCCCTTCAACGGCGCAGGCAACAGGATCTTTTCCTCGTCGGGGTCCTCATGGGCCACGGCATTCGACGGATCATTCTGATCCAATGACTCTTCGTCACGGTCGTAATCGGCAGAGGTCGCCGACACAGCCGCAGAGACCTTGGCCTCGTTGTCATCATCATGCTGCCATTGCTGACGGTTCTGACCGCCACAGGCGGAGAGGATAAAGGCGACACTGAGGGTCGCCACCATAAATAGTCGTTTCTTCATATTCTTTTGTTTCTATAACCTCTTGCAAATTTACGAAATATTTCCGAATTATGATCAAAGGGATATATGGATTTCCACGGATCCTCCGTAGGGTGCGGCTAGGTAGGGTTAGGGGCCGTCCTAACCGGGATCGTGGCAATTAGGGCGCCCACAAGGGGTGCCCCTACGGCGGCAGATCATCCGCTCGTAGGGTGCGGCTAGGTAGGG
>JAQXXT010000083.1 GCA_029226205.1 Prevotellaceae bacterium
TTTTCCGCGTGTGGGGGGGGCCGGGGGGCCGCTAATAACACAAAAAGTCTGTTTTCCTCCCCCCCAGCGCCCCGCGCCCTACGGTGGAATTAGGACGGCCACAAGGGCCGCGCCCTACGAATCCCCTTTGAGTTTCTTCAGCCTTCGCTTGGCAAGGGAATGGGAAGGACAGAGCTGCAGGGCCTTCTCGTAATTCTTGATGGCAGCATCCTTCATACCTTCCCGCTCACACTCCTTGCCCATGAGGGTATATTCTACGGCGAGGTGTTTAAGGAAAGCGTCCTGCTTCTCCTTTTCTTTCTTCATGGCAGCATTTTCGTCCTCAAGATTCTTTATCTGCAGGAAGAGGTGGCTGAGTTTTCGGCGGATGAGCCGTCGTGGTCCCGGTTTCTCGATGTCGTAACGACTGTGGATGGCAAGGAAGAAGTTATCGAGGGCTGCCTGTACATCTCCTTTGTCGAACGCTGTGACGGCATCGGCATATTCGCGGTCAGCCTTACTCTGTGCAAGGGCGGTCTGGATCATCCGTTGGTCATTATAATGAGAGGCGAACTTTTTCACCTCGTTACGAACGAACACATCCCGGCGCTGGATGGGTTCGTTGAGACTGATACCTTCGAGAGACGTACAGCGGGAGAGGGCGACATAGGTCTGTCCACCGGCGAAGACGCCACCGGTGAAGTCAATCTTTACCTGGTTGAAGGTAAGGCCCTGACTCTTATGAACCGTGATGGCCCATGCCAGTCGGAGGGGATACTGGTGATAGACGCCGATCTCATCTTCCTCCACCTTCTGTTCCTTTTCATTATAGGTGTATCGTACATTACTCCATGTCGCTTCATCAACGGTGACCTCATTGCCATTCTCCAAGCGTACATAGATATTCGGGCGCTCGTCGTCAGCGGAGAAGAGGGCGTCGTCTTCATCCTCTTCGGGAATCTCATCGAACCCCGTAATGATTCCGAGGGTGCCGTTGACCCATCGGTGATCCATATCATTCTTGATGAAGATGATCTGCGCGCCCACTTTCAGTCTGAGATCTATCGGCGTGGGCATCATACTCTCCGGGAAATCGCCTTCTACAACTCCCATGAAGCGCTGTTCATCACCATCGAGGGCGTCAAGTTTCTGTTGGTTGATGAAATCGACGGTGTCACGACGGGTAGAGAGCGTGATGGCAATACTGTCGTCATCACCCTTCAGTTCAGCGCCAACACGACGGTTGAGGAGTTGCAGGTCCTGTGCCGTAGCCTCCGACGTACGGATATCATCGAGGATACCGATGAATTTCGGATCACTTTGCCGGTAGACCTTTTTCAGTTCTATACTCACGAGATGGAAGTCACGGAATACTTTCGCGTCGAAGAAGAAGGCGGAGGGATAATAGGGCTCCAGCAGTCGGCGGTCGTCCTCTCTGACAACGGGCTCGAGCTGATAGATATCCCCAACGAGAAGCAGTTGCTTGCCGCCGAAGGGCTCCCGCATGTTCCGGCAGTAGACCCGCAGGACCTTATCGATGAAGTCGATGATATCCGCACGGACCATGCTGATCTCATCGATGATGATGAGGTCGAGACTCTTGAGGAGTTGTATCTTCTCGCGGTTGTATTTGAGAGTCTCCCGGAGGTTCCTCACGCTGTAACGGATATCGTTGGGCAGGAGAGGGTAGAAAGGAATCTTGAAGAAACTGTGGAGGGTACTGCCCCCGGCATTGATGGCAGCGATGCCCGTAGGAGCGAGGATGACATGTTTCTTCTTCGTATGGGCGGCGATATAGCGCAGAAACGTCGACTTGCCCGTCCCTGCCTTTCCGGTGAGGAAAAGGGAGCGACGGGTATATTGGATAATCTGGAGTGCGTTCTGCAGTTCCGGATTTTCCAGGTCAATCGTTTCGTTGTTGTTGGGCATATTGTTAGTTGACGTGGTGATAATACCGGCAAGAGCCAAGATGGAGCTCGGGATGGAAGATAATGATGAAGTCACGAAGGACACGCTCGGGGTGGAACGGTGTCTCCTCGTAGAACGGCACTTTCGTACAGTCGGCACCCCACACATGCTTGGTCTGCCAGGCTTTCATCTGTGTGTATCCCGGGAAGGAAGCCTTCAGTTGTGAGAGCGTGGCGGGCGTGGCATCATATTTATAGAGCCAGAAGTCGGCATTGCCGGCATCATTGAGGACCTTCTCGAAACTGAGAGAGAGGGAGCCCGTGCTCTTGTCCTTACTGTAGCAATAGGCAGCCCCGGCATCACGGATGAGGGCGGCGACACTGCTCTCTCCGCCCGGCACATACCAAGTGCCGCCCGTCTTCAGTTCGGTGATGACCGTAGGTCGCTTCGTCGTCTTTACCGCCATAGCCTGTAAGGCGTGATAGGTACTGTCGGTGACACGGAAGATACTATCGGCGGCAGCCTCCTGACCATAGAGGAGACCATAAAACTTCACCCATTCCGCTCTGCCGAGGGCACTCGTTTCCATGTAGTCAGCGGCCTCGATGAGGGGGATATGCAGTTGGTCGAGCTTCCCGTATCCGCCACTGTTCTCAAAAGGAGAGAGGATGAGGGCGTCGGGGCGTGTGTCGATGATCTTTTCGATATTCGGAGTCATACTACTGCCACAGTCAGCAATCTTATGATTTTTGACGGCGGTTTTCACCCAGGGGAGGTTCATATAGCCGAGGTCGCAGACACCGGCCACGGCCTTTGCTTCATGGAGTTCCTGTAACAAGGCGGTATGGACACTCGTGAAGACGATGGAGCGGGTGAGGGGTGTGCGCACGAGGGTGGCACTATCCTTTGTCAAGGCCTTAGCCTCTTCGGGAATTGTAGACTCAGACTTCGGAACGAGGATATAGCGGTGGAGGGTCTTGCCCTGGTGCCAGGGGTCAGCGAGACGTACGTCGGTGTAGCCGTCATGTTTGACGATGACGAGCTGACGGGCGTAGCGCATAACGACAGTATCCCCGCCATCTGCCGTGAGGCCTGTGCGGGCCCCGTTGCAGCCGGCGAGGATACAGCCGAAGAGAAGAAGGGATAAATGCTGAATCTTCATTTGCTTCGTGATGGTTTCTATAAGCGTGGCGACTTGCGCTTGCAAAGCGCAAGCACACGACGGGCGCGCCCTACGAGTGGGCGTTAGAACGGCAGATCGTCAGCGGCACTGTTGCCATCAGCGGGCTGCTGCGGAGGGAAGGGAGCTGCGGCACCATTATCGGTGGCAGCAGGTGCGGCACCTGCCGGCGGGAAGGGAGCGGCGCCAGCCTGCGGCTGGTTACCGGTGTTGACGGCGTTAGGATCTATGCGCTGTACGTTCCATGCACGGATATCGTTGAACCAGCGACCGTTGTACTCATGGCAGTCGATATCGAAGCTGACAGTGAGCTCCTCACCACTCTGGATATTGAATTGCTTGATGCGGTCAGCTCCGAAGACACGGAAGCAGCACTTATGGGGATACTGTTCATGGGTCTCGATGACATAATCCTGAGAAGCCCAGGGGTTACCGGTGCGCTGAGAGACACCACTCTGCTGCGGCAATACCGCGATGATTTTTCCTTGTATTTCCATTATCTAAATATTTTAATGTATTCGGGTTCTTAGGTAAAACCTGCTTTTATTTTGCGAAGTTACGAAAAAGTTTGCGAAAAGCGAAATTTTTCGAGGACTTTTTGTGGGGACTCGCGTTTAAAAAGCGCAAGCACACGACGGCAGGCCATTCTTCCACCGTAGGGGCGCCCATTGTGGGCGTCCTAATCCGGTTAGGACGGCCACAAGGGCCGCGCCCTACGGTGGAAGATTACTGAAGCAGGGCTTCGCAGAGCTTACGCTGGAGTACACGGGCATCGAGGACGCTCATCTCCGTATCCATGATGGCGAAGCAGTACTCGTGGCCGTCATTTCCCGTGAGGAAGCCGGCGAGAGAGGAGATGCCGTAGGGATGGGAGAGTGTTCCCGTCTTCGCGTGGACACGGCCTTTCGTCATTGGACTGACCATCTCCGTGCGCAAGGTACCGTCGACACCGGCTGTCGGCAGTTGTTTCATCATCACCTGATAGATATCGGGATGATGGCGGCCGTAGAGTAGGGCGGCACAGAGGGCCTTCGGAGAGAGGAGGTTATGGATGCAGAGTCCACAGCCGTCATGGATACAGAGTCCCTTGTCTTTCTGTTTCAGACTGTCGGCGAGGAAGGTACGGAGATATTTCACACCGGCGACGGTAGGATCGGCCGCCTTCGGATCGAGGTGATGACCGATGGTATAAAGCATCGAAGTAGCCTGTGTGTTGGCACTATGTTTCCACATCCGTTCGGTGACGGCCGTGATGGGCGTATTCTGATAATGGAGGAGTTTGGAACCACGAACGATCTTGTTCTTCACGACGATGATCTGGTCCTTCGTGAGTTGGATGCCATTCTGATGGAACGCATTGAGGACGGCTTGGATGATCTTGTCCTGACCTTTATAGAAAATGCCGAAACTGGAGAAGCTCAGATCCCACGGATACCAGTGAGGCTCACTCTTCACGGGATCGGTGATGGGGAGACTCAACAACAGATGGCCGTTGAGCTTCGTCACGCCAGCCTTCCGGGCAGCGGCAGCGAAGGGCATGAAGTCCTGGGCCTTGAATGACGGATCGAGGCTGCCGAGGAGGCTCATGGAGCCGTTGACGGTGCCGTTCTTCGGTTGTCCGTGGAGGAAGAGGGCCGTATAGTAGAGGTATTTCGTTGAGAGGAGGTGCAGGCCTGCCGTACCGGAGATGAGTTTCAGACAGGAGGCGGAGTGCAGGGGCTGTTTCTCGTTGACGCCAAAGACGGGCTTGTCGGCCGTGATGTCGTAGACATAGAAGGCAAACTGTCCTTTGCAACGCGGCTCGGCGGCGAATTTCTTCAGTCGGCTGACGACAGCGGTGTCCACTTGGGCCGCCTTTTTGGCAGTCGTGGTATTTTGTGTTTTTTTAATCTTGTCGTTGTGATTCCCACACGAGGAGAGCGCCGGAGACAAAAGAGCGGCAGCTACACCTATATATAATAGTTGTTTCTTCAGATTCATGATGGTGCTATATATGTCGCGTATATTTTTCTGAGATGCAAAAGTAAGAAAAAAAGTAGAAGGAAGGCACAAAAGGGCCCGTTTTTTAAGACATCGTAACAGAACGGTTACAAAGGATAAAATCCAGTGGTCACAAAAGATACCTATTTTTGGGTATCCCGGAATTTTGTGTGGTTGGCATGAAGTTTGTACTTTTGCTGTCGGAATAAATAATCAGACGTTAAATTAAAATATTTGTATTATGACAAAGATTGAGAAAGTTCATGCACGTGAGATTCTTGACAGCCGTGGCAATCCTACGGTTGAGGTAGAGGTAACCCTTGACAATGGCGTGATGGGTCGCGCCAGTGTTCCCTCCGGTGCTTCCACGGGAGAGAACGAGGCTCTGGAGCTTCGTGACGGTGACAAGAACCGTTTCGGTGGCAAGGGTGTCCTGAAGGCTGTTGCCAATGTCAATGATGTCATTGCCCCGGCACTGAAGGGTGATGATGTCTTCAACCAGCGTGCTATCGATTATAAGATGATCGCTCTCGACGGTACGCCGACGAAGAGCAAGCTCGGTGCCAACGCTATCCTCGGTGTCAGTCTCGCTGTAGCCCATGCTGCCGCCAAGGCACTGAACCTGCCGCTGTACCGTTATCTCGGTGGCGTGAACACCTATGTGCTGCCGGTTCCAATGATGAACATCATCAATGGTGGTGCCCATAGTGACGCGCCTATCGCTTTCCAGGAGTTCATGATCCGTCCTGTCGGTGCGAAGAGTGAGCATGAGGCTGTCCGTATGGGCGCTGAGGTGTTCCATGCCCTTCAGAAACTGTTGAAGAAGCGTGGCCTGAGCACCGCTGTCGGTGACGAGGGTGGTTTCGCTCCGAAGCTCGATGGTATTGAGGATGCCCTGCAGAGTATCGTCGATGCCGTGAAGGCTGCCGGTTATGAGCCGGGCAAGGACGTGCGCATCGCCATGGACTGCGCCGCTTCCGAGTTCTCTGAGGTCAAGGACGGTAAGTACTATTACAACTACAAGCAGCTCAGCAATGGTATGCCGAAGGATCCCAATGGCAAGACATTGAGTGACGAGGAGCAGATCAAGTACCTTGAGGAGCTCATCACGAAATATCCTATCGACTCTATCGAGGATGGTCTCGACGAGAACGACTGGGAAGGCTGGCAGAAGATGACGAAGGCCCTCGGCGACCGTGTACAGCTCGTCGGTGATGACCTCTTCGTGACGAACACGAAGTTCCTGAAGAAGGGTATCGAGCTCGGTGCTGCCAACGCTATCCTGATCAAGGTCAACCAGATCGGTTCGCTCACGGAGACGCTGGAGGCTATTGAGATGGCTCATCGTCATGGCTACAACACGGTCACCTCACACCGTAGTGGTGAGACAGAGGATACGACGATTGCCGATATCGCCGTTGCCACGAACAGTGGTCAGATCAAGACCGGTTCTATGTCCCGTACCGACCGTATGGCTAAGTACAACCAGCTGCTGAGAATCGAGGAGGAGCTCGGTGACAGCGCTGTCTACGGATACGAGAAATAACCGCATTTGCGCTTCCTAGCGCTTGCAAAGCGCAAGCACACAACGACAGGCCCAAAAACGGCCTGCCGGGAAAGATACGAACGGTAGGTCGGTAAGAACGGCCTGCCGTTTTTTTGTCATGATTTTGTAACTTGATGTTGGGAGATATATCATTCTTTTTTTATACTTTTGCAACAGATTGCAAAAACGTTGAAAATGGAAGATCAGAAATACCAGATCATGGTCGTCGATGATGAGGCCGACCTGTGCGAGATCCTGAAGTTTAATTTGGAGGCCGAAGGCAACTACGAAGTAGAAGTCGCTTATAGTGCGGAGGAGGCCTTGAAGAAGGGCGTGCAGGACAAGGACCTGTTGATCCTGGATGTGATGATGGGCGGCATGTCCGGTTTTGCCATGGCCAAGCAGCTCAAGAGTGACCCGGAGACAGCACAAATCCCCATCATCTTCCTTACGGCGCGTGATACGGAGAATGACACGGTGACGGGCTTCAACCTCGGTGCCGATGACTATATCTCCAAACCGTTCTCTATCCGAGAAGTCCTGGCGCGCGTGAAAGCCGTGCTGCGCCGTACGACAGAACAGGCCGAGCGGAAGGAAGAGCAGAACAACACCATTACCTATAAGGGTCTCCAACTTGACATGAACAAGAAGGAGGTGACGGTAGACGGAAAAGCCGTGGCCTTCACGAAGACGGAGTTTGCCCTCCTGCATCTGTTGCTTGAGGAGAAAGGCAAGATCCTCTCCCGTCAGCAGCTCATCGACCGTGTGTGGCCCCGTGACGTCATCGTCCTCGACCGTACGGTGGATGTCAATATCACGCGCTTGCGCCGAAAGGTGGGTCCTTATGCCAAACATATCGTGACGCGGCTGGGCTTCGGTTATGGATTTGAGGAGTAGGGGGAAGAGTCTATGGATCATCGTCTCTCTATCGGCAAGCGGCTGTATCTCGCCGTCCTCGCCATCTTTCTGGCTTTTGCCCTTACCTTTATATTATATCAGCAGAGTCGTGAGAAGGACTATAAGATTACGGTCCTCGACCAACGTCTGCAGGATTTCAATTTCCAGTTGGGTGAGACCTTCAGCCGTGACACGTTGATCACGGAGGCAAAGATCAACGCCTATCTGCGGGAGAACCATTTCCCGGATCTCCGTGTGACCCTCATCCGGCCCGACGGAAGAGTATTCTTCGACTCCGAGCGGAAAGACTATCAGAATATCCCGAACCACAGTAACCGTGTGGAGATCCAGGAGGCCATGCGGGAAGGTAGTGGGCGTACCGTCGATCGTAAGAGTGCCACCGTTCCTGAGTCTTTCTTCTATTCTGCCACCTATTTCCCCCACAATCATTTCATCGTCCGTTCGGCCCTGCCGTATAATGATAACCTGATCAATATCCTCAATACTGATAAGAATTATCTCTGGCTCTCCCTTGTCGCCATCGTATTGTTGACGGTTGTGCTCTACCGTTTCACCCACCGACTGGATAAGAACCTCACAAAATTGCGCATCTTCGCCTCCCGTGCCGATCATAATGAGACGCTCGAGGTGGAAGATCTCGCGGAGTTCCCCGATGATGAGCTCGGTGAGATTGCCGAGAAGATCATCAAAATCTACAAACGTTATCTCAAGACGCGAAAAGAACAGGACGAGCTGAAGCGACAGCTGACGCATAATATCGCCCATGAGTTGAAGACCCCCGTGGCAAGTATCCAGGGTTATCTGGAGACCATCATCGACCATCCCGATCTTGATCCGAAGATGTTGCAGATGTTCCTCTCACGCAGTTATGCCCAGAGCCAGCGCCTGACGTCCTTGCTGCGTGATATCTCTACATTGAACGTGATGGACGAGGTGACCGACATGCACGGCAAGGAGAATGTCGATCTGGCGAAACTCGTCATCGAGATCCAACAGGAGACGGCACTGCAGTTTGAGCAGAAGCACATGACGTTTGAAGACAAGTTGCCCGATCATGTGATGATGCGCGGTGTACGTAGTTTGCTCTACAGTATCTTCCGCAACCTCACCGATAATGCCCTGGCCTATGCCGGTGAGGGGACGACGGTGACGGTGGAGGTCCGTGAGACGGAGGAATACTGGCGGTTCCGGTTCTATGATACCGGTAAGGGCGTGCCCGCGGAACATCTGCCGCGGCTCTTCGAACGGTTCTACCGCGTGGATAAGGGGCGCAGCCGTGCCATGGGCGGTACGGGACTGGGACTGGCCATCGTGAAGAATGCCGTGTTGCTGCACCGCGGGAGTATCAAGGTCAGCAACCGGAAAGAAGGGGGACTGCTGTTTGAGTTCTCGCTGGCGAAAGCCTGACCCCACCGTAGGGTGCGGCCCTTGTGGCCGTCCTAATCCCACGATTCCCGGTTAGGACGGCCACAAGGGCCGCGCCCTACGGTGGGAGAATTGTAACAGCATTGTAATATGTTAGACTTTTGGTTGTAACACGAAGACTGTACCTTTGCACAAAAATATAAACGTAACCATTATTTTATAAGTTTTTATGGAAACCATTTATTTGTGCATTGTCATCTTCCTCCTCTGTCTGGCGGTATTTGACCTCTTTGTCGGAGTGAGCAATGATGCAGTCAATTTCTTGCAGAGTGCCATTGGTGCCCGTGTTGCCAAGTTCCGCACGGTGTTGATCATCGCCTCTGCCGGTGTCGTCCTCGGTGCTGTCCTCTCCTCCGGTATGATGGATGTGGCTCGCCACGGTATCATGACGCCAAAGTATTTTTCTTTCCACGAGGTGATGACGATCTTCCTGGCTGTCATGGTCACGGATGTCATCGTGCTCGATGTCTTCAACTCGTTGGGTATGCCGACGTCCACGACGGTGTCCCTGGTCTTCGAGCTCCTCGGTGGTACCAGCCTCATTGCCATGTTGAAAGTCATCAGTGACCATGGTTTCACTTATGGGATGTTGCTCAACAGTGACAAGGCCTTGCAGGTGATCATCGCTATCTTTGTCAGTGTGGCCATCTCCTTTGTCTTTGGTTTGCTGATCATGTGGATTTCCCGTGTTGTTTTCACCTTCAATCCTTTCGGCAAAGGATCCAAGGCCGGTCAGCTCGTGAAGGTCTCCCTCTTTGGTGGTATCGCTTTTACGGCATTGGCCTACTTCATCTTCATGAAGGGTCTTGGCAAGAGTCCTTATATCTCTGATGCAGCACGCGACTATATCGACGCGAATACCAACATCTTACTCCTCTATACCTTTATCGGTTCCACGATCTTGATGGGTATCTTCCATCTGTGCAAGATCAATGTATTCAAGTTCTCCGTTCTCATGGGAACGTTTGCGCTGGCTATGGCTTTCGCCGGAAACGACCTGGTGAACTTCATCGGTGTGCCTTTGGCCGGTCTGTCCTCTTATCAGGACTTCACCGCCAACGCCCATGGTGCCGGTGCCGACTCGTTCCTCATGACGTCATTGATGGAGAGTGCGAAGACGCCGCCGTTCTATCTGATGGCTGCCGGCGTGATCATGATCATTGCCATGGCAACGTCGAAGAAGGCACAGAATGTCATCAAGACTTCTGTCGACCTGGCCCGTCAGGACGAGGGCGATGAGATGTTCGGCAGTAGTAAGGCTGCCCGTGGCATCGTCCGTTGGACGCAGTATTTCGTTGAGTGGTTCGCCCACCTCTTCCCCGTCAGTGTCCGTCAGTGGGTCAACAGCCGTTTCAATAGTAATGAGGTGGTCCTCGAGGACGACAAGGCCGCCTTCGATGTGGTGCGTGCCGCCGTCAACCTCGTCATCTCCGCCATGCTGATCACCATCGGTACGAACCTCGGCCTTCCGTTGTCAACGACCTATGTGACGTTCATGGTGGCCATGGGTAGTAGTCTCGCCGACCGTGCGTGGAGTCGTGAGAGTGCCGTCTTCCGTGTGACGGGTGTGCTGAGTGTCATCGGTGGCTGGTTCATCACCGCCGGTGTGGCCTTCATCACCTGTGCCCTCGTCGCCCTGTGCATGTGGTTCGGTGGTGTCGTCATCCAGGCCGCCTTCATGGTTCTCGTCGTTTATCTCCTGTATCGTAGTAATAAGAAGTATAAGGCCAACAAGGAGAAGGAGAAAGAGGAGGAAGACAGCTTCCGCCTGATGATGCGTACGCGTGATCCCGAGCTCGTCTGGGATATGCTGAAGAAACATGTACGCAACACGCAGTCGAAGGTCTGCGCTTACTCCATGGAACAGTTCAACGATATCGTCGATGCCTTTGCTAATCAGAGTGTTCGCACGCTTCGCCATAGTGACAAAGGTTTGAGGAAAGAGCTGGAACTGTTGAAGAAGATCCGTCGTCAGGAGATGCTCGGGTTGAAGAAGAGTCCGTTGGAGATGGCTATCGACCGCAACACGTGGTTCCATGTCGGTGCCAACAGTGACCAGCAGTTCATGTATACCCTCCGCCGTATGCTGAATCCGATCAAGGAGCATGTCGACAACAACTTCAACCCACTGCCCGAGGAGTATGTGAAGGAGTTTGAGCCCATCCGCCGGAAGATCAACGACCTGATGAAGATGACGTGTGAGCAGATCGAGACCGACCGTTACGACCAGTATCGCGATGTCCTCGCTGAGGCTGATGCCTGCAAGGATGAGCTCAGCGTGATCCGAAACACCCATATCAACCGCATGCAGGAGAAGAAGAACAACAAGGACCTGCAGGTCGACATGGTCTATCTGAACCTCCTCCAGGAGTCTCAGCAGTTCCTGAGTGTCATGCGCCATCAGTTGCGTTCCGCGAAGAAGTTCATGGAAGCGTGATGTCCTTCGGACAATTGATCCGTTTGCAGGGTGCGGCCCTTGTGGCCGTCCGCCGTCGGGACGACGGATGTATTGGGCAATGTACCTTACATCCGACCTGACGGTCGGCGGACGGCCACAAGGGCCGCACCCTGCAAGCGTTTCTGGTCCCCGCTTTTTTTTTAGAAACCCTAATTTATTAAGATGAGAAGAATATTAACAATGATGGTGTTGGGCGCTACCGTGATGAGTGCCACAGCCCAGCAGAAGATGAAGATCGGCGGTACGATCCGCGGCAAGTATGAGTATCAGACGCAGGACAAGGAAGGCCGCTTCCAGGTGCGTAACGCCCGTGTCAATGTCAGTGGCGATGTCAACGAATATGTCTCCTACAAGGCTGAGATCGACCTCTGCGACGAGGGAACGATCAAGATGCTCGATGCTTATACGAAGATTACGCCGTGGAAGACCTTGAACCTGACCATTGGTCAGATGCGTGTGCCCTTCACCATCGATGCCCACCGCTCTCCCGATCAGCAGTATTTCGCCAACCGTTCCTTCATTGCCAAGCAGGTCGGTAATGTCCGTGATGTCGGTGCCCGCCTCGGCTACACCTTCAATGTCGGTTTCCCCATCATCCTCGAGGCTGGTATGTATAACGGCTCCGGTCTTACCCATCAGAAGGACTACTGGACGAATCATGTCAACTTCTCCTCCAAGGCGCAGTTCCTCTTCCCTTGTGGCGTGGACCTCGTGCTGAGTATGCAGAAGATCCGCCCCTCCGATGTCAACGTGATGATGTATGATGCCGGTATCAACTATCATAAGCGTGGCTTCATCGCTGAGGCTGAGTATCTCTATAAGCGTTATGCCCAGCATGCCTTCCACCCCGTCCATGCCTTCGACGGTTTCGTGAGTTACGACATCCCTGTCCGTACGAAGCTCTTCACGAAGGTATCTCCGCTTGTCCGTTATGACTATATGAGTGACCATAGTGACGGTCTTCGTTATAAGGTTGCCGACGATGGTACGAAGACGGAGAGCAAGGACGGTAGTCTGATCGTCAATGACTACAAGCGCAGCCGTATCACCGGTGGTGTGACGCTGAGTTTCGACAAGCCGTTCCTGAGTGATATCCGTATCAACTACGAGAAATATTTCTATGGTCATGAGGGTATCGCCAAGACATCTGAGAAAGATAAGATCGTCGTGGAGTTCATGACGCATTTCTAAGGCATCCGATCCTCTTGCAGGGCCGTCCCCTGTGGCGGCCCGTCGCTCTTGCAGGGGCCGTCCCTTGTGGCGGCCCGTCGCCCGTTAGGGCGAATCGTAATGGGGTATTTTCCCGTTATGGATTCGGCGTTACCGCCGACGGGCCGCCACAAGGGACGGCCCCTGCATTTGGCAAAATGGCGGATCATGATAAATCATGTCCCTACGGCTTTCACACAATCGTAACTTCCCCTTTACAGATCTGTAATATAACGTGGCTATCTTTGCAATGTGAAATAAAAAAAGCAAAGAAAAGTACAAGATGAAAGATTGTAAAAGGGGAGTAGCAACAATGATGTTGCTGCTGACAACAGGAGCCTGGATGTGTGCGGCTCCACTGCCGGGACGCCTTCCGATTCTGAAGGCTGTACCTGCTGATTCGGCGAATGTCGTCGACAGTATCTGGAAGAACCAGAACCTCGGTGAGGTTACTGTCACGGCTGTCGTTCGTAAGAATACTGACGCAGCACTATTGAATATTGCGCGAAAGAGCGATGTCGTCATGAGTACCGTCTCCTCCCAGGAGATCAAGCGTACGCAGGACTCCAATGCCGGAGAGGTCATCCGCCGTGTGCCGGGAGTGAGCCTGATCGATGACAAGTTCGTTATGGTTCGCGGTCTCTCTCAAAGATATAATAATGTATGGATTAACGGAGGAGCAGTCCCGAGTAGTGAAGCCGACTCCCGTGCCTTCTCCTTTGACTTGATTCCGAGTTCTCAGCTCGATAACCTGATGATTGTGAAAACACCGTCGGCAGAATATCCTGCAGACTATACCGGAGGCTTCATCTTAATTAATACCAAGGAAATCCCAACATCGAATTCTCTTAACATCTCCGTAGGTGGAAACTGGAACAGCCAGTCCGCCTTCCGGAGTATGTTACTGCCTCACGGCACCTTCGACAGTTATCCCACGCGCCAGGATGTGAACCTTGGCAATGTGACGAACGACTGGACGACGAAGAGCGTGAAGCCTTTCGGTGACCTGCGCCTCGGCGCTGACTGGTCCCACCGCTGGGATCTCGCCGGTCGTAAGCTCGGTATGATCGCTTCCGTCAACTATACGCGCGAGTACCGCCGTTATACAGGCATGTTGAACAACCTCTTCGGTGTATACGATGTGGAGAACAACAATGCCAACTACCTCCGTCATTCCGTTGATGATCAATATAATCTGAACAACCGCCTCGGCGCGATGTTCAACGTGACCTTATTAAGTAAGAATGGAAAGCACAAGTACCAGTTGAAAAACATCTTCAACCGGATTGGCAACCTGCGCTATACGTGGCGTGATGGCTTTGATGCCCAGTCCGATCCCCTTCACTCGGCAGAATACTACAACAGAAGTCGAGTGACCTATAACGGTCAGATCACCGGTACCCATACCTTCAGTGGCGATGCCCTTGATTGGAGTGTCGGCTATGCGTATGCCAACCGTCGTATGCCTGACCGTAAAAGATATACCCAGTACATGGATGTCGAGACCAACGACTATGCGTTGCTCAACGGCAATGACATCTCCCGTGAGTGGACATCCCTGGACGAACACATATTCTCTGCCCAGGTCAACGACGAGCACAAGTTCTCCTTCGGCTCCTGGCAACCGAAGTTGAAGGTGGGTGCCTACGGCGAGTACCGTACGCGTAAGTATAAGACACGCGACTTCTACTACCTCTGGGATACCTACGACAACACCCTGCCTTCGGACTTCCGGCAGATGGACCTGCAGCAGCTCCTCAGCGACAACAGCTATTTCGGCGCTGACAAGCTCTTCCTCCAGGAGCAGGTCAACTGGCAGAACAACTATAACGGACACAACACCCTGGGCGCTGGCTATCTCTCGGCGGCCCTCCCCTTTGGCAAGCTGGATATCCACGCCGGTGTCCGTTTCGAATTCAATCAGACGGAGCTCATCTCCAACACGCGTAGTAATGAGGAGAGTCATATGAGCACCTATTACCGTCATGGTGACTTCTTCCCCTCGCTGAACATGACCTACCGCTTCGACGACCGGAACCAGTTGCGCCTCTCTTATGGCCGCAGCGTCAACCGCCCGGAGTTCCGTGAGCTCTCCTCATCGGTCTACTACGATTTCGACCTGGCGAGTGACGTCATCGGTAATGTTGACTTGAAGAACTGTTACGTCAACAACATCGACCTGCGCTATGAGTGGTATCCCCATCGCGGGGAGGTGATCTCCCTGGCTGCTTTCTATAAGCATTTCCAGAACTCCATCGAGTGGACCTATACCGTTGCCGGCGGTACCGACCTCATCTACAGTAACAAGAACGCGAAGGCCGCCAACAACTTCGGTCTTGAGCTCGACATCCGGAAACAGCTCGACTTCATCGGACTGCGCAACTTCTCCTGGAGCTTCAACGGCGCCCTGATCCACAGCCGTGTCACCTTCCCCGCCGGTTCGCTGGAGGAGAGCCGTCCGATGCAGGGACAGAGCCCCTACCTCATCAATACGGGCCTGTTCTACCGCAACCCGAAGCTCTATCTGAACATCGCACTCCTCTATAACCGCATCGGCAAGCGCATCATCGGTGTCGGACGTACCTTGGGTGCATCTGGTAGTGAGGAGGCCGCACATGTGCCCAACAGCTATGAGATGCCACGGGATGCCTTCGACTTCACGGCCACGAAGAGTTTCGGTGAGCACTGGGAGCTGAAGTTCTACGTCCGCGATATCCTCAACCAGAATGTCTGCTACAAGCAGTTTGCCAAGGACAGCAACGGTGGTGAGGTCCAGGAGGTCGTCCGCCGGTATAAGCCCGGACGTAACATCGGATTGATGTTGACGTGGAAACTGTAAAGGGCCTACCCAAGTCCTCCCTGAAGGGAGGGATGTTGAAATGCCTCTTTCCCTTCGTAGGGATGGCTATCGTAAGCTATATAAATCTATAAAAAACTATTGTGATCTATAATTTTTAATTTAGGAAAGCAAAATGAAAAAAATGAGAGTTTTGTACGGATGCCTCGGTATCCTGGCCGCTTCTGCTATGCTGACGGCCTGCAGCAGTGACAACAATGATGACCCCAGCAACAATGGTGGCAACGCCACATCCTATACTTTTGGTACGGATGGTGGTCTCAAATCCTGCGATCATATCCTCTTCGACGAGGACGGCAGCGCTGATGCCAACGGTAAGGTCATCGGTAATGGTGACCAGGGCTTTGTCTTCACGGGTAACCAAACCCTGAAGAAGGGCACATACACCCTGAAGGGCTGGGTCTACATCGCCAAGGGCGCTAAGCTGACCATCGAGCCGGGAACCATCATCAAGGGTGACAAGGACACGAAGGCAGCCCTCATCGCTGAGCCGGGTGGCCAACTCTATGCCCAGGGTACTGCTTCCGAGCCGATCGTCTTCACCTCTGCTCAGGCCAAGGGTAACCGTAAGCCGGGTGACTGGGGTGGTGTCATCCTCTGTGGTAACGCCAAGAACAACCAGGGTCAGATGCAGATCGAGGGTGGTCCCCGTACAAAGCATGGTGGCTCTGACGACAACGATAACTCCGGTGCTTTGGAGTATGTACGTATCGAGTTCGCCGGATATCCTTTCGAGAAGGATAAGGAGATCAATGGTCTGACCTTCGGTTCTGTCGGCCGTGGTACGACGATCGATCACATCCAGGTATCTTATTCCAATGATGACTCTTATGAGTGGTTCGGTGGTTCCGTCAACTGTAAGTACCTCATCGCCTACAAGGGCTGGGATGATGACTTCGATACCGATAACGGTTTCTCCGGAAATGTACAGTTCGGTCTCTCCGTCCGTGATCCCCGCATCGCTGATGCCAGCCAGAGCAACGGTTTCGAGAGTGATAACAACGCCGACGGTACGGCAGTAGATCCTTACACCACCGCTACCTTCAGCAACATCACCTTCCTCGGCCCGAAGACCTTCGACAGCAACTTCCAGAATACTTCCGCTTATATCAACGGTGGTGGCATGAACCCGAACAACGGCTCTTCCATGGGTCTCTTCCAGGCTGCCATGCACATCCGTCGTAACTCCCGTCTGAATGTCTACAACACCGTCGCCATCGGCTGGCCTATCGGTCTGATCCTCGATGCTGAGAAGCCGGGTAAGGCTACGGGCACGGGTACGCAGAAGGCTGCCACCGACGGTCTGATGAAGCTCCACAACATCGTATTCGCTGGTATGACGGCTACGGGTACTGACTTCAACAAGGTCTATGAGGATGCCCTCTACGACTACAGCACGAAGAAGACGGACGCTTCTAAAAAGTCCTTCTCCAGCACCTTCTTCCAGGAGATTGCCAACAACAACAAGGTTCTCTCCGACTGGACAGCCTTCAAGATCTCTCAGGCTACGTATGTACCGGCTTCCGGCAGCACCCTGTTCTCTTACGCTCCTGACTTCACGGATCTGAAGAACAACAGCTGGTTCAAGCAGGTGAACTACATCGGCTGCTTCGCTCAGAATGATACCTGGGCTCAGGGCTGGACGAACTTCGATCCGGAGAATACGAACTACTAAAAGCCTCACCCCCGGACCCTTTCCTTCGTAGGGTGCGGCCCTTGTGGCCGTCCTAACCGGGAATCGATCCACCGTAGGGTGCGGCCCTTGTGGCCGTCCTAACCGGGAATCGTGGCAATTAGGGCGCCCACAAGGGGTGCCCCTACGATGGCAGAAGGGTGCGGCCCTTGTGGCCGTCCTAATCGGGATCGTGGCAATTAGGGCGCCCACAGCCCCTACGGTGGCAGTAGGGTGCGGCCCTTGTGGCCGTCCTAAAGGGGATCGTGGCAATTAGGGCGCCCACAAGGGGTGCCCCTACGGTGGCAGAGAAGATTTAGGACGCCCACAAGGGGTGGCAGAGAAGTTCATTATTTTCCCCGCAATAAAAAGAAATTGTAACATTGTCGTAACACGTTTGTAATATTGCTGCACTATCTTTGCAACCAATATTACAAACGTGTTTATGTTATTACAATGTCTAGTATGAAAGAAAGTAAGAAAGCGATTCTTAACGCACTCAAGAACGACACCAAACATGGTGGCAAGTTTGAAGCTCTCGTGCTCAACCTCGCATTACAGAAGATTGACAGCGACAGTTTCGAGTTTGACGGCGAGGCCGTCTATACCGTAGACAGACAGTGTATCATCTACTGCCTCTCGCAGAAGGACAGCTTCACCATCCCCGAGGGTGTCGAGGTGATCGGTGAGATGGCTTTCCGAAGCAAGAAAAACCTGAAGAACGTGATCATCCCGAATACGGTGACATCTATCGAGAAGGATGCCTTCTACGACTGTGACCGTCTTGATCATGTCTTCATTCCTTCCTCTGTAAAGAACATCGACGGCTATGCCTTCGCCGAGTGTGACGCCCTGAAGCAGGTGACGTTCGAGGGAACGCCCGCGAAACTGAACCGTCACACTTTCTCCGACAGTGATAATCTCCGTAAGATCATTGTCCCCAAGGGTGCCGTCAAGTCCTTCCAGAAAGCTCTGAAATATGATGGGGCAGAGGATGAGTATCTGTTCTTTGAGAATACAAGTAACCTGACGCAGGGCAGCCACACCCCCAGCAGCCTCACCCCCAACCCCTCT
>JAQXXT010000084.1 GCA_029226205.1 Prevotellaceae bacterium
TGCCGCCTTTGACTTGGATCTTGTACCTTTCTTTCCCATATCTATTGCAAAGGTACTAAAAAGAAACGACTTATCTTGATTTCGTTAACCTATTTTATTGATATTCAGAATATTGCGCAAAAGTAAGCCTCTGAGAATCGCGTAAAATAGAAACGTCGTATGGGGTACGGGGAAATCCGCCAAAAAGCTGATTCTAGATTGTTAACCAATTTAACAGATGACGGGAGGGCGCAGAAAGACTATGTTTCACCCTGCTGAATAGTTACGGGGGTAATTTTAAATATATTTTGTAAATTTGCCATTGCAAACATGATGGAAGACTTGCTCTTTCATCATGTGGGGGATTACACCACATTTGCAATTCGGCTGTGACTCATGGCTGAAAGTGGTGGGACGGCTCTTCCTCCTTAAAATATCATAGTTCGCTGCGTCCCGTCTTGCAGCATTTGGCAATTTGTACCTAAATGGTGCGAAGCAGGCGGACTATGTGAATCTTATACTAATTTGTACAATCTCTTTCGCTTGTTAGCATTGAATGGTACTAACACTTTTATGCATGAGCAAAGAATATTACAAAAAACAGATCATTGATCTTCGCGCCCGTATAGAAAAGGAGCGCGAAGCAAAGAAGAAGGACAATGCCCATTATGCTGCGTTGATTAAGAGTAGTTCGTCCACATCTTCTAAGGCGACCTACCGCAAGGCAAAGATCGATCATGCTGCCAGCCACGACCGACAGATCGAGTATCTGAAACGTCAGATTGAGTCAGCCAAAGCCAGTCTGAAGAGAGAGAAATAGACCAAGTCGGTTTGCTGAAGTAGTTCAAATAATTAAAAGCATCAACCCTATGCAAAACAAAATCCGAGTACATGGAAAGGCCCAAAACCGTACGGCACTGGGTATCGTAAATGCCTATCTCGTTCTCTTTCCAAAGGCTACGCTTGAGGACTTGAAGCAGGCTTTCCCAGACAGTCTGAATCCCGATTCGGGTGTTAGAATCAACTTCGTGGATATGAAGAAGGTAGATTCTGTCAATCCGGAGAACTGGAATGGCTTCTTCACAGCCGAGGATGAAGTACTTCATCTCGCGGATGGTACGACCGTTGCTGTTGTCAAGATGTGGACCAAGCCAAGCTTTGAACGTCTTGTCAACAAGGCAGCAGAGTACGGCATTGAGATCGCCTCATTCGAACAAGCCGAGAAAGGATTCGGCAGGAAAGGAGGGTTCACATTGGAGTATATCAATGGTTGGACGCCGGCGGTCGAAGAGGCTAAACCTAAGTCGAAAGCATGGATATGGATCGTTGTCGCTGCTGTAGTGCTGTTAGGTTGCCTGGGATATTTTTTTTTGAGAGGCAACAGTAAACCCGCCGCAGCTCCTATGCCCAAACAAGCTATAGGGGTGGTGGCGAAGAAGAAGGTGACCAAGCAGGTCGAAAAGATCCAGAAAGATTTCAATGCCGCGCAATTCAGTGTAAACAATGCCGAGCTCAATGACAGTGCAAAGGTCATTTTGAATAATCTGGCTGTTCTGCTGAAAGCCCATGCTCAGGTGAAGGTAAACATCGTCGGACATACCTCTGCCGAAGGAAACGCCGAGCATAATCAGAAGCTCAGCGAAGACAGGGCAAAGGTGGCTTTCGACTATCTGGTGGGACTTGGCGTGAATGCGAGCCAGCTCTCTTATGAGGGCAGGGGAAGCAGTGACCCGGTTGATCCTAATAAGCCGGAACTGAACCGCAGAACAGAATTTATCGTGAAGTAACTTATCAATTACATTTATATATATTATGGCTTTACAAAAAACGCAAAGCGGAAAGGTAGACAAGCGCACGAAGGAATATAAGGAGATGTGCGCCAATCTTGCCAAGGCCCGTGCCGCACAGAAAAAGTCGGGTGGAAAGGTGAAAGTGAAGAAGAGCTCCTCTTCTGTCATGAGAACAAAGTCAGGAAAGATAGATAAGCGCACGAAGGCCGGCAAGGAAGCTTGTGCCCGTATGGCTAAGGCCCGTGCTGCCAAAGGCAGTCTGCTGCATCGTATAGCCCGCTTATTCTACAATTAAATCAAATTTCAAGAACTATGAAGACAGATATTCAAGCAGTAGCCGGTCTGATAGCATGTGCTATCAGTGCCGATGGAGAATACGATGAGGCAGAGCGCACAACGGTAGCAGAGATTGCCGATGCACTGGAGTATAATGAGATTATGTTCAATTCTGCTGTCGACAATGCCGTGAAGAAGGTGATGAAGATGGATGAGGATCAGTTGAGCAGTTACCTGAGCGAGTGTGCTTCAAAGGTAGAGGACAAGGAGATCGGAATGGTCTTCGAGGCTGCCATGCAGATCATCCTCTGTGATGGCGTGCTCAAGCTCGACGAGGCGGAACTCATTCATACGATGGGCACAGCTCTGGGGATGTCTACCGCTATGGTGACCATGCTCCTTGCCGATATGATCAAACACGAGCCCGAACTGGAGATAGACTTCGGTACAGACGACGCAGAACAGTAGAACAGAAGCAAACAGAAATCATCAAACATTACTATTATGGAAAAGAAATCAGCTATCAGTGGCGAGTATGTGATCTCCCAGCAGGAGGACAACTCTATCAAGGTGTACAGAATCTTCGACAATGTGCTGGGCTCTCTTCGTGAGGCCGCAGAGGGTGCAGGCTTCGAGTATGATCCGAAATGGACAACACGTCAGTTTGGTACCAAGCTCTGCAAGCAGTTTGGCGATGGCAAGAATGCACAGGTAGGCAACTACTATGTGAAGGTACGCAATTCCGGAGCCATCGAGTGCTATCGTGAATACGACAATCAGACAGCTGCCTTGAGGGAGGTTGCCGGAAAGATTGGCTTCGAGATCGACCCGAAGTGGAACACGCGTCAGTTTGGCAGCAAGCTCATTGATGCTTTAAACAAGTAAAGGCTGTTGCTTATGGGTCGAAGTAAACGATCAACTCCCATTCCCGGGCTCTCTTTCTCGTGGAAGAGAGCTTTGGGAATCTCTCAGGCTCGGCAGAAGTTCGCCCGCACGACGGGTATTCCCACTACCAAGCAGGGATTGGAGCGCAAGGTGGGAAAGACAATTCTTGGATTGCTCTTTGGTAAACATTAGTTCATTATGAGTACAAAATGGAAAGTGATTATTGGCGTTGTTATCGCCATCATCGTGCTGGGTAAGATATCCTCATGTTCTTGTTCGTCATGTTCTTCAAATCATTGGGATGACTTTGAGAAAGCCATGCACGACGGAAATCTGACGGAAGCGCAGGGATATTTGAGTAATATGGATGCGACTTCCCAACATGATGGAGCCTTACAACTCATCAAAGCCTACCTAAGCGTGGATGACCCCGATAAAGCCATCAATGTCTACGAGAATATCACAAGTAATCATGTCAGTAGATATGATATGCAGTTTAATTTTAACTCTGATGATGGTTATGAGGAAAAGGCCTGCAAACTACTGCGTGAATATCTTATGAGCCATGGCAGCTACGACAAGGCATGGGATTATTATCCATTGGACTACGAAGATGAAAACTATATTGGCAATGCGCAGTGCCGTTTCGCCTGGATGACTGATGCGGTAAGCAAAATGTGTAGTGCCGGCAAGCAGGACGAGGCACGGAGGTTTGTAGACGACAATATTCGTTGGTTTGTCACGTATGTCGATGGTAATACGGATGACAGCGAAGCAAAGACTAAGAGTGCTTATGGCAGTGCTATTGTCAGACAGAGGCTCTACGACCAGATAGACAATGTCGTAGGCAATGATGCAGGCAGCGACGGAAACGCAGCTATAGACAATGGTGCAGACAATGATGTAAACAGTGGTCAGGAATAGGAAGATGGAGAAATGCGGCAATGTTTTCTTGCTGGTTCTTTTCGCTGTCTTGCCTCTTGTAAGCGGATGTGGCGGAAAGAAGAGCGGCAGTTCCATGTCGGAGTTTGAGCAACTGAAGTATGAGAAGACTTCAGAAAAGCTCAACACGCTCTATGCTGAGGCTGGCGATGTCGCTGCTTCCGGCTCCTCCGACCAGCGTTATCATTTGGAAGAAGAGATAGCAGATCTGGATTATTCATTCGATGGTGACAATATGAGTGATGAGGACCGGCAGAAATGCCAGGCTTTGGCTGACCGCATCAAAGCATTGAAAGCTAATCCTGATGAAATCTTCAAGGGGAGAAACGTACAGCCGACAGGACTGAAGGGCGTCGCGATCTCTCGTACGAATGCCTCTGTCAATGGCTTGTTGCAACTGCCTTGCTGTCTGAATGCCGGCGATGTCGTTACCTTGCATGTGGACTGCAGCGGTCCTTCGACCATTTCTTTCTATGATGTATCTCATCAGCAACTGCTGAAATCGTGGAAGACAAACGCTGACGGCAATTTCAGCATTACCTCGCGCGGAATCTATCTTGTGGAGATTTCTTCCAAGGATGTTGGCGCTAGAGCGAATGTAAAGTTGTCGTACCAGGGAAAGGACGGTACACCAAGGCCACAAGTCGGCGTAAGGTATGTGGACTGCAAGGCGGGCGACTTCCTCGCTTCACCTATGAATGCGATTATCGCGAAAAAAGTCTTTGACCAGCCTAAAAAAATAGGCCTGCGGGGACAGTTGAAAGTGCTTTTCTCCGGAAAAGGACGAGCTCTGGTGCCGATACCCGTTCCCAAACATTGTGACGCTCTGCTCTATTCGCTTCGTATTTCCACCAACGAGAACACGGTTTCCTCGGATGGAAAGTTTGCCGATAATCTGTCTGCTTACAGCAAGTCTATCCGGCTCTTCGGCGTGAATGTCTATGAGAAGCGCATCAATAGTGGAATCATCGACCGCTTGTTGTTCAATACACGTCCGCCTCGTGAGGATGATGCCTTCTGCAACATGTATGTGTTTACGAATCGGGCACAGGCAAAGAAATTCCAGGATGGTACAGCTTCCTCTGGTTCATATAAATATGATGTAGACCAGAGCCAGATGGGAACCCAATCGTGCAACGGACGCCTTTATTCCAAAGGCAACAGCGTCATCTATATGGGCTTCGAGAATGAGCGCATGAGATACGACAACTATATCTGGCTGGAAGTGGTAGCTCTTAAACATTCTTTGAAATATCAGAGACCAATCTATTATACAAGATAAATAAACATAATAATTATGGGATTATTTGATATAGATTTTGATAAGCTGAAGAAGGATATTGCCTCTAAAGCCGACGAACTGGCAAAGACTGCGCAGAAGACAGTGAATGATGTTGCGAAGAGCGCAGCACCGACAATCAATCAGGTCGCCAAGAGTGTCAGCAAGACTGTGGATGATGTTTCTAAGTCGGTAGGTGAGACGGTAGACTCTGTCGGAAAGACATTGGACGAGAGTGAATTTGTCCAAGGTGCCAAGAAAGTTGTATCGGATGCCGCAGATGCTGTGGGCACGACAGTCTCCGATGCAGCCGGAAAAGTAGCCACAGCAGTCTCGGATGTTGTTTCTTCTATCGGTCAGTGGGGTGATGCCTTCTGCGACCTGCTGGTGAAAAAGATCAAGGAAATGATTGCCGGTATTGACTTCAAATCTATGATAGCCAGTATTCAGCAAGTAGGAAAGGAGAAGGATATAGATGTCTCTTCTCTTGTCAATTTCATACATGAACTTCAAAATTTCGCTACGGATGGGAAACATTAAATCAGACATTCAGGCTTTGGCCGACTTTGTAGATAATATCGATTTCGATTCGGTGTTGAGTACAGCGGAACTCGTAGCAAGTTTTGCTCCTATTCCATATCTGTCCAAAATAATTTCCTTGTTGCGATTCTTCGTCAGACATAAGCAGCATATCGCTATTGCCACGACACTTACGCGCAAGGCATCAAACGCATTTGACGATTCGGATAATTTCACGCCCCTGGCGTTGATTACTAAAGGTATCGGGTCGAGCAATGAGCAAGACAGGGCTTTGATAGCCGATCTTCATACAGATGAGAAGATGCGGTTCCAGCAACTTCTTGAGGTAGCAAAGATGGACGGCGTAATCTCTCCTGAGGAGAGGGAATTCCTCATTCCACGTGGGTTGAGTGCAGGATATTCTATGCCCGAAATCGAAGCAATGCTAAAAATATAATTATTTCATAAACGCATATAATATGGCACAAGAGTCAAAACAAGACCTGCTGAATGGTGTTTCCCAGCAGGTAGATACGTATCTGAAAGAGGGAACGCTACAGGAACATCTTGATGTTCTTCGCCTGGAGGCTGTAGAGAAAGGCCTGACCGTGAACGATGTCGACCAGATCGTCTCCCAGAAACAACAGAGAATGATCCTTCGTCAGAAAGTGATCATCGCCGTGAAGGATGGATCTTTCAAGACGCGGAAAGAAGCCCTCCGTCAGGAGGCTGTGAAATGCGGCATGACGGATGCAGACTGGGCCTATATGGTCAGTGATGTAGAGATGAATACGGTCAACGAAACGACGACTGCGATCAACAGCCATAAGGGTACCATCGTACTTTTCTATGTGATCTGTCTTCTTCCGGCTGTCTTCAATTGTTTCGTCGGCGATGGTAGTATCGTCATGAAGATCTTTTGGCTGTTCGTTGATGCGCTGGTCGTTTCCGGCATCATCGCTTTGCTGATCAACAAAAAGATTTGGCCGTTTGCATAGTGAGGTTGATAGAAGTAGTCAATAAGTTTTATTCTAAAATTAGAAGTCTATGAAAATTACAAAATTAATCATTCCATGCATGCTGATACTCCTCGTATGTTCATCATGCAAGAGTAAGAAGGAGAAGGCTATAGATAGTCTTCAGACTTTCACGGAAAACGTCGAAGATAGTGCGGAGTTAATGACGGATGCCGAGTGGTCTGCCAAATACAACGAGTTTGATGCTATCCGCTTGAATACGATCATGTATAAGTATGATCAAGAGGATGCAGCAAAAATTGAGCGTATAGAGAAACGCTTCTTCTCTGCTTATGTAAAGAATGCTGTAGCCCAGAAAGACTCTACCATACAGATGCTCCGTTCTCATTTGGATGATGCTCTTACAAAACTTTCCAATAAGGATGGAGAGACCTCTAATAAGGAGATGGAGTCTTCCCTTGAGGCCTTGCGGAAGAGCATTTCACAGATCTTTAATACTGATGAACCAGCCCAACCCACACCAGGAGGGAAGGCGGTACCTCAGTCTCCGAAACAAAAATAATAGTTGTTGAGGTAGTAACTGTTTAAGACTTTGCCGCAGGGACATGTTTTATCATGTCTCTGCGGCAATTTGCTAAGGGATAGAAGACGTTATTCTTTGATCCTTTGAATGGCATTGGAGGACAATCCTGTCGCTTCGGCGATCTGTTCCTTCGAGAGTCCCATAGCGAGAAGTTTCTTCGCCGTCTCTATCTTGGCTTGCTGGCGTCCTTTTTCTATGCCTTCTTTCTGTCCTTCTTCACGACCTTCTTTCCGTCCTTCTTCACGCCCAACTCTCCGTCCTATGGCAAGACCTTCACGTTTTGCGGCATCCATGCCGTTAACGATATCGCGGTAAGCACCGATACTCTGTTCATAGGCTTTCCGTTCCATAGGTTTGAATTTGGCAATCTCTGCTGTTTTGAAGAGCTTTTCGAATACGCGGCCTTGCAATTCATCAGGGCGCTCCAGAAGATTGGACATGTTTTTCAGACAGAAGAGCCATTTATCCATCATCGTCTCGCATTCTTCGAGCTCCTTGTTGAAATTGGCAAGTTCTATATAAATATAGGTGAGTTTGTCATAGAATACATCCTTGCGATTTATATCCATCAGTTTGACTTCACGGAAAATACCGCTGTCATCACTTCTCTTGTCTTCCGGAAAAGCAAAGTTCAGAACACCAACTGTATAGACGGGCTGTAGCTCATAGTTCCATACTCCCTTTTTAGCCTGTTCGGTAATAGGAAACGTAGAATAGTAGATAGACCGGTCTTTATAGAAGTCTTGATACACATTCTGCATCTCTACAATGAAACGGGAACCATCATCTGTAGTGCAGTACACGTCAAAGACAGCTTTCCGCTGAGCCTCGTTGCTGCCAAACTTCTCACTATTGTTGTATTGTAAATCAATAATATTCCGTTCGCCATCAAGGACGGCATTGAGGAAACTGATCAACAGATCGCTATTGAACGGTGTACCGAAGATTCGCTTGAAACCGAAATCGGTCAAAGGGTTGATATATTTTTCTCCTGTATGTATCATAGCTTTTCCTTTTTTCTGCAAAGATAACTTTTTTATTCGTATACAACAAGTATTCCGTGTATTTTTTTGCAAGAGAAATGGTGGATACACAAAGACAGAGTAACGAGGAATATGTTATTTTTCTGTTACTCTGTCTTTCAAATTCTATACAGTTTCTATACAGTTTGTCCAGGACGGAACAGGATAAATCCAACATCATTTCCGGTTAGGACGGCCACAAGGGTCGCCCCACGGTGGATCGGAACAAAAAAATCATGTCTCTATGCTTTGATGACGGAGAGAAGGACGGTGAAGCGCTTCTCGGCTTTCAGACTGTGACGGGCATTGGCGGGAACGACGAGCAACTGTCCTGCATGGGGATGATAGGTTGTGCCGTCTATCGTTACGGCAGCCTCACCGTCAAGGACGTAGAGCGTAGCCTGATAGGGGACACTGTGCTCCGCGATCTCCGTACCGGTATCAGCAGCCTTCAGCTCTACGCCGCCGCCACTGACGAACGTCACCATCTTCTCTACTACTTCACCCTTCTTGTAATCGATCAGACTCTTGTAGTCGAAGACCTTGCTGGTCTCAATTCCTTTTGTATCCATAATCTTCTATTTTTAATGATTAAACTTTCTGACAACCTAAATGCAAATCGCTTGCCAATGGCGCAGAAAGCCTGAGGTATAGAATATTCGATCACAGATGTTACCAGCAGGGCCGTGTGGACATCCGTCACATTTGTGCTCCGCTTACCGAACAACCTTCTTCCCGTTCTGCACGAAGATCCCGTGCGACGGCTGACGGCTGAGGCGCTGTCCCGTGAGCGAGTAGCAAGGAGCGGACTCCCCTTTATCAATCACCGGATGAATGGCCGTTGTCGTCGTGATATCGGTCAGCGTCACTTCGTCGAAGTCGGCATGAACACTCTTGTTAGGATGACTGGAGAAATAACTCTTGTCATGCCATGGGTTGTCAAGAAAGAGCCTAATGGTAGATAGGCCTGCTCAATGTCCTTATTCGTGGTCTGTGCGTTGGCAGTGAGAGCCAGCATGAGGACAGACGTGGTGATCAATAATTTTTTCATAAGGTTCATTTTTGGTTTTATTGTTGCAACGACAAAGGTAATGATTTCCAGGAAAAGAGAGGGTTGCCAAAAGATGCCGAAGAGTTACCCTTTTGTCGTAGAGTAGAAAAGAGGGGCTCCCTTTGTATAGGAAGTCCCTCGTGTGTGGGTGCGCCTGACAAGACTCGAACTTGCACTGCGTGAACAACTAGATCCTAAGTCTAGCGCGTCTACCAATTCCGCCACAGGCGCAAAAGCAAAAAAGAGGATCTTTATATGAAATGTGGTGCAAAGGTACGATTTTTTTTGCAATAAACAAAATATTCTTAAAAAAGAATGTAAGCGAAAAATTTTTACAATTTTTGTTTTGTTATATGTGATTTTTTCCTTACTTTTGTGCGTTGTAAAGGAAATGTCTTATGACAAGGAAATGGATAGGAAGCTGCGTTGAGAATATGCTCTATGCGGGATTGTGGTTGTTATTGCTGATCACGCCGGTATTGAGTTTCTATATCCGTAACCATTCCACGGGCGTATTTTTCTCCTGGTCATGGTGCTGGCATGTGTGGCGCGTGTACCTCTTCTTCTTCGTCGGATTCCTGATTCATAATTTTCTTTTGGCCCCCTTGCTCGTCTATCAGCACCGTCGTGCACTCTATCTGTTGTGTACTACATTACTGGTGGTCCTCTTTACGTGGATAGAGCATGTGGCCTGTCCTACGGAGACAACTTTCATGCTCCATGAGACAGAGATATCCGGCGGCGTGTTCCTCGTGTTGATGTTCGGCGCCAATGATGCCGTCAAGATGTATTTCCGGGCCCGTCAGCATGATGTGGAACTGCAACAGTTGAAGTTGGAGGCGCAGCAGGAAGAGATCGCCTATCTGCGCTATCAGATCAATCCACATTTCCTGATGAATACGCTGAACAATATCCACGCCCTTGTGGAGATCGATCCGCCAAGGGCCCAGGAGACTATCGTCCAGTTGTCGGCCTTGTTGAGACATATGCTATATGAAGAAAGTAAAAAGACAACATTGTTGTCGAAAGAAATAGATTTTCTCAAGAGTTACGTGCAGTTGATGCGGCTGCGCTATCCTGATGAAGTAGAGATACAGATGACGGTGCCGGCGGATGCAGGCTCCTGGCATATCCCACCATTGCTGTTCGTCAACTTCGTGGAGAATGCCTTCAAGCATGGTGTCAGTTATGACCAGAAGAGTTTCATCCATGTCCATCTCGGAATCGACGGTGACCGGCTCTTATTCTCCTGTGTCAATGTCAAGCATCCTAAGCCAAATCCCGCCGGTAACGGTGGAGGAATAGGTCTGAAGAATGTCAGGAAACGACTGGACTTGCTCTATGGTTCCGATTATCAGTTGAAAATAGATGATGGCGACACACTCTATCGTGTGGCACTGAATATCCCGTTGACGATGGGAAAGATTTCAAATAAAAACGCAGAAATATGATTCACATCCTTGCTATTGACGATGAGCCGTTGGCATTGCAGCAGTTGGTTGCTTATGCCAAGAAGATCCCTTTCTTCAAGGTGGAAGGGGAGTGTCATTGTGCCAGTGAGGCTTGGGAGTTGATGCAGCAAAAGAAGATCGACGCAATCTTCTGTGATATCAACATGCCCGACATCAGCGGCCTTGACCTCGTGCGGTCTCTGGCCCATCCGCCCATCGTTGTCTTCACGACAGCTTACAGCGACTATGCCCTCGATGGCTTTAAGGTCAAGGCAGCCCATTACCTCGTGAAGCCCTTCTCCATGGATGATTTCCGTGAGGCAGCCCTTCGCGTGCAGGAGCGTTATGAGCAGGAACAGCTCAAGTCGTTAGTGTTAAATGGGGATAAGCAAGAAGAAGAGAAGAATGAGAATGATATTTTCGTGAAGACAGATCATAAGATTGTAAAGATCCATATCCCCGATATTCTCTATGTCGAGGGAATGAGTGAATACTTAAAAGTCCATCTGCGTGGTGAGGAGCGCCCTGTCATCATCCTTTATAGTATGAAGACGCTCGAGGAACAGCTGCCGCCGTATTTCCTGCGTATCCATCGTTCGTTTATGATCAATGTCCGCGAGATTACGGAACTCACGAAAAACCGTGTCCTTCTTGGTAAGGATATCTCGCTGCCCATCGGCGAGGCCTACCGCGAGGGATTGCTGAATTATGTGAATCAGAAATTAATATAAAGCCTCACACCAAAAAGCCTTATACCCCCTACAGCCTCACCCCCAGCCCCTCCCCGAAAGGGGAGGGGAGGCCCCGACCCTAACGGGATCGGGGCGTCAATTACCGAGACACGCCCTGCCTTCCCAATTAGGAAAGCAGGGCGTGTCGTTTTGTGCTTGTGCTTTGCAAGCACAAGGAATCTTTAAATTCCGGGAAGACCGGGCGTGTCTCGCATTTTACTCCCCTCCCTTTCGGGGAGGGGTTGGGGGTGAGGCTGTAGAGGGGCTGGGGGTGAGGCTGTAGAGGCTTTTTTTATTTCTTTTCGTTCTTAATCAGCCACTCAGCGATCTGGACGGCATTGAGGGCGGCACCCTTGCGGATCTGGTCACCGGTGAGCCACAGCGTGCAACTGTTGTCGTCGGCGAGGTCCTTACGGATACGACCTACAAAGACATCATCCTTGCCGGCACTCTCCAGCGGCATAGGATAGACATACTGATCATTAGGATCCTGTACAAGCGTCACGCCGGGGGCTTTCTTCAGTGCCTCCTGGATATCCTTAATCTCCAACGGCTTCTCCGTCTCGAACCATACGCTCTCACTGTGGCTGCGGAGGCTGCTCACGCGGACACACGTAGCAGATGTGCGGACGTCACTGTGCATGATCTTACGTGTCTCGTTGAACATCTTCATCTCCTCTTTCGTATAGTCGTTGGGCGTCATCTTGTCAATCTGCGGAATGACGTTGTAAGCCAACTGATGGGGGAACTTGTTGATGGTACTTACGTGACCCGTCTCTACCATCTCCTTGTACTGCTGCTGCAGTTCGGCCATGGCAGCGGCGCCGGCACCACTGGCACTCTGATAGGAGGCGATGTGGATCTTCTTGATATGGCTCAGCTTCTCGATGGGGTTCAAGACAACGACCATCATAATCGTTGTGCAGTTCGGGTTGGCGATGATTCCCTTCGGGCGGTTCAGCGCATCCTCGGGGTTGATCTCCGGGACAACGAGGGGCACATCGGGATCCATACGCCACTGGCTGGAGTTGTCGATCATCACGCAGCCGTACTTCGTGATGGTCTCGGCAAACTCTGCTGACGTGCCACCACCGGCAGAGACGAAGGCGATGTCAATATCCTTGAAGTCGTCATTATGCTGAAGGAGCTTGACCTCGTAGTCCTTACCCTTGAAGTTGTACTTTCGTCCGGCGGAACGTGTGGAACCGAACAATACCAAGTCGTCCATAGGGAAATTTCTCTGTGCGAGGATACGCAGGAATTCCTGTCCCACTGCGCCGCTCGCTCCTACAATAGCTACTCTCATAATCAAAATTTTTTAGTTGTACAAAGATATTGCTTGCAAAAGTACAACTTTTTATGTAACTTTGCAAACAAAAACCGACGAATATGTTCAATCTCTCCTCATATTTTCCTATCACGGACCCGACGCTCATCTTTTTCGTGGTGATGCTGATCATTCTCTTCGCCCCGATCGTCATGGGCAAGCTGCGCATTCCCCATATCGTCGGTATGGTCCTGGCGGGTGTCCTCGTGGGAAAATACGGCTTCAATATCCTTGTGCGGGATGCCTCTTTCGAACTCTTCGGGCGTGTGGGACTCTATTATATCATGTTTCTCGCCGCCCTGGAGATGGATATGGAGGGCGTGAAGAGAAATAAGTATCGGATCCTTATCTTTGGACTTGCCACCTTTATCATTCCCTTTGTCCTCACGGGCTTCATCGGCATCCATTTCCTCGACTACAGCATGGCGGCATCCTTGCTGTTGGGAACGATCATGGCATCGAACACGCTGATCAGTTATCCGATCATCTCGCGCTATGGCCTGCAGCGCAAGGCGAGTGTCGTGTTGAGTGTCGGCTCGAGCATGTTCTCTCTGTTGCTGGCCCTCGTGGTTCTCGCGGCTATCGTGGCGGCACACCGTGGCACGAGCAGCGGCTGGTTCTGGATTCTCTTCACCGTGAAGTTCGTCGCTTATGTCGCGCTGATGATCTGGCTGATCCCACGGCTTACGCGTTGGTTCCTGCGACGCTACAGCGACTCAGTGATGCAGTTTATCTTCATCATGGCAATCCTCTTCATGAGTGCCGCCCTGTCGAATATCGCCGGTGTGGAGGGAATCTTCGGCGCTTTCCTCGCCGGACTGATCTTGAACAGATATATCCCGCGGCTGTCGCCTTTGATGAACCGTATAGAGTTTATCGGTAATGCCATCTTCATACCTTATTTCCTGATCGGTGTGGGTATGCTCATCAACGTGCGGCTGCTCTTTGAGGGCGGACGCATTCTGTGGGTTGTCTTTTGGATCGTCGTAGCGGGAACAGTTGGCAAGGCTTTAGCCGCCTATTTCTCCCAACGCCTCTTCCGTATGCCGCTGTTGGCCGGACACATGATGTTCGGTCTGACATCCGCCCACGCTGCCGGAGCCATCGCTATGGTGATGGTCGGCATGACGCTCCCTGTTGCCGGCGGCGGCTTCCTCGTTAATGCCGATATGCTTAACGGTGTTGTCATCATGATCCTCGTGACGTGTATCATCTCTTCCGTGATGACTGACTGGGCGTCACGGCAGATGATTCTCCATGCCAAGGAACTGCCGTCGGAACCCCGCCATCGTAAGGCCGATGATGAGCTGATTCTTGTGCCTGTGAAGTATCCGGAATATGCCGATAACTTGATATCCTTGGCGATGCTTGTCAGAAACCCTCATCTCAACCGTGGACTTATCGCGCTGAATGTCGTTTATGACGATGCCAATATGCGATATAACCAAGAACAGGGTGAACGGCTGTTGGAACATTGTGAGAAACTCGTCTCCGCAGCCGACGTGCCCATACAGACTCAGGTGCGTATCGCCGCGAATATTGCCAATGGCATCAAGCATGCCTTCAATGAATATAAGGCTTCGGAGATCATCATCGGCATGCACATGCATAAGGAAAACTCTTCCACTTTCTGGGGTGATTTCCATCAGAGTCTCTTCAACGGACTGAACTGTCAGATTATGATGGCGCGTATCCGTCAGCCGCTGAATACGATCCGTCGTATTCAGGTTGCCGTACCTTCGAGAGCAGAATATGAGCCGGGATTCTATCGTTGGCTTGAACGGCTCTGCCGATTGTCGGAGAATCTCGAATGCCGCATCACGTTCTACGGTCGTCGTGACACCCTGGCCCTGATCAATGCCTACGTGCAGAATGTCCATCCGAGCGTGCGCAGTGAGATTACGGAGATGGATCATTGGAATGAGTTGCCGCAACTGGCTTCGACGATTGCCGACGATCATCTCTTCGTCGTCATCACGGCTCGTAAGGGAACGGTATCTTACAAGAATGCGCAGGAACATCTCCCGGAGGAACTTGACCGTTACTTCTCGGGAACGAACCTGATCATTATCTTCCCCGATCAGTATGGCAAGGGCTCCGATGAGATCACGTTCGCTGAGCCGAAGCATCAGGAGGAACAGAGTCTGTGGGAATGGCTGCGTGACAATCCGTGGGCAGAACGGATGAAACGGCTGAAGCGGAGATAGCGCAGGATAGAATAGCTCGCTATAGAACACAATAAATCAATAGAAAAGGAAAGAAACTACGAACAAAATGATAGACGTAAAGAATATCACGAAGTCTTTCGGCAACTTACAAGTGCTGAAAGGCATCGACCTCCATATCAACAAGGGCGAGGTCGTGAGTATCGTCGGTCCTTCGGGCGCCGGCAAGACAACCTTGTTGCAGATTATTGGTACACTCGACAAGCCTGATACGGGAACGATCGTTATCGATGGTACCGATGTCAGCACACTCTCAGCAAAGAAACTGGCTGACTTCCGTAACCGTCATATTGGTTTCGTCTTCCAGTTTCATCAGTTACTGCCGGAGTTCACGGCCTTGGAGAATGTGATGATCCCGGCCTTCATCGCCGGAAAGAGCCGGAAGGAAGCGAAAGCGCGCGCAGAGGAACTGCTGAACTTCATGGGCCTCGGCGACCGTGCCGGACATAAGCCCAACGAACTTTCCGGTGGTGAGAAACAGCGTGTCGCCGTTGCCCGTGCCCTCGTCAATAATCCCGCCGTCATCCTCGCCGATGAGCCGTCGGGAAGTCTTGACTCTAAGAATAAGGCAGAGCTTCATCAGCTCTTCTTTGATCTCCGTGATAAGTTCGGACAGACCTTTGTCATTGTCACTCATGATGAGAATCTGGCGAAGATCACGGACCGTACGATACATATGGAAGATGGAAAACTCATTACTCCGACTGTTTCTGAGAATCACAATAGCACGGATGATAACGGAGTACAAGAAGGAAAGGAGACGATATGAAGACAACATTGAAACTCGGCGATTACAACACGCTGAAGATGACGAAGGTGGCAGAGCGCGAAGACCCGCATGCCTTCAACGGCAAGGAAGTGTTCGGTATCTTCCTCGACGGTGGCGAAGAGGGTGAGATCCTCATGCCGCAGAAATACGTCCCTGAGGGCGTGAAGCCCGGCGATGACGTGCGCTGCTTTCTCTATCTCGACCAGGATGAGCGACTCATCGCTACGACAGAGACGCCGAAGGCGAAGGTTGGTGATTTCGCTTATCTCAAAGTCAACTGGGTGAACAAGTTTGGCGCATTCCTCGACTGGGGCGTGCTGAAAGACGTGTTCTGTCCGTTCCGTGAGATGAAGAAGAAGATGGAGATCGGTGAGTATTACATCGTTTATATCCATATCGACGAGGACAGTTACCGCATCATGGCATCGGCGAAGGTGGAGCATTTCCTCTCGGAAGAGAAGCCGACCTATAAGCCGGGCACCGAGGTCGATCTCCTTGTATGGCAGAAGACGGATCTTGGTTTCAAGGTGATTGTGGATAATAAATATGCCGGACTGCTCTACGACGATCAGATCTTTCAGCCGCTGCATACCGGTGACCGTGTGAAAGGATATATCTCCACGGTTCGTCCTGACGGAAAGATTGATGTGGCGCTGCAGGCTACGGGACGGCGACAGACGAAGAACTTTGCCGATGAGCTGTTGCAGTATCTCAAGGAGCATGACGGCCGCTGTGATCTTGGTGACAAGAGTGCCGCCGATGATATCTACGAGCGCTTCCATGTCAGTAAGAAAGTCTTCAAGCGTGCCGTCGGTGATCTTTATAAACAACGGTTGATCACCGTCAGTCCGTTAAGCATCGCATTGGTAGGGGCATAATTGATCATGTTCCGCGTTTAAGCAATATAGCCTCTACGGCGCCACGCGTAGTGAGGTAGAGGATAAAGGCCAGCCAGAGACCGTGGTTGGCGAGGAAGGGGAAGGTGGCGAAATAGACGGTAAAGAAGATGACGGCGGCACTGATGGAGGAGGCGAGCATTCCCTTCGTGTTCGTGATACCTACAAAGATGCCGTCGAGCAGGAAGCCGGCGATACTCGTTACGGGAATGAGCGTTGACCACCAGAAATACGGTCCCACGGCTTCCAGCGTTCCTTGATCGTCGGTCAGTAGTCGTAACAGCCATCGTCCGCCCCCTATATATAATAAGGTGAAAAGAACGGCAAGGATAAAGCCGATCTTAAAGAGGGCCCGCAGCAGTTCCTGAAATTTCAGCCTGTTGCGGGCACCATAGTATTTCCCTCCGAGGGCTTCTGCAGCATAGGCGAAGCCGTCGGAGAAATAAGAGAATATCGTGAAGAACTCCATGAGAAGGGTGTTCACGGCGAGGATCGTTGCACCCTGCCGCGAGCCTGCCGACGTGAAAAACAACATCACAGCTACCAGGAACAGCGTACGAACAAAAATGTCACGGTTGACCACGAAGAATTTCTTCATCGCTGAGGCTTCGAAGATCTTATGAAGCATGGACATCCCTGTTGTTGTCTGGAGATAGTGCCCGAGGTTACGATAGAAATGTTTGAGCAAAAGCAAGGAGAGCAGGAAACCGCTCCATTGTGCGATGACTGTTCCCCATGCCACACCGGCAATATCGAGATGACAGGCGAAGACGAGGGTGAGAGATGCGATGATGTTGATGATATTCTGCAAGATAGAGACGACCATCGGCACCTTCGTGTTCTGCATGCCTACATACCAGCCCGTGAGTCCGACGAGGCCGAGGACGGCAGGTGCGCCCCAGATTACGATATGGCAATAGATACTTGCCAGACTGCGGATATTCGTTGCCGGAGCCATGGCGGCGAAGCCAAGGGCGATAAGTAGCTGTTGGATGATGATGAAGAACAACCCCATGCCCGTGCCGATGGCGAGGGTACGGAAGAGGATGAGGAGTGTCTCCTCGAAATCTTTCCTTCCGTAGGCTTGTGACGTCATGCCGCCCGTGCCCATGCGCAGGAAGCCGAAGATCCAGTAGATGACATTGAAGAACATCGTTCCCACAGCGATGGCAGCGATATAGCGTGCGTCGCCGATATGTCCGACAATCGCCATATCGACGAGGCCCAACAGTGGAACGGTGATATTGGAGATGATGCTGGGGATGGCGAGAGATAAAGCCTCACGAACAGTCTCGCCCCCAAACACAGCCTCACCCCCGACCCCTCTCCGAAAGGAGAGGGGAGTAATATGTCTTAGCGCTGATTTGAGGGAGAGTCTTTGTTTCATGTTGCGTGTATCATTATCAGCCGCCGTAGGGGCGCCCCTTGTGGGCGCCCTAACCGCGAATAATGTAGGAACATATTTATTATGTTTCGTATGTGCAGTTAGGACGGCCACAAGGGCCGCACCCTACGGCGGGAATTAGGACGGCCACAAGGGCCGCACCCTACGAAGGGAAGAGACATTTTACTCCCCTCCCCTTTGGGGAGGGGCTGGGGGAGAGGCTGTAGTGGTGGGTGGTGGTAGAGGCTTTTATTGCTTCTTAAACTTCTCGCTCTGCTCTTTGATAAGGGCAGCATCGTTGAAGTAATCGATGCGCATAGCCTTGCGGACCTCATCCATCGTCTGAGCGGCGACCTCGCGGGCCTGCTCGCTGCCTTTCTTCAGGATGTTAAAGACCTCAGGGATATCCTGTTCAAACTGGGCACGGCGCTCACGGATCGGGTCGAGCATACGGTTGATGACTTTCATCAAGAGTTTCTTACACTTCATATCACCGATACCGCCGGCGGTATAAGCAGCCTTCAGTTCGTCGAGATTCTTGAAGTCGGGCCAGAAGTCAGCGAAGTCCTGATCGGTGGCGAAAGCGTCGAGATAGGTGAATACGGCATTGCCCTCCACATGGCCGGGATCGGAGACATTGAGATGGGTAGGATCGGTATACATGCCTTTGACTTTCTTCTCTACCGTTTTGGCATCGTCGGAGAGATAGATGCAGTTGCCGAGGCTCTTACTCATCTTCTCCTTGCCGTCGGTACCGGGGAGACGGCGTGCAACGGCATTCTCCGGCAGCATCAGATTCGGCTCGACGAGAACGGGCGCGTAGATCTGGTTGAAACGGTTGACAAGTTCACGTGTGAGCTCAATCATCGGTGCCTGATCCTCACCGGCGGGGACTGTCGTTGCCTTGAAACAAGCGATGTCGGCAGCCTGGGAGACAGGATAGCAGAAGAAACCCAATGGCACGGAGTTGTCGCCGAAGCCGCGCATCTTCACCTCCGTCTTCACCGTCGGGTTACGCTGTACACGACTGACACTGACGATATTCATCAGATAGACGGTGAGTTCGGCGAGCTCAGGAATCTGACTCTGGATATAGAGCGTACATTTCTCCGGATCGAGGCCGGCAGAGAGATAGTCGAGGGCAACCTCCACGATATTCTGACGGATTTTCTCCGGATTGTCGGCATTATCAGTAAGCGCCTGCACGTCAGCCATAAAGACGAACATGCGGTCGTAGTCTCCTTCATTCTGTAACTGCACGCGGCGGCGCAGTGATCCTACATAGTGTCCAAGATGCAGGCGGCCCGTAGGACGGTCACCTGTGAGGATGATTTTTCCCATATGATTGATAAGATTTAATATTTCATATTCGTTAAATTCCTTGCAAAAGTACAATAAATATCGTAAAAAACAAAATGATAATTTGTTTTCTCCTTTTTTTTTCTTATTTTTGCAATAACTTTACGTACTTAAATTTATAAACCTCAAGAAATGAGACTAAGAAACGTACTCTTTACAGCAGCTCTCTTGCTGCTCGGCATGGTGCAGGCTCTAGCGCAGCAACTGCCACCAATCCCAACAGATACGGCCGTCAGGATCGGTCATCTGAGTAACGGACTGACTTATTACATCCGTCACAACGCGTATCCTGAACATACCGCCAGTTTCTACATCGCCCAGAAGGTAGGGTCCTTGCAGGAGAATGACGACCAGCGCGGTCTGGCCCATCTCCTTGAGCACCTCGCCTTCAACGGTACAGAGCATTTCAAGGATGATAACCTTCGCAACTATCTCCAGTCTATCGGCGTGGAGTATGGCTCAAACCTGAATGCGTATACCGGTTTCGACCAAACGGTATATTATTTCACGAATGTGCCGACGACGCGCGCCACGGCCATCGACTCCTGTATGCTTATTCTCAAGGACTGGAGCAATGGTATCACGCTGTCGCAGAAAGCCATCGATGACGAGCGCGATGTCGTCCACAACGAGTATCGTATGCGTATGACCGCTCAGCAGCGTATCCTCGAGCGTGCCCTGCCGAAGCTCTATCCCGGCAGCAAATACGGCGAGCGCATGCCGATCGGTCTGATGAGTGTCGTCGACGGTTGTAAGCCCGATGTGCTGCGTGCTTACTATCATAAATGGTATCGTCCCGACAATCAGGCATTGATTATTGTCGGTGATGTTGATGTCAATAAGATTGAGAACGAGATCAAGAAACTCTTCTCCGGCATTACCGTGCCGAAGAATGCCGCCAAGGTCGAGGCTATCGCCGTTCCCGACAATGCCCAGCCGATCATTATTGTCGACAAGGATAAGGAACAGCAGCAGAATGTCATCATGAGTTTCCTGAAGCATGAGGCTACGCCCGACTCCCTCAAGGGTAATATGGAGTATATGATAGAGGACTATGCGAAGAATGTCATCGGTAGTATGCTCAATGAGCGTTTCGCCGAACTCTCCCAGGATGCGTCCTGTCCTTATATCGGTGCCAGCGCTTACGACGGTCAATATCTCGTCAGTCGTACGGAAGACGCTTTCACCCTTCAGCTCCTGCCGAAACCCGGCAAGACCGTTGAGGCTTTCGAGGCCGCTCTGAAGGAGCTGAAGCGTGTCCATGACTTCGGTTTCCTCCCTACGGAATATGAGCGTGCGAAGGCCGATTTCCTCTCTGCCGAGGAGAAGGCTTACAGCAACCGCAACAAGATGAAGAATGAGGAGTTCACAAGTCAGTATGTCGACAACTTCATTGAGAAGGAGCCGATTCCCTCTGTAGCTGATGAATATAACATCTACAAGATGATCGTTCCGAACATCCCCGTACAGGCTATTAACGAGGCTGCGAAGGAACTCGTCAATCTGAAAGACTCCAATTTCGTCACCCTCGTCTCCATGCAGGACAAGGAAGGCGTGGAGATCCCCACGGAGGCCAGTCTGAAGGCTGCCTTCGACAAGGCGAAGACCGCTACGGTCACCGCATGGGTGGACAACACGAAGCAGGAGCCGCTCATCGCCCAGGAGCCGAAAGCCGGCAAGATCGTGAAGACCGTAGAGGATAAGAAGCTCGGTTATACCATCCTCACACTCTCCAATGGCGCCCGTGTCGTGCTGAAGAAGACTGACTTCAAGGACGATGAGGTGAAGTTCCTCGCCCGTGCCAATGGTGGTATGCTTGCCGTAAAGAAAGATGTTTCTTTCCCCGATTACCAGTTGGCTGACCAGGCGCTGAACGCCAGTGGTCTTGGTAATTTCTCTAACACTGAACTCACGAAGGCTCTCGCCGGCAAGCAGGCCAGCACGAGTTTCTCGCTCACCGACAACCGCCGTCTGATCAATGGCTCTTCCACGCCGAAGGATCTGAAGACGCTGCTGCAGCTTGTCTATCTCGACTTCACCGCTGTGAAGAAGGATGAGAAGAGTGTTAACAACTCCCGTGAGTATCTGATCAATCTGTTGAAGGATAAGGACAAGAACCCGAATATCGTCTATCAGGATTCCGTCCTCCGTACTACTACCGGTCACGACGCTTACAGCCGTGTGCTTACTGCTGACGACGTGAAGGCCGCCAACTACGACAATATTCTCGCTTTGGCGAAGAAGATGTATGGCAATGCCGCCGACTTCACATTCTATTTCGTCGGTAACTTCAATGTCGACTCTCTGAAGCCGTTGATCCAGACTTATATCGCTTCTCTGCCCGCCAAGAAGGGTGCGACGCTGAAGGTGCTGCCTTATCCGACGTATAATGGTGAGGTGAAGAATCTGTTTACGAAGTCTATGGAGAATCCGCAGTCTCAGGCCCGTGAGTACTGGCGTTCGAAGCCCGTCGCTTATTCGCTCCGCAACGATATCCTCAACGATATCTCTGCCCGTCTGCTCGAAATGGATTACAACGACAGCATCCGTGAGAAGCTCAGTGCTGCTTACTATGCCGGAGCCACACAGCGCGTCTCCACAACGCCGGACAAGAAAGCCGTCTATAGCGTGGTGGGTGTCGCCATGCTCAACCCCAATAAGGTCGATGAGGCGCTGCCGTATTTCTTTGTCGGTATGAAGAAAGCCGCTACGGCTCCCGATGCTGCCAATCTGCAGAAAGTGAAGGAGATTCTCCTCAAGCAGGCCGATGTCAACGCCAAGGACAACGACTACTGGCTGGGAATCCTCGTTGACGCTCTGGATTATGGCCGTGACTCCTTCACGGATTATAAGAAGACGGTTTCTTCCGTCACCGCCCAGGATGTCGCCAATTACCTGAAGACTGTTATTCTCTCTTCCGGTGATCATGCCGAAATCATCATGCGCGCCACGAAGTAAGCCTTCGTCATTCATAAATATACCGGGCAAAGCCTTGCATAGATGCGGGTTTTGTCCGGTATTTTTTTTCCACCGTAGGGGCGGCCCTTGTGGCCGTCCTAATGGCAACAGCATAGGGACATGATTTATAATGTTCCGTTTGTGTGGTTAGGACGGCCACAAGGGCCGCCCCTACGGAGGGAGACGAGCCACAAGGGCCGCCCCTACGGAGGGAGATTAGTATATGTGGTCGATATCCACATCGAATTTGTAGCCGGGGAACTTCTCCTCAAAATGGCGGGTGATGGCCTTGCGGAAACTGTCATCATCGGTGACGGTGCGGTCGGGGATGATGTCGATCGTGATGAGTTTCTTATCCTCAAAGACATAAAAGGCATGGCAGAGCATCACATGAGGCTGGCTGACGGCTTCATGGAGTACGGCGATGCGCAGCTGCTGGTCACGCTCGCTGGAGTTGATGGCGTAGATGCCCACGGTGACGATGATGCCGTGGCATTGCCACAGCTTATCACTGATATGCCGCGTGAGGAGATGAATCTCGCGGGCCGTCGTCGTGTCGAGGACACTGACATGGAGGGAGCCGATGATTGTTGAGGGACCGTAGTAGTTGAGGATGACGTCGAAGACGCCGTTGACGCCCGGTTCCTTGAGGACTTCCTGGATGATGCCCTGCTTCAGTTCTGCCGGCACCGGCGTGCCGAGGAGCTGGCTGACGGGCGCGATGAGCATGTCGTAGCCCGCCTTGATGACGACGCAGGCGATGAGTGCGCCGACGATACCATCGAGGTCGATCCCCGTGAAGAGCATCAGTAGGGCCGTGAGCAGCGTGCCCGTGGTGACGACGGAGTCGAAGAGGGCATCAGCGCCGCTGGCTTTCAGTGCGTCACTGTTGAGCTCCTCGCCGCGTCGCTTGACATAGCGTCCGAGGAAAAGTTTGATGATGATGGCCACGATGATGACGATGAGTGTCACGGTGGAATATTCCGGCGGGGTGGGGTGGATAATCTTCTTCACGCTCTCCACCATGGACGAGACACCGGCGATGAGCACGAGGACGGCGATGAGGATGGCCGAGAAATACTCGATGCGGCCGTGGCCGAAGGGATGCTCCTTGTCGGCCGGACGTGCCGAGAGCTTCGTGCCGACGATGGTGATGACACTCGAGAGGACATCACTGAGGTTGTTGACGGCATCCATGACGATGGCGATGGAGCCGGCGATGAAACCTACGATGGCCTTGAAAACGACCAGAAGGATATTTGCGGCGATGCCGATACCGCTCGTACGAATGATGGCTTGATTTCTATCTGTCATAATGTGATTCTTTTAAACCCAATTATCTTTCTTCCAAACGAGGTGCAAAGTTACCATTTTTTTTATTAATTTTGCAACCATAAACGTATAATATCTTTTAAAAATGACGAGAAAGAAATCACGGGCGTCCTGGCGTCTCGTTTTGGATCTCCTGACCATTGCCTTCGGCATGGTTCTCGGGTCTTTCGGGTGGTGTACATTCTTGTTGCCCCACCACATCACGATCGGCGGTCTCCCCGGTATCTCCTCCCTGGTATTCTGGAGTGCCGGCATCCCTGTACAGTACACGTATTTCACGCTGAATGCCTGCCTGCTTATTGCGGCATTGATCATCCTCGGTTGGAAATTCTGTTTCCGTACGATCTTCGCCGTCTGTATCTTCACGTTGATGACATCCCTGTTGCAGTCGGGTGGCGTCACGCCGCTCTTCACCGACCAGCCGTTCCTGGCCTGCCTCATCGGCGGTCTGTTGATGGGCGTAGGCATGGGCCTGGCGTTGATGTGCAATGCGAGCAGCGGCGGCAGCGATGTCATTGCGGCCATGGTACATAAATATCACGACATCAGCCTCGGGCGAGTCATCCTGATCTGTGATTTGACCATCGTCACGTCGTCATATCTCATTATTGGCAGTTGGGAGAAAGTCATCTACGGTTATATCGTACTCTTTGTCATGTCGGTCTGTGTGGATTATGTCATCAATGGCCGTCATGGCAGTGTGCAGTTCTTCGTCATCTCCGAACAGTGGGAGAAGATCGGCCGGGCCATCAACGACGAGATCGACCGCGGCTGTACTCTCATCGACGCCCATGGCTTCTATACCGGCAAGCCCGTCGGCATGCTCTTTATCATCGCGCGCCGCACGCAGCGCCGTGACATCTTCCGTGTCATCGATGAGATCGATCCCCATGCCTTTGTCTCCCAGAGCAGTGTCAGCGCCGTCTATGGCATGGGATTCGACAGAATGAAGTTTAAAAGTAAAGAAGTAAAAAAGTAAAGAATTAAACGTAGGGACTTGATTTATCATGTTCCGCCACTCTAAATGCCTTGTTTACAAAAATATCTCAATGAGATGATTTTTTATCTCATTGAGATATTTTCGTAAATGACGTGTTTGTATTTCGGATCCTTTATTCTTCCACTTGCAGGGGCCGTCCCATGTGGCGGCCCGTCGGCGGTTACGCCGAATGATCTACCGTTGTCATGGTGAATGCCGTACCGGCATCGGGCCGCCACAAGGGACGACCCCTGCAAGTGACGGAAACAATTTTTTACGGAAGGATGCTTTTGATTTCGGAGAGATGATTGACGACATACTGCGGCTGGGGATCGAGGGCCTTTACGTCTATCTGCCATCGGTTGAAGAGGATGGCGTCGATACCGGCATGGATGGCTCCGGCAATATCAGTGTCGTAATGGTCACCGATCATGAGCGTCGCCTCGCGTTTGGCGCCCGTTTTCTCCAAGGCATAGTCGAAGAAGGCCTTGCGTGGTTTGTTGGCGCCGGCATCCTCACTGAGAATGACCGTCGTGAAGAAACTGTCGAGACCACTCGACCGCAGTTTCCGATACTGTACCTCGTGGAAGCCGTTGCTGCAGATATGCAGCCGATAGCCTTTCGACGTGAGGTCAGCGAGCAGGTCTCGGGCTCCCTCTACGATGCCCGGCTCGCGGGAGATGATGTCGCCATAACGGTCGCTGACGGCTACGCACCACGCCGGGGTGATTATCGACGTGTCGCCGCCACACTGCCGGATCATCCGCGTCACGGGCTGGCGGAACCGCTCAACGATGAGTGTGTCTCGGTTGATTTCGCCATGGGCATATTGCTCCCATACTTCGTGATTTGTCTGATAGTATGCGTCACGAAAGGCTTCGAACGACGGCATGACTTGCTGCCACTGCCTCTCGTCGAAGAGTTTCCGCAAGGCAATCATACTGTTGCCGTAGGTGTCGTAGAGCGTGTCATCGAGGTCGATGAACAGGTCGTGATAATGTTTATTTGTCATACTTCTCTTTCTGTCCGTGAATGATATGTCCTTGTGGCCGTCCAGAATCCATCGTAGGGTGCGGCCCTTGTGGCCGTCCTAACCCCACGTATTCGCCTTTAGGACGGCCACAAGGGCCGCACCCTACGGTGGATTACTCTTTCGGATAGCCAATCGGGTTATTCATGAGCACGTCATACTGGTCGCCGAGACCGAGTGCCTTTTTCAGGGCGTCGGTGTCCATCGTAGCGCGCGGCACGGTATTCAGTCCGAGGGCGGTGCTGATCAGACAGATATTCTCAGACACATAACCGCAGTCGATGGCACCCATCCTGCTGGCGCCATCAGCGGGGATCTTGGCGAATTTGCTGTGGTCGCTCACCAAAACCAGGGACACAGGCGCCGTGGCAGCGAAGGCCTGTCGACCGGCGACAGCACTGCGCAGATCGGACTTACTGATTTGTTTTAGCTGATTCTCTTTCGGCAGATAGAGATAGGCGCCGTCCTTGCGGATGACATAGACCTGGATATCCTGGGCGTTGATAGCTGAGGGGACCGTCAGTTTGCCGCTCTCCGGACGGTTGATGCCACAGGCGGCCCACAGTACCGTAGAGAGGACGTCGTCGGGGATGGCGCGGTCGGAGAACTCACGTGTGGAGTGGCGGTTCTTCAGTACCGTCATCAGCGTTGTCGGGTTGTCATACTTCGGTTGCGGCAGTTGGACGTTCTGGGCGTCCGTTGTCAGGCACAGGCCCATGAGTACGAGTGATAAAATTAATTTCTTCATAGTTTGTATTCTTTTTCTGTCAATACTAAAGTCTCTATTGTATTTCAGTTGCAAAGTTACTGTAAATTGTCGGAAATCACGTATATGTAAAACATTAATTAACAATGATATGTGGTAACCAATCGTGGTGCATTCAAATCGTAAAAAGTTGTTGTAATAATTGGTAGAGTCAAATTTTATTTCTATATTTGCCAAATAAAAGACAATTCATTATGCCAGAGATATTTAGATTTTTCAGGTTCTCATTTTTCTTTTACAGTAAGGAGCATGAGCCAATACACGTCCATGTTGAAGGAGCTTCAGGCTTCGCTAAATTCGACTATGATGGACAGAATTTTGTGAATATTTTAACAGATAGTTGAAAAGTATGAAAATAACAGAGCTTTGGTTCGACAAGGACTATATTTATGATAAAGACGAAGAGGGAAGGACTTATAAGCAGTCTTTACTGTGGTATCCGAAGCTAAGAGACGCTTCTGATGAAGAACGTAGTAGTTATCGGATAGGTTTCGATGGTATTCATTGGCGTAATCTGGACGTGGATATCAGCTTTGAAAGTTTTACGTATGATGATGCTGAGCTTACACCCTTGCAGAGATTCTTCCTCAATCATAAAGAGATTAATATCAATGAATTTGCCAAGCAGATAGGTATTAAGGCAACATCATTGCATAATTATATTAATGGATTTGAGAAGCCGTCGAAAGAACGTGAGCAACAAATTTTACATCATGTTCATACCATCGGAAAAGAATATGCTGTAACAACTTTCTGAAGGTTTCATGCAAAGAATGATGGCACTTATCACCCAGTGGCGGAGACACGGATGGCGGAGGAGTTCCGGCAGTTGGGCATCCCCGTCTATGCTTGTTTGGGAAATCATGATTATTACACGGGCGTTGGCAGCGATCTCCGTTTCTGTCACGAGGCGGGCATTCATGTCCTGCGTGATACTTATGCTGATGTCGACGGTATTACGGTGATCGGACGTGATGATCGTACGAACCCAAACCGTAAACCACTGTCTGAGTTGATGAAGGGCATTGACCACAAGCGTTTCCTTTTGGAACTTGATCATCAGCCTTATCATCTGGAAGAGGCGCAGCGCTATGGCGTGGACTTTGAGTTTGCCGGACATACGCATCACGGACAGGTATGGCCGCTGAACTGGATCACGGATGCTATCTACGAGGATGCTTTCGGTCCTTGGCAGAAAGGCAAGACGCGATATTATGTCAGCAGCGGTCTCGGCATCTGGGGCGCTAAGTTCCGCATCGCCACCCAGTCGGAATACGTTGTGCTGCATATCGTCGGGACAGGATTCTCCCACCGTAGGGTGCGGCCCCGGTGGGCGGACTAAACCCACAGGGTCCCCCGTAGGGCGGGCCCACGGGCCCCACCCACCGGTGGGGAAAA
>JAQXXT010000085.1 GCA_029226205.1 Prevotellaceae bacterium
CCTCTGAGAATCGCGTAAAATAGAAACGTCGTATGGGGGTACGGGGAAATCCGCCAAAAAGCTGATTCTAGATTGTTAACCAATTTAACAGATGACGGGAGGGCGCAGAAAGACTATGTTTCACCCTGCTGAATAGTTACCCTCTGTCTAACCTGTTGTTAAACTATCCTAAAACTCACGGGAAACAAACATTTGTTACCATCACGGGCCTGTCCCCTGTTGTATCTTTGCCGAAAAAATAAAGAATATGGAAAAGAAGCAAATCAACCTCTCCAACTCCGTCTTCGCCCTCGTCCACCAATATCCCGAGATCGTGGATATCATGGCCGACCTGGGCTTCACCGAGATACGTAAGAAATCCGTCGTCAACGCCATGGGCAAGCTCATGACCATCCCCAAGGGCGCGAAGATGAAACATATCGACCTCGACACCATCAAGAAAGCCCTCGAGGACCATGGCTTCGAGATCGTCGAACAGATGGCAGCCCCGAAATCCTCCACGCCGACCCTTCGTCCGCTGAAGAAGATCACGAGCATATTCTCCCGTAAGAGTTCCCTCTCCGACGAGCGCATGCAACTCCTCAAGAGTTACCTCCGCCGCCTCGGTACCGGAGAGGCCCTCGAGAGTGTCCGTGCCGACTTCGTGGCCAACTTCAAGGATGTCGAAGCCTCCGATATCATGAAGGCCGAACAGGAGCTCATCGCCGAGGGACAGCCCATCCGTGATGTCCAGAAACTCTGTGACGTCCACTCCGCCCTCTTCCATGGCAACACCCGTGAGGAACAGATCGCCAATGCCGAGAAAGCTGCCGAGGACGGGCTGCGCCGTGAACAGGCCGTGGTGCGTGAGGCCCATGAGAACCGCAGCCGTGCCGAAGCCCTCATCGCCATCGCCGGACATCCCCTCAGAACATTCACACGAGAAAATGACACGCTCAAACCCCTTATCCTTGAGGCCGAGAAAGCCCTGGAGGACGGCCTTGACATCTGCGGCCTCCTGCCCCGTATCCGTGAGGTCGCCCTCCACTACGCGAAGAAAGGGGACCTCCTCTATCCACTCCTGGCTACCCGTTACGACATCACGGGACCGAGTCAGGTGATGTGGTCCGTCGATGATGAGATCCGTGACGCCCTCGCCCGTCTCGTCAAAGCCCAGGAGGTCGACGAGGCCTGGCGGGAGAAGGCTGCCGCCACCCTCCAGCGTGCCCGTGAGATGATCTATAAGGAACGGAACATCCTCTTCCCCATCTGTGCCGCCCATTTCTCCGATGACGAGTGGCGGCAGATCTACCGTGACAGTCAGGACTACCCCGTATGCCTCGGCGTGGCGCACGAGAGCTGGGAGGAGGCCGAAGAGTCCACGACGGAGAGCTCCAAGGACACCACGACAGCAAAGCCCCTGTCGCCGAGTGATGAGATCGTCCTCCCCGGTGGTCATTTCACGCTGGAACAGCTGCGGGCGATGTTGAACACCCTTCCCCTGGAGATCAGTTTCGTCGATGCCGACGACTATAACCGTTTCTTCAACGAGGGTCCGAAACTCTTCAAGCGTCCGTCAATGGCCATCGACCGGAAGGTCTTCTCCTGTCATCCGCCGAAGATCCAGCCGATGGTCCAGGCCATCATCAACGACTTCCGTGAGGGCCGTCGTGACGAGGTGCCCGTATGGATGGAGAAGAACGGCCGCACGGTATATGTCAACTACATGGCTGTCCGTGACCACGAGGGTCATTATGTCGGCACTCTGGAGGTCGTCCAGGACATGGAGTTCGCCAAGAAACATTTCTTGCATTAGTCCCTCCCTACGGGCACCCCCGTATCCATCCATCATGTCGGCATGATTTTTAAGAAAACCGGAAAAAACATAATAAAAACCGCTTGCGCCCATTCGGGACATCAAAAACCACCGATCCGTCATAGGGGCACCCCTACGGAGGCAGATTGATCCAACGGCGGGGGAAAAACGATTTTTTTGTCCACATCAATGATCATCAATCATAATCGTATATGACGGAACATATTTACCGTCCAATATGCTATCATATAGTAATTATTTTTTTTGTATAGCAAAAAAATATCAGAAATCTTTTGGAACTCTCAGAAAAATCATGTAACTTTGTTATATACTTTAACGATTACGCTAACACGATAGCCAATGACAGACTACGCACATATCAAACAGACGGATACTGGTTGGGCTACACAATCTATCTCTGAGCACTGCCAAGGAACAGCCGACCTCGCCGAAGCAATGGCTGAAGCCTTCGACGCTGGCCCATGGGCTCGTCTTTGTGGACTATGGCATGACATGGGTAAATACTCAGATACTTTCCAACAACATATCATTGCTTCTTCCGGATACCACGGCATAAAAGATCCGGGAAAGACAGATCATGCCACGGCAGGAACCCTATGGAGTATGGAGCAGCTGAAAGGACATTGTCTACCGATTGCATATTGTATCAGTGGTCATCATTCCGGACTTATGGATTTCGATGATAACGGTCGACAGACTCTGAAATTTCATCTCTCCTCTCAGGAGATGCCATTACTTGATGCTGTAAGGTCCCATATTCCTCCTATCAAGATTCCACAACTTCCCCATCCATCTTTTGACCGTGATAATAGAAAGCCCAAAGACTGGCATCTTTGGATTCGTATGCTATTTTCATGTCTCGTGGACGCTGACTGGCTGGATACTGAGAAGTTCATGAATCCTGAGGAATATCATCAAAGGACACACTTCGACAAACTCCAGAATTTTAAACCCTTGTTGGATCAATACCTCAAAGATCTTGCCGGACATGCCCACCCTTCCGAAGTTAACGAGATCAGATCTGAAGTTCAGAATGTTTGTCGCCGTCATGGCAGTTCTTCACCACAAGGTATCTACAGCCTTACTGTTCCTACAGGTGGCGGAAAAACATTATCGTCACTTTTGTGGGCTATGGAACATGCGAAAGCCCATCATCTTGAGCGTATCATTATAGCCATACCGTATACGAGTATTGTCAGTCAGACGGCCGACACGCTAAGAGGTCTTTTTGGCTCAAACAATGTTGTAGAGCATCAGTGTTATGCTGACTTTGATAAGCTTCCGGAGAAAGACAGGAGAAGTCTGAAACTGGCTACGGAAAACTGGGACGCACCTATCATTGTCACGACCAACGTACAGTTGTTCGAGTCATTGTTTTCCAATAAGACCTCCCGTTGCCGTAAACTTCATAATATCGCCAAATCTGTCCTGATTCTTGATGAGGTACAAATGCTCCCGGTAGAGAACCTTCAGCCTATCACTGATATTCTTGACGGACTCACCAAATATATGCATACAAGTATTTTGTTGACTACGGCCACCCAACCGGCACTCTCCGGAAAGATTGGCAGTGGTGATACCCAGTTTGAAGGCTTGAACAGTAAGGAAATCATCCTGGATAAGGAATCTCTTTTCAACAAGATGAGAAGAGTAGACATCCAATTTTATAAAGAGTCTACCACGATAGAGCTACTGGCCAACGAACTTTCACGGCAGTCTCAAGTACTATGTGTAGTTAACAGTCGCCGGGAAGCCCAGGAACTGTTCAACGCTTTGCCGGATAAGAGCCATGCATATCACCTCTCCCGAATGATGTGCCAGCAACATATCAGCGATCAGCTAGATACAATACGCAAGAGACTTCATGAGGGAGAATCCGTACAGGTGATTAGTACGCAGCTCATTGAAGCCGGTGTGGATATTGACTTTCCTTCCGTATGGCGGGAAATGGCCGGTTTGGATTCTATTGCCCAGGCTGCAGGTCGTTGCAACCGTGAAGGTAGACAAAAGAAAGGCATCGTCCATGTCTTCCAAATAGAAGGTGCTCGAATGAATGGGTTGATGGCTAAAGCCAGAGATGCAGCCTTGGATTTACTAAGTATGGGGAAGAAGGATTTCTTAAGCCCATCTGTTGCTGAGGACTACTTCCGACATTTCTATGCCAAAGCCAATAGTACCGACAAGGATGGAATAACGGATGCCCTCTATCGGCAAACACCACAATTTGCCGAAGCTGCCGATAAATTCAAAATGATCGACGACAACAGTCTTACCGTTTATGTGCCCTACAAGGACGGTGAGAAATGGCTTTCCCTGTTGAAGAAGGGAGTATACACATCATCCCTGCTCCGTCATCTTCAGCGATACAGCGTGAACGTATATCCTAATCATAAAACAGATATCGAACAAATCGGCGCTCAAAAGCTAGGAGACTACGTATATGCTCTGCCAGACTGTACTCATTATAGTGAGCAGACCGGCATCATATTCGACAATCCGTGGCTTGAGAACGACCTTATCATATAAGAATTGAAATCATATTTAAAAGACAAAATGCTTATGGAACATTTTGATAAAGAATATTGTCTTGAGGTTTGGGGAGACCTGGCGTGTTTCACCCGTCCGGAACTCAAGGTGGAACGTGTCAGCTACGATGTGATCACTCCGTCGGCGGCACGGGCCATCTTTGAGTCTATCTTTTGGAAACCCGCCATACGATGGCAGGTGACAAGAATAGAAGTTCTCAATCCCATTCGTTGGACGAATATCAAACGCAATGAAGTTGGAAAACTCATGAGTCCAACTTCCGACGGCCTCATCATTGAAGACAACAGGCAACAGAGATCGAGCATGCTGCTGCGTGATGTCCGCTACCGGATCTTTGCCCGTCAGATATACATTCCCGTCAAGAACAGACCTTCCGAGGAGCAACGCCTATGGGCCAAGGATGAAAATCCGGGTAAATATAATGCCATGTTCCAGCGACGGGCTTCCAAGGGACAATGCTTCAACCAGCCCTACCTCGGATGCCGAGAGTTTTCCTGCGGATTCCAGCTCATTGAACCGGCAATCCATGGGCAGGGCATTGATGAAAGCCGTGACCTCGGACTGATGCTCTATGACATGGACTTCAAGGACCAATATGGGGAGAAACCAGCTGAGGCTCTGTTCTATCGTGCAAAGATGGAGCACGGTGTTATTGTCGTTCCTGAAAAAGACAGTGAGGAGGTATTACGATGATATTACAAGCTTTATGTGAATATTATGACCGAAAGGCAGCTCTCGGTGAGATGCCACCATACGGAAGGGAACTAAAAGCAATCCCATATCTTGTAGTGATTGACAGTGACGGACACTTCCTCCGTCTGGAATCAACTATTGAAGGCTCGGGAAAGGATCAACGGGCCAAGCGATTCCTGTTATGTCATACCCATGGGCGTTCAGGAAGCAAAAGTTGGGCTACTGCCAATAGTCTTTGGGATCATTATGGCTATGTCTTCGGATTTCCCAAGAAGATGGACTTTGAAAACAAGAAAAATATCGAGACGGGTAAGAAACAATGTGAATCATTTCAGAAAGAGCTTTCAAGACTTGAAAGACTTAACCCGAATAATACTGGTCTGAAATCTGTACTGAATTTCTATCGACAGTTCGATGAGAACATCGTTAAGCTAAAGACAGACCCGCTGTTTGAAGAAGCCTTCAAAAAGGACAGGACTAACTTTGCCTTCCGGCTTATCTCAGAGACAGAGCCTGTGGGGACTGCTCCGGACTTCAATTATGGAGACGAAAGTGGGGACAGTCCTGTAGGGTTGTGCCTTGTGACCGGTATACGACAGCCTATAGCACTACTGAACAACTCCATTTCTCTCAGAAACGGCAATGCCAGCGGTTCAAAACTCGTAGGGTTCCAAAAAGGTTCCGGCTACGACTCCTATCAAAAGGAGCAAGGATTGAATGCGCCCATTTCAGAAAGGGCAAACTATGCTTATGCGACGGCTTTGAATACGCTGATATCAGCCCAGTCCAAAAACAAATTCTTCTTCAACAAGGATACGCTCGTATTCTGGGCTAGTAAGGACAATCCCATGGAGGATATGTTTTCCGTATTCTTCACTGCTATACCGAAAGATGATCCGGACAAAAATGTAGAAATGATTTCTGCTCTCATGAAGGCCCCATTGACCGGAACACTGAATGATGACGATAACACACGTTTCTATATTCTTCTGCTCAGCCCGAACAACAAGCGGATTGCCGTAAAATTATGGGAGGAGACGGATGTTAATACGATGGCTGAGAATATCCGTAAATACTTCAACGATTTGAATATTGTCTGTGGACCGAAAGATTATCCATTCATGCCCCTCGGTAATCTTCTGAGAAGTATTGCCCTACAAGGTAAGGAGGAAAATCTTCCACCACAACTCTTTTCTGGAATGATGCGGGCTATCCTTCACTGTCTGCCTTTCCCGAAATTGTTGCAACTGCAGACTATCGGTCGTATCAAAGCTGATCGAACGGTCAGCCGTAACCGTGCAGCCCTGCTGAAAGGCTATCTGAATAGAAAACGAAATAACAATAACGAAAAACAGATTAATATGGCACTCGATTTAACGAACAACAATCAGGCTTACCTCTGTGGACGACTTTTCGCCGTCTATGAGAAAATCCAGCAGGAGGCTTTAGGTGACGTCAATGCCTCCGTACGGGATCGGTTCTACGATTCCTTCTCTTCTACGCCCAACGTGGCCTTGCATCGTCTCGACACGCTGTCCATTCACCACCTACAGAAACTATCACCCGGACGTCAGGTATATTTCGAGAAACTAAAGGGTGAAATCATGGATAAACTCAGCGGAGAAGGACTTCCGGCCCATTTCTCCCTTGACGACCAGAGCCGTTTCGCTATCGGCTACTATCAGCAGCGTCAGGATTTCTTCAAGAAGAAAGAAGAAAAGGACGAGCCTGTCAGCGAGTAATAAACATTATCATATTCAACATTAAACATATACCGATATGGAAAGTCTCAAGAATCGTTATGATTTCGTTTACCTCTTCGATGTAGAAGATGGTAACCCCAATGGTGATCCCGATGCCGGCAACATGCCTCGCGTGGATACAGAGACCGGCGAAGGACTGGTCACGGATGTCTGTCTGAAGCGAAAAGTCCGCAACTACGTACAGACCGTCAAAAACTATCAGCCACCATACGACATCTTTATCAAGGAAGGTAGCGTGCTGGGGGATACCATCGCCGAGACGACAAAAGACGTCTCCTCAAAGGATGAAGCCCGGGCCAGTATGTGCCGTAGGTTCTATGATGTCCGTACCTTCGGTGCCGTCATGTCATTGAAAAAGAAAAATGCCGGTCAGGTTCGAGGCCCTATCCAACTGACTTTCGCCCGTTCCGTATCTCCTATCGTGACGGCTGAGCATACGATTACACGTATGGCCGTCTCCGATGCCAAAGATACCAGCGCTGACGATATGGGAAAACGACAGACAATGGGACGGAAATACACTATTCCCTATGCGCTCTACCTCACCCACGGATATGTCTCTGCTAACATGGCCAAGCAGACAGGATTCACGGATGACGATCTACAACTGTTCTGGGAAGCCCTGAAGAACATGTTTGATGTAGACCACAGTGCAGCCCGAGGCATGATGTGCCCCAGACGTCTGATCGTCTTCAAGCATGACTCTGAGCTGGGCAATGCTCCTTCCTATCAGCTCTTCGACCTTATCCACGTCAAACAGAAAGATCCTTCTAAGCCAGCTCGCAGCTTTGATGACTATGAAGTGACCGTAGATGAGGATCATCTGCCTGAGGGTGTTCAACTGCTTAATCTCTTGTAAATGGAATATTCGGATGATGACCTGCTATGGCTCTCCGGGATTCAACATTATGCCTTTTGCCCACGACAGTGGGCACTGGCATATATTGACCAACAATGGCAAGACAACTCCTTGACCATTGAGGGCACATGGCTGCACCGTATCGTAGACGATCCCTTTAACATGGATTGTGAGGAAGGGATCGTCCATCTCCGTTCTGTGCCTGTAAAATCCTACCGACTAGGATTTTATGGTATCGCTGATCTTCTGGAACTTTCTCCTCTAACCGACACTACCCAAAAGGCTTTTACCGTACCGAAATATCCGGGCAGATGGAGTGTCATGCCTATTGAATATAAGCATGGAAAAGAGAAAAGCGATGATATTGATGAAGTTCAACTCTGTGCTCAGGCCATATGCCTTGAAGAGATGTACAACATTAAAATCGATCATGGAGCCTTCTTCTATGGTAAGACAAGACGTCGCACTACAATATCGATGGATGATACATTACGCCACCGTGTTGAGCAACTCTCTGAAGAAATGCACAAAAACAACCAATCTGGAACTATTCCTGACGCTGCTCCAAGTAACAAATGCCGGTCCTGTTCTCTCGCCGACTTATGTATGTCACCTGACCTGAGGAAGGCTCCTACCGTGAGTAATTATCTAAAAACATTAAGCCTATGAGGAAACTACTCAATACACTATACGTTACTAATCCTGAAGTATATCTGACAAAGGATGGAGAGAATATCGTAGCAAAAATCGAACAAAAAGAGGTGATGAGGATACCTGTTCTCAATCTGGAGGATATCGTATGCTTCGGATATGCCGGCGCATCTCCTCGGCTGATGGCTATGTGTGCGGAAAGGAATATCGGGATGTGCTTTCTTACTCCTTCGGGACATTTTCTAGCCCGTGTAATAGGAGGAGTAAACGGGAATGTACTATTAAGGAGAATTCAATACCGACATGCGGATGATGCTCAATGGAGTCTGAATCTCAGCAAAACAATGATCGCGGGAAAGATATTCAACTCACGTAAAGTACTTGACCGATTTAGGAGAGACCATACCACGTTGATAAAGGATCTTGAGAATTACCAGAAAACTTCTGTACTTCTCGACAACGACAGAAAGAACGCCTTGTCCTGCTCTTCCATCGATAAACTTCGGGGTTTGGAGGGAGACGCGGCTAATGCCTATTTTTCTCTATTCAACCAGATGATAACAAACAGAGATAATATCTTTGCTTTCCATGGAAGAAACAGAAGACCACCAAAAGATCCGGTAAACTGCCTTCTCTCTTTTTCTTATACGTTATTGGCACAAGAAGTTCAATCTGCTCTTGAAACAGTCGGGTTGGATCCTTATGTGGGATTCATGCATACTGACAGACCAGGAAGAGCAAGTCTCGCACTGGATATGATGGAAGAGTTTCGGGCTTATCTAGGTGACCGTTTCGTATTGTCTCTTGTTAACAGAGGACAAGTATCAGCAAGGGATTTTATTGAAAATGGGCAAGACAATGTCATTATGACTGACTCTTGTAGAAAAACTGTCATCAGTGCATGGCAAAAACGGAAGAAAGAAAGCCTGACGCATCCTTTCCTCAAAGAAACGGTACAAATAGGACTACTTCCCTATATTCAAGCTATATTACTGGCTAGATACATCAGAGGTAACCTTGATGGATACCCGGTATTCTTAATTCAATAACCTCCTTATACAATATATTATGCTTATTCTCGTTACTTACGATGTAGAAACGGTTTCTCCTTTTGGACAACGGAGACTGCAACAGGTAGCTAAAGTTTGCCAAAACTATGGACAGCGTGTCCAAAACTCAGTTTTTGAATGCGTTGTTGATTACAGCCAATATACAAAACTGAAATTGGAGTTGAAGGCTATTATGGATGAAAGTCGTGATACCATCAGATTGTATAATCTGGGGAATAACTACTCCGCTAAAGTTGAAACTCTTGGTTTCACTCATGGCATCAATATAGAAGGCGATCTGATTATTTAGATGGCTAAAAAACAAACTGCGAACCTATAGTGGGGACGCTTTTCCATATAGGTTCGCAGTTTACTGATATACAGCATTATAGCTAGAATTCTTTATCTTCATTATCATTCACCATCTCGAATAATATATAGGTTCGCAGATGGGGATGATAAACAATTGAATTGTAAAGAACTCAAGCTACAAGAGTCGCACCCCACACGGGGTGCGTGGATTGAAACCCAACTGGATCATTGTTCACACGACGACATTGGTCGCACCCCACACGGGGTGCGTGGATTGAAACCCAAAAATACGGCCCATATGCCAGAAAGAAAGCGAGTCGCACCCCACACGGGGTGCGTGGATTGAAACAAAAAAGCATCGTGGCTCTTGGTTCAATCTGAGTCGCACCCCACACGGGGTGCGTGGATTGAAACATCAATGACGCTAAGGAGGATCAGCTTCCCGGTCGCTCCCCACACGGGGTGCGTGGAT
>JAQXXT010000086.1 GCA_029226205.1 Prevotellaceae bacterium
CCCTTGTGGCCGTCCTAACAGCGCATAATGTCAATACGATGTGGAGTTAGGACGGCCACAAGGGTCGCACCCTACGGAAAGAAGAAAAATAATCGAAATGGACAAACTGATTAAACTTTATAAGGACTGGGCGGGGACAGAACCGGCCCATATCGAGAAGATCGCGGGACAGGGATCGAACCGCGAATACTACCGTCTGACGACTGTCGACGGGAAGGCGATTATCGGCGTGAAGGGAACGTCGTGTGAGGAAGACCATGCCTTCGTCTATCTCACGCGCCATTTCACGCAGCGTCAGCTTCCCGTGCCGCAGATCATCGCCGTGAGTGACGACGAAAGCTGTTACCTGCAGACGGACCTCGGCAATCGCTCCCTCTTCGATGCCCTTCGTGGCGGTCGTGAGGCCGGTGGCCGTTACAACCAGGAAGAGAAGGAACTGCTTGTGCGTACGATCCGTGAGTTGCCGAATATCCAGATGCGTGGTGCCCGTGGCCTCGAATGGGAGAACTGTTACCCGCAGCCGGAGTTTGACACTGACAGTGTGCTCTTCGACTTGAACTACTTCAAATACTGTTTCCTCAAAGCTACGGAACTCGATTTCAATGAGCTCAAGCTCGAGGCCAACTTCCGCCTGATGGCGAAGGACCTCACGGCGGAACGTATGGATGCCTTCCTCTACCGTGATTTCCAGGCACGCAATATCATGCTCGACGCTGAGGGAAATCCTTACTTCATCGACTACCAGGGCGGCCGCAAGGGACCGTTCTATTATGACCTTGCCTCTTTCCTCTGGCAGGCTTCCGCCCATTACAGCTTCAAGTTGCGCCGTCAGCTCGTTTATGAATACTACGAGAGTCTGAAGAACTATACCGAGGTGCCGTCGGTCCGCCATTTCGTTGACCGTCTGTCGCTCTTCGTCCTCTTCCGTACCCTCCAGGTGCTTGGCGCCTACGGTTTCCGCGGCTATTTCGAACGGAAGAAACATTTCCTCGACTCTATCCCCGCCGCCATACAGAACCTCCGCGACCTGTTGAAACTCGGTGAGCGCGTGTTCCCTTATCCTTATCTCCTCGATGTGCTGCGCCGTCTGACGGAGTTGCCGCAGTTTGCTCCTGCAGAGACACCGACGGCCGTTCGGCAGGATGGCTATAAGACGACGGATAAGAATATCTACCGCAGTCATCCCGAGGACGGTCCGGCGACATTCTCGAAATATGATGGTAAGGGACCACTCGTCGTTCATGTCTACAGTTTCTCTTATAAGAAAGGCATCCCCGAGGATCCGTCGGGCAATGGCGGCGGTTATGTCTTTGACTGCCGCAGCACGCATAACCCCGGACGTTATGAGCCTTACAAGAAACTCACGGGTCTCGACGAGCCCGTCATCCGTTTTCTGGAGGATGACGGTGAGATCCTGACGTTCCTAGACAGTGTCTATCGGCTTGCCGACCATCATGTGCAGCGTTATATCCAGCGTGGCTTCACCTCGCTGATGTTCTGTTTCGGTTGTACGGGCGGTCAGCATCGCAGCGTCTATAGTGCCCAGCATCTCGCCGAACATATCCATGACAAGTTTGGCATCGAGGTGGAGATTACGCATCGTGAACAAGGGATACATACCGTGTTGCCGGCAAAGGGTTAGACCCACCGTACGGCGGGGAAATCCCTGCCACCGTAGGGGCGCCCCTTGTGGGCGCCCTAATTACCACGATTCTCGGTTAGGACGGCCACAAGGGCCGCACCCTACGAGAGGATCAACTGGCTGTTAGGACGGCCACAAGGGCCGCACCCTACGGAGGAAGAATAAATAATCTGTTGATTATTTGTCTGTTTGGAAAAAAATGTGTAAATTTGCACGCATTAAAGTTTGAAAAATCAAATGATGCAAGCAATGATATTCGCGGCAGGGTTAGGCACCCGTCTGAAGCCCCTTACGGACCATATGCCAAAGGCACTCGTAAGGGTAGGAGGGGAGCCACTGCTGAAGCGTGTCATTATCCGTCTCCGTGATGCGGGCTTTTCCCGTATCGTCATCAATGTCCACCACTTTGCTTCGATGATCACCGATTATCTCCAAGCGAACGATAACTTCGGCCTTGACATCCGTATCAGTGACGAGAGCGCCGAACTCCTCGAGACGGGTGGTGGCATCAAAAAAGCACAGGGACTGTTCGATCCCCATACTCCCATCCTTATTCATAATGTCGATATTCTGAGTAATGTCGACCTGAAGGCATTCTACAGCCATGACCGCAAGGTGATGTGTCTCGACTGTGGCGTGCCCCACGATATCGCCGGCGCTACGCTCCTCGTGAGTTGGCGGAAGACGAAGCGGTATCTGTTGTTCAACGATGCCATGCGCCTCGTCGGTTGGATGAACATCGAAACGGGACAGGTGAAGAGTCCTTACACGGAGATCCGTGAGGCAGACCCACAGGTGCTGCGTGAGAAGCTGAAGATGTATGCCTTCAGCGGCATCCATACCTTCTCGCCGTCGCTCTTCCCCCTCATGGACCGCTATCCCGAGAAGTTCCCGATCATGGACTTCTATCTCGACAACTGCAAGGATGTCGCCATCAAGGGTGTCGTGAAGGATAACCTGCGACTCATGGATGTCGGCAAGCAGGAGACGCTTGCGGAAGCAGAAAACTTTCTTAAAACGTTATAATATGCAACAGAAGATTATCATATTGGACTTCGGTTCCCAGACGACGCAGCTCATCGGCCGTCGTGTGCGTGAGCTCGATACCTTCTGCGAGATCCTTCCTTACAATAAGTTCCCGAAGGATGATCCGAATATCATCGGTGTCATCCTCTCCGGCAGTCCTTATTCCGTACATGACAAGGAAGCCTTCAAGTGTGACCTCAGTGACTTCATCGGTAAGTATCCGGTCTTGGGTATCTGCTATGGCGCTCAGTTTATCGCCTATAGCAATGGCGGTAAGGTAGAGCAGACGGGTACACGCGAGTATGGACGTGCAAACCTCGCGGAGATCGACACCACAAACCCGCTCTTCAAGGGCTTCGAGCCGAACTCACAGGTATGGATGAGTCATGGCGACACCATCACGGCAATCCCCGAGGACTGCCATGTCATCGGTTCCACCAATGACGTGAAGTTCGCCGCTTACGCCAGTACGAAGAATCCCGTATGGGCCGTACAGTTCCATCCCGAGGTGTTCCACACGACACAGGGCAAGACGTTGTTGAAGAACTTCGTCGTTGACATCTGCGGCAGCCGTCAGGAGTGGAGTCCCGCCAGTTTCGTCGATTCTACGATCCAGGAGCTCCGCCAGCAGCTCGGCAACGACCGTGTCATCCTCGGCCTCTCCGGCGGCGTCGACTCGAGTGTCTGCGCCACATTGCTGCACCGTGCCATCGGCAAGAACCTCACGTGTATCTTCGTCGACCATGGCATGTTGCGCAAGAACGAGTTCCAGAAGGTCATGGACGCTTACCAGGGGCTCGGTCTGAACGTCATCGGTGTCGATGCCAGTGAGAAGTTCTTCGCTGACCTCGCCGGTGTCACCGATCCCGAGAAGAAGCGTAAGATCATCGGTCGTGACTTCGTGGAGGTCTTCAATGCTGAGGCCAAGAAGATTACCGATGCCAAATGGCTCGCCCAGGGTACGATCTATCCCGACCGTATTGAGAGCCTGAGTATCACGGGTATGACCATCAAGAGTCATCATAATGTCGGTGGGCTGCCGAAGGACATGAAGTTGAAACTCTGTGAGCCGCTGAAATGGCTGTTCAAGGATGAGGTTCGTCGTGTCGGTTATCAGCTGCAGATGCCGGAGCGTCTCATCAAGCGTCATCCGTTCCCCGGTCCCGGTCTCGCCGTTCGTATCCTCGGTGATATCACGCGTGAGAAAGTCCGTATCCTCCAGGATGCCGACGATATCTATATCGAAGAGATGCACAACTATACGATGACCGACGGCACGAGCCTCTATGATAATATCTGGCAGGCCGGTACCGTCCTCCTCTCCACGATCCGTTCCGTCGGAGTCATGGGTGATGAGCGTACCTATGAGCATCCCGTTGCCTTGCGTGCCGTAACGTCGCAGGATGCCATGACGGCTGACTGGGCGCATCTGCCTTACGACTTCATGGCAAAGGTCAGCAACGAAATCATCAACAAGGTGAAGGGTGTCAACCGCGTATGCTATGACATCTCCTCCAAACCGCCTTCGACGATTGAGTGGGAGTAAAAAGCCTCACCCCCAACCCCTCTCCAAAGGAGAGGGGAGTGGAATGTCTTTTCCCTATTGTGGGTGATTATTTACTACATTTATGAAAATATCTCCGTAAGATAGAAAATTATCTTGCGGAGATATTTTTTTATCTTGCGGAGATATGACTTGTGCATGCCCCTTGCACAAGTTGTGCAGAGGCCTTGCACACTTTGTGCATGCCCTTTGCACAACTTTTCCCTTCGTAGGGGCGGCCCTTGTGGCCGTCCTAATTTTGCACAAATTTTCCCTTCGTAGGTCCGTCCCTTGTGTCGGCCCTAACGATCCCGTTGCAGGGTCCGTCCCTTGTGTCGGCCCGATGCCGTTACGGCATTTACATTCATTGTCTTGTGTCGGCCCGATGCCGGAACGGTATTCACATTCATAGAATGATGGATAATTCGGCGTTACCGCCGACGGGCCGCCACAAGGTCCGGCCCCTGCAGAGGATTGGTGTGGGGTTAGGTGCGTCCCTTGTGGCCGTCCAAACGATCCCGTTGCAGGGGCGGCCCTTGTGGCCGTCCTAGGCCGTCCCTTGTGTCGGCCCGCTGCCGGAATGGCATTTACATTCATTGTCTTGTGGCGGCCCGATGGCGTTACGGCATTTACATTCATTGTCTTGTGTCGGCCCGATACCGGAACGGCATTCATATTCATAGAATAATGGATAATTCGGCGTTACCGCCGACGGGCCGCCACAAGGGCCGGCCCCTGCAGAGGATTGGTGTAGGTTAGGGGCGGCCTTGTGGCCGTCCAAACGATCCCGTTGTAGGGGCGGCCCTTGTGGCCGTCCTAGGCCGTCCCTTGTGGCGGCCCGCTGCCGGAATGGCATTTACATTCA
>JAQXXT010000087.1 GCA_029226205.1 Prevotellaceae bacterium
GTCCCTTGTGGCGGCCCGATGCCGGAACGGCATTACTTGTGATAAACGATTCCCAGTATGATTCGGCGGTCCGCCGACGGGCCGCCACAAGGGACGGCCCCTGCATGAGGATTAATATACCCGGAACGGTGACGGGAAACGAGGTGTGTAACGTTGTAACGTGTAACGTCGTAGGGACATGATTCATCATGATCCGCCACATAACGCCCGCCCTGCCCCGTTTAATTTTTTAATTCTTTAATTTTAGAAGATTTTGGAAGATATTGATATAAGAGAAAACGAGAACCTCTCCTCGGCAGAGAAAGAGTTTGAGAAGGCCCTCCGACCATTGAAATTCGATGATTTCAGTGGTCAGAAGAAGGTCGTTGACAACCTCCGTGTCTTCGTCGAGGCAGCGAAATACAGAGGTGAGCCGCTCGACCATACCCTTCTCCATGGTCCTCCCGGCCTTGGTAAGACGACGCTGAGCAACATCATTGCCAACGAGCTCGGTGTGGGCTTTAAGATCACGTCGGGTCCTGTCCTCGACAAGCCCGGAGACCTCGCCGGTATCCTCACGTCGCTCGAGCCCAACGATGTGCTGTTCATCGATGAGATCCACCGTCTGTCGCCCGTCGTCGAGGAGTATCTCTATTCCGCCATGGAGGACTACCGCATCGACATCATGATCGACAAGGGCCCGTCAGCGCGCAGCATCCAGCTCGATCTGAACCCCTTCACGCTCATCGGTGCCACGACACGCAGCGGCCTCCTCACGGCGCCCCTCCGTGCCCGCTTCGGCATCAACCTTCATCTCGAGTATTACGATCCCGAGACGCTGCAGAAGATCATCAAGCGTAGTGCCCGACTGCTGAAAGTCCCCATCGAAGACGAGGCAGCGGCAGAGATCAGCCGTCGCAGCCGTGGCACGCCGCGTATCGCCAACGGCTTGCTGCGCCGTGTCCGTGACTTCGCCCAGGTGAAAGGCAACGGTACCATCACGAAGGATATCGCCATGGTGGCCCTCCAGGCGCTGAATATCGACCAATATGGTCTTGATGAAATCGACAATAAGATTCTCCTCACGATCATCGACAAGTTCCGCGGTGGTCCCGTGGGCATCACGACCATCGCCACGGCCATCGGTGAGGATGCCGGTACCGTGGAAGAGGTCTATGAGCCTTACCTCATCATGGAGGGCTTCATCAAGCGCACGCCCCGCGGCCGTATGGTCACGAAGCTCGCTTACGACCACCTCGGCCGTAATCCTTATTCCGGAAATGTCGTCGAACAAGACCTCTTTCAGTAGGGACTTGATTTATCATGTTCCGCTAAACGTAGGGACTTGATTTATCATGTTCCGTAAAATTTAAAAAATATGCGAACCGCACTCTTTACGGGGACTTTCGATCCCTTCACCATCGGACATGCCGATATCGTCAAACGAGCCAAGCCGCTCTTCGACCGCCTCGTTATCGCCGTCGCCGTCTCCAAACTCAAGCATACGGAGGAGGAGATCTCACAGCGTGTGGCAGAGATTCAGGCCATTTATGCCGATGACCCGCAGATAGAGGTGAAAGCCTACAGTGACCTCACCGTCGACATGGCGCGCCGCGAGGGTGCCCGCTTCATCGTCCGTGGTATCCGGAGTGTCAAGGACTTCGAATACGAGCGTGAACAGGCGGACATCAACCGGCGACTCAGTGGCGTGGAGACCATCCTCTTCTTCACCGATCCGCAGCTGCAGAGCGTCAGCAGCACCCTCGTGCGTGAGCTCCGCTTCTTCGGCAAGGACGTGTCGGAATTCCTTCCGAAAAATTGCAACGTAAAACAATAATATATGATTACATACAACGTGGACGGCGTGAAAATGCCGAAAATCAAGAAACGTGAGACGACAGCATGGATCAAGAAGGTCGCTGCCGCACATGGCCGGAAGATCGGTGAGATCGGGTATATGTTCGTTGACGATGAGAAGATTCTCGAAGTCAACAAGCAATATCTCGGTCATGACTATTACACGGATATCATCACCTTCGACTACGATGAGGATGATATCCTCAACGGCGATATCGTCATCAGCCTCGACACCGTACGCTCCAATGCGGAGAAATTTGGCAAGACTTATGATGATGAGCTCCACCGCGTCATCATCCATGGCATCCTCCACCTCTGCGGCATCAACGACAAGGGTCCCGGAGAGCGTGAGATCATGGAGGCCAACGAGAATGCCGCCCTCGCAATGCTGTAACCCTCCTTGTGCCCGTCCTAATACCCACCGTAGGGTGCGGCCCTTGTGGCTCGTCTGCCACCGTAGGGTGCGGCCCTTGTGGCCGTCCTAATGGCAGTTAGGGCGCCCACAAGGGGTGCCCCTACGGTGGAAAAGGGCGCCCACAAGGGGTGCCCCTACGGTGGAAGAGCCCCTACAAAACAAAGAATTTATGAGCAAAATGAAAACGCTAAGACAGTGGCTGCAGGCCATTGTCCTGATGAGTTGTGCCACGTTGGCCCTCTCATCCTGTATCCGTGAGGAAGCCCCGAATGCGGAGGCTGACATCACGGCCATTATCCTCGACAGTACACAAATCAAGCCCATCAGCCAACCCGTCATCACAAACGACGAGGTGAAGGTCTATGTCAACGGATGGGATGACGTGACGAAACTGTCGCCGTCGTTCACCCTCACCCCCGGTGCCACCATTGACCCCGCCAACGGGACCGTCCGTGACTTCACCCATCCACAGATCTACACCGTCACCTCCGAGGATGGCAACTGGAACAAGAAATACACCGTCTCGTTCACCTCTAACGATGTCCCCACGGACTTCTCCTTCGAGCATGTCAAGCGATATAAGTATGTCGACGAGTGGGACCCCGATGCTGACTCCCTCTTCTATCAGATTTTCGTCGACTCCATCGATGGCCAGACGACGGAATGGGGCAGCGGCAACGCCGGATTCATGATCACCGACGACGACAAGAACAACCCCGCCTCCTATCCTACCATGCAGTCGGACAACGGCTATCAGGGCAAGTGCGTCAAGCTGGAGACAAAGTCCACGGGCGCCCTCGGAAAGATGTTCAACGCCCCCATCGCCGCCGGCAACCTCTTCATCGGTGACTTCGCCATTGACCTCAGCAGTCCCGCCAAGAGCACGCATTTCGGCAAGCCGTTCCGCAAGGAGCCTTTGGCCATCACGGGTTGGTATAAGTATAAGGCTGCCAAGGTCTTCACCGACAAGAACATGAATGAGTTGAAGAACCGCCACGACTCCTGCGATATCTATGCCGTGATGTATGAGGCGACGAAGGACGTGCCCTATCTCGACGGTACGAATATCAAGACGAGTCAGAATATCGTCAGTATCGCCCAACTGAAGGAATGGAAAGAGACCGACAACTGGACCTTCTTCCTCATCCCCTTTAAGGCTGTCAATGGTAAGAGTCTTGACGCGAAGAAACTCGCTGCCGGCAACTACCGTCTCGCCATCGTCATGAGCTCGAGCCGCAATGGTGCCAACTTTGAGGGTGCTGTAGGATCGACGCTTTATGTAGACGAAGTTCACGTATATTCAAGATGAAAACAATGAAAAAAACAATATTCCTGCTGGGAATGGCCTTGCTGGCCCTCCCGGCAATAGCACAGACCGACCGTGACAACAGCCTCATCAACGCATCGAAGAAAGGCTGGGACTTTGAGGTCCGCGCCGGTCTTAACATCGGCGGCGCCACACCGGTTCCCTTCCCCCGTGAGATCCGTGAGGTAAAAAGCTATAACCCGAAACTCAACGGTGCCATTGCCGGTATCGCCACCTACTGGTTCGGTGATGACGGCAAGCGCAGTCCGTGGGGCCTCTCCACGGGACTGAAGCTCGAGGAGAAACGGATGTCAACGAAGGCCCGCGTGAAGAACTACCACACCACCGTCGTCGATGAAGGCAACTACATGACGGGTTACTGGACGGGTAATGTGAAGACAAATTACTCCTCTACCCTCTTCACCATCCCCGTGGATGTCAACTACCGCTTCAATGACCGCTGGCGCGTCTGGGCCGGCCTCTATGCCTCCTTCCAGGTTGACGGCAGTTTCGACGGTGAAGTCCATGATGGTTACCTCCGCAACCTCACGCCGACAGGCGAGAAAGCAGAGTTCAAGGACGGAAAAAACGCCACGTATGATTTCTCCGATGATCTCCGCAAATTCCAGTGGGGCCTGGAGATCGGCGGCAGTTGGCGTGCCTACAAGCATTTCAATGTCAACGCCAACCTCGCCTACGGTCCTGAGAATATCTTCCACAGTGATTTCAACACCATCTCCTTCCGTCTCCACCAGATTGCCTTCAATATCGGCTTCGGATATTTATTCTGATTCACCGTAGGGGCACCCCTTGTGGGCGCCCTTTTTCCACCGTAGGGGCACCCCTTGTGGGCACCCTTTCCCCACCGTAGGGGCACCCCTTGTGGGCGCCCTAACCAGGACCGTGGGGTTAGGACGGCCACAAGGGCCGCACCCTACGGGGGTAGAAAACAAATGATATGAAACAACCAAAAAACGGCCGGATAGTGATCTCTTCGGCCATGATTTTTATACTGCTCTTCGGCTGCGTGAGAC
>JAQXXT010000088.1 GCA_029226205.1 Prevotellaceae bacterium
CCAAGAAAGATGGAGAGATTTTCCAACTGTCTCCCCTGTATGTAGCCGACATGATGGGCTTCCCTTTGATGTGGACCGTCTCACCGTTCCTTATCCCGGATGGAGAGCCCAATCCGTAAAGGCCTACGGCAACTCTATGGTCCCACAGGTCATGTATGAGATCTTCAAGGCGATAGAAAAGAGTGAAGGATATGGATGATAAAAATAATATTCAGAAAATATGGCATTTCGTTGTCTATAAAGACAGAGTCAGCACTTTGTATGCGGAGGCTGTCTATCGAAATACGATAGTACGGAAAAGAGATGACACAATAGTTGAGATTATCTTTAATAGGTATATCACAGGACCCTGTATTAGGGCTAAGTTGATACAGTCATTGAAGAAATATTTAATTGCCTTCTGTACTAGTGAGGGACATATAGAAAATGAGTTTATGAGTAACCGACAGGCTAGGGTAATCATGAATGATATAAGTATGGACTTAAAAAGTTACGAGGACTTTAGGTTACTTCACTCGACTATGACGATTTTGAAGTAAGAAGTGGAAAAATAAACCCCTTTGGGTGGACGTAAAATGTGGCAAAAGAGCGATAATACAGAAGGCACGCCGTATAATGATTTACGACGTGCCTTTACCTCACTCATCCTCACCAGTTTCTGCGAGGATCTTACGATACTTACCCTTGTCCGGGTTCTTCATCCCACGCTCGATCCAATGAAGGTCCATGGCCTCATTGATCTTCTGCGTATTCACGTTCCCAGTCCTTGCAGGGCCGGGATTTGTTCCTGCGGAGAGGAAGCCGGATACACCGTCATGGAAATTCGTCTGTGGGTCTCCGAGTTTGTCATAGACCCACGAGATAAGTTCCTTGCCGTTCTCAGGGAGATTCTTAAAGGTCTCCACGAGATCGGAGTCCGTCGTGAGAAAATCGGGAAGAATATCCGATCCGCTCTCTGCCATCGTGAACAGGCTGATGCCTGTCACTGCGATGAAAAATAATTTCTTGATCATCCGTCCATAGCTTTTAAAGATTAATGTTACTATTTACTTTGAAGCCTTTTCATCCTTCATATTAGGAGTCTTAGGTTTTCCATCACCTTTTGAGGAAACGACAACGTCACCACGGACAACGTCTGTCATGTGCTTTGTCTCGTTGGTAATCTTGTCGAAATTGGCATATAGGATACGCTCCATGGCATCCGTTGACTCAAACTTGTAGAACATCGGAAGAGGATAATTCTGATAGTCATGTTCCTCAGCCTTGATGGCATCCATGTCAAAGTTTGTCTTACAGAAGAATTTCGAGGTGCGGAACTCGTCTGAATTCTGAATGTCCATGGATCCACGGAAGCCAGTCTTTGTCGGTTGGAAGTCACGGGCGACCTGTCCGCATATCCAACCAGACGGCATGTCGGATATCTTGGATGCCGGCACAAGGCTGTCCATGTTCTCATTGAGATTGATGCTCGTCTTGTCACGGTCAATGGTGATACCCTTCTTCATCTGTACCACCTTGCCGAAGATATCACCGGAGAGCCAGTCAAGAGTCTCCTTGGCTCGTGCTGAACCCGATATCACATTACCCACGGTAGTAATAATCTTATCCTTGCCGATCTTCTGATAGTCGGCCTCCAACTGCGGAACCTCCTGAAAACCGAGTGTGACGGCCACCTTGTTGCTTCGGGCCGTACCAATCAGTCGGTCGATCTTGTGGAAATACAATGTCGGCAACTCATCAACGATGATGGATACCGGAATATTCTTTCCCTGCCCGCTGTTGACACGGGTGGTGAGACGGTTAAGAATCAAGGCGTTCAAGGCACCGATGATGCTCTCCATCTCAGGGTCGTTGGCGATGACAAGGTAGCTAGGGCTCTTGGGGTCTGACACCTTTAGGTCAAAGTCATCACCTGAAAATACCCAGTATGACTCCTTTGTTGCCAGTCGTGAAGTCTGGACACGGAGCGTACCGATCATACCTTCCAACTGCTCCATGGCCTTATTATCGTAAGCCGTCTTGAAAGGACCAAGTAGCGGATAGACTTCAGGGTCTGTCATGAGCACATCAAAGATAGTGGTATAGTCAAGGTTGAGGAAGGATAGCACATGCGGCATATCACTGTACTGTCCTAACCAGTGGTCTGGCTCCACGAGGTGCGTACGGTCATTCTTTTCCAAAGCCTCTTTTGAGTCGTAGACACGACCGGTAAGACGCTGCTTGGCTGTTCCGGGAACAGTCATATACTCGGGGAAAAGCTCACGTCCAGCCTTATCGTACGGCTTCTTGTTATAGTTGACGAAGAAGTAGATACAGGCAGCGAGAAAGTTCGTTGCTGATGTCTGAAAGAAGTTGTCGCTGCCTCCGCCTCCACCTTTCTGACCTTTCTGAAGGGATTCAACCAACGTCTCCGCCGTCTCCTGCGCAGCGGCAAGATTACCGATATATTTCTGTTGAATAGGGTTGACACGACGGCTGTAACGCACGTCTACGAAGTTGATGATATTGAACTTGCATTTCGGCGGCGTATTCCCCAAAGCCTGATTTCGGCGGTAATGGTAATATAGTTTCTGCGCAAGGGTAGGGAACTTATAGTCATATACCACCATGGCGAATCCCTTTGCCGAGTGTTGGCGGATATACGGCTCAATAACGGAGAACGTCTTACCTGAACCCGGAGTACCGACGACCCATGTCCCTCGGAACGGGTTCACGATGTTGATCCAACCATGACGGAACTTACCATGGTAGTAGAAGCGCATGGGGATGTTCACGGAGTATTTGTTCTCCACCTTTTTCTCCTCCTGCTCGAAGCTCTCGTTCTCGTAGTTGAAGCGGTCCTTCATCATACCGTCCTTGAAGTACTTTGACACATTATCAAGGGCGACATGGACTAATACCACGCCGACGATGGAGCAGAGCATATACAGCCAGATGTTTACATGAAAGAGCCACAGACGGGTCTTCCAGTCGGCTGCATAGAGAAAACAGGAGCCGACGATGAGGATAAGTCCTATGACAAGAGGGTAGAATACCATCTTGCGGGCATCGAATTCAATCTGCTTCTTGTTCTTTGTACCGATGCAAGTGATCATGACCAATGTCAAAGTTGCCATCTTAGAATAAGGAAGATATTCAAAGACGGGGAAAGTAGCCATTCGATCATGAATGATTTTGATGAAACCACCGAAGTTCGGCACTTCAGACGGTTCCAGTACGAACATGAAGAATTCGAGGAGGATAGAGAAATATATCGTTCCCCGAAATACCGTATATAGACTTTGTAGATTCTTACTTTCTTCCATTATATATATTACTTATGTATCTTTTCAATTAGAGAATATAGAGTTTGCGGTATTCTCAAGTTGTCTAACCCAAACATTTTTTGTTCCTGATGTTTTATGCCAAGCCTTGAACTCTGCTTGATACATTCTTTGCTGACACAGAGTCACGATGGTCTTGATGTCTTTAGTCTTGTACATCTTCTGACCTCCCAACTCATAATAAGTATCTAGCATGGTTGTATAGGTAAGAATATAAGTAAGACGGCTAACATCATGGTTGAGTTTATGTATTCTCTCTCTGATTCTTGAAATATTCAGAAGACGTTCTCCCATTTTTATCTTTGACCCTCCAAATTCCATTCCGTTGATTTTTATTTTTATTGGGAGAACAGAAGGGAGGTCCGAGACTAGGTCAAGTCCGTCTTGCAGAATTAAATCATACATCTTCTGACGTGAAGGTGAGAGGGCGACAGCTATGATGTTGTCTGGACACTTGGATACGGTATTTCTCAAACGGGCGACATTGGAAAGGGCTTGATCTACCTCGTAAAACAGACCATAGCAGTTTGCAGCCACTGAGATTGCGTCTGAGATTGAATCCAAGGCTTCGTTATACGCATCTGTACATTTCTTTATTGTTTCCATTTCTTTTTGAGAGAGCTTGTGGCCTGCCAAGTTCAGGGCAAATGCTGCTGTGTTTGTTTCAACAACCTTTTTCTCCCTTACTTTCATCAATTCGTATGCTCCCGCACGAATACCATCCGTGCCGACTAATGCGCTTGCGGGCATTATACAGACGAATGACAATAACATTATAATAAAAATCCTTTTATCCATATCTTAAGGTATTAAGTTCTTTCCCCACATGTGTTCTTTTTTCTTGTGAAGAATCCATGAATTCTTCATTCCACGCATACCCCTTTCCATTGCTTCCATAGCTAGTTGACCGTGTGTTTTTACCTTCATGCCAGTTATGGCGTCATTCCACACGTCAATATATGAAGAGACAAGAATAGAATAGGAGAGATTATGTAATTTCGTATTAAGAGAATTGAGTTGATCATTCAAACTCCAAAGGAGTTTCATTCTCTCTGCTCCTGACAGTCTATTCTTGGAACCCTTACCGGGAATAATTGTATTTAATACTCTGTATATATAATACAACTGGAAACCCGTCTGTAAAAACAATTTAACGGTTGTCATGCTTCCTAAACCTTGGGGATTTATCTTACATGATTCTTGCAGCATCCAAAGAGCCTGCAAGGTTCTAACACCGTCTATGTAAAGAGTGCAAGCATTACTGATGGCTTCTCCAAAGTTGGAAGACTCCAGATAGGCGACACGCTTCTTTTCCCATGATGCCATTTGTGCCTGTGCAGGATACATACCGGCTTGGATCAAAGCAGTGTTCTCGGCAGTATTTGTCTCGTCGGAGATTTTGTTTACTATTCCTTGCCCCTGCCCTAGCGGGCCGGCAATCATAATATGCTCTGCCGTATTGGACGTGGTGAATCCTGCCCACGCCACTGCCGGCGAAAGCATGACGGCTGCTGCCGCCAATGCTTTCTTAAGACTGATTTGAAAACTCATATATTCTCTTTAATTGACGATTATACTCAACTCTATAGCGTATGATGGAGACGATATCCTCATTGGCCTTCAGTCCGATCATCTCCAGTTCAGGGTTGTTACGGTCTCCTGAATAGATAATGACATTCTTCAGGCCGAACATCTGTTGGAAGAATGAACTCCTCTGTTTGTAGTCAACGACACGGTACAGCTCCACATAGTCGGTATTGTGAGACATTACGCCTCCCATGATGATAATCTGCTCCGCCGTAATGATATATTCTATCCTAGCGAGATAGAGCATACGGAAGAACAGATAGGCACTCGTGATGACCCACACCCAAAAGAACCATCGATGATAGGTGAAGGTAGCGAAAAGGAACACAAGGAGTGAGGCTATCCATATTAGGATAGCCGGGAACTCCGTGATGACATACTGAATCCAGTTCGGTCTCAGCGTTACTGTCTCGATAATGAAGGGCGGTGGCCCATAGTTTCTATTCATGTTCTGTATCATAGGTGAATTCCTTGTGTCTGACTCTCCTGTGGGTCTATCTTCTGCATATTCTCCTCAAAGAGACTTTGCGAGAGGATATGACCGACATTCTGAGATTCCTGAACAATCTCTTTCTTTGTCTCCGTCTTCTCATCGGTGATGGTCTTTTCTCCCATCATTGTCGGGCCGAGAGAGGAAAGATGATTCTTTGTCAACTCCTGAAGCTCGGCGAGACTAAGGCCGGCAAGAGCGACATTGACAGGAGCCAGCTTGTTACCGGACTTCTTCTGGTCAGCAGACTTGGATTCCTTCTCCTTCTGAGCCTCCTGTTGTTTCTGCTGCTCCTGCTGTTGACGGGCTTGCTCGGCCTTGCGCTGTTCCTCCTTAGACTTCTCCTTCTGTTGCTGCTCTTGAGCCTGCTTTTGCTCTTGGCTTTTCTTCTCACCCTCTTCCATTGATTTGCGCAGCTCATCAAATCTCTTCTGCGTGGTATCCTTTGTTTTTATGTCTATTTCGTTTAACTTTTCATTCATCTTGATATCCCAGTCTTTTATGTAGGATCCGACATTATTATATCTCTGCCATGCCGTCAAGGCCTTCCTAGGATCATAACCTGCCATAGCTGATATCATAAGTCCTATGCGGTCAGCTTCTGCTTCCATACACTTATTAGATCGAACCTCAGAAAGAGAAGATGCTTCTACAGCTGAAGCCAAATATCCTGCCATTTCTTTATGTGACACATTGTTGGTAGGACTAATTAGCAATGAGTTTATTTGGTTGCTATCTTTTTTTGAAATGTAATTTGAGTATCTTTCAGCTGTATGACGACCTATTACATGACCTATTTCATGTCCTAGAATAGCCGCCAAACCATCCTCGTCCTTCATATATGGTAAGATACTGTTACCTATACGAATACGGCCTCCCGGGTATGCTGCCGCATTGGGAGAATCATGGAGAAGATAACTTTTCCATTCAATACCATCAGCTAATTCGGTCATTCCATTTCGTCTAAGATATTCATTAGCTGCATCTGCAAGATTGGAAACAACTCTGTTTACTTTCTCTGTATTGGCAACATTAGATGAAAATGATAGTTTTTTTTCATCAATTTCCTGTTGAAATAGATAGTTTGCGTAGGCACTCATTGACTGGTCTGATACGAGGATTTTCTGAGGGCGGTTGGTAAAAGGAGTTTTCCTCTCTTCATTCCATGTACTATTGTCTATTATAGCCTGTTCTTTTTGCGGATTATGAAGTTGTTTTGATACCTCCTTTATTGTATTCTCAGCAAAATAGGGATGATTTTCAAGAAAATCATCTGAGAAATGTTTCTTGATAATCTCCAAATTGCTTAAAACAGAGTTAGCGTCAGTATTTTTTATTCTGGCAATCTCATCCTTTGAAAGAGGTATATCATATTGAACAATTTTCCCTTCATCCGAGGTGTGGTCAATTTCTTTTGACAGAACATGAAGCATAACACCATCATCCTTTCCTTGTTCAATCTTTATGGAGTCAGGTAAGACTCCATAGCTGATTGGTGAGTATGGCCTATCGCTAAAGCCGTCTTTCCTTAATATATTTTCTTTTCCAGTCCGCAAATCAATCTGATGAAATTCAGATTCGCCTAAAGCGTAGTCAATATCTCCAAATTTAACAGAATCACCAGATTTAACGATATAGCTTTCCTCATGATTAGATAGATTAAAACCGTAATCGTCTTGGAAAGTATACAGGCTATTGGGGTGGATACTTGAATAATTTTCTGCGAAATCTATACCAAATTTAGCAGGATTAGTGCTCCACATTCTTTTAATCTCTGGTAGGGTTTTACTGTCTGGAAGAAGATAACAGGTAATGGAAGGAGAATCTTTCTCAATGAAAGATTTCTCTCCGCCCTTAACTTTAAAGATTAATGTGTCTGTGTCGTCAATGTCGGCGTCATCGAGCTTAAAGCTGTTATAGTTGCTCCCGTCATTGTTCCCAAAGACACTAAGGTTATTATAATGCCACAATACCGTATCACCGAAAGCTGACTGCATGGCTTTCTCCAAGTTTTCCTTAAAATCCTCGCTTTTAGAAGAAAACCTGATTAACGGCGCAGACTCCTTTAGTGGAGAGACGAGACCGTCAATATATCCGTCCTTTTGATCAGGGGCTGATACGGACAGTCTGGCTCCGCCAAGGTCCTCTATCTTCCCATTACGGGGACCAAAAGTGTCAACTACCACTTCTTTTGAAAGTGGATACTTATAGTTAGCGTAAGTAACAGATAAGGGTGAAACGTCTCTATAGTCAAATGATTCATTCTTTTGATCTATCGCAACCGTTTCTTTACCCCCATTAATACTTAGTGCCGCAGTCTTAGTCTGCTCTAGCGCTTCTCGCTCTTGCAATTTCTGCTCGTAAATCCGCATGGCTTCGGACATGTATTTCTGAAGTTGGCTCATCCTATATTCATCAGATGGATGATCAGCCGTAATACCCTCGCTTCCCCCATAGAACAAGCGGATATTCTGTTTTTCTATCTCAGAGGCTCTTTTCGTAGCTTCCTCTTCCTTAGAAAGAATCTTATCGTTTGGCATATTCGAGAATAATTGACGTACGCCGGCGGACAGACCATTAAGTCTGCCCGCTGTCATACAGATTGTTTTACAATTAGATACCCATACCACGGTCCTGTGCCATGGCACGTCCCTCTTCTATCTCCATTTCTGATTCAAAGATAGAGTGGGAGACCGTGGCGAGGTCACCTCCGGGAACTCCCGGAGCCGTGATGATTGTTCCCTGTGCGGAGCCGTAGAACTCGGGCTTGGGACGGTCCTTCATCAATGCCGCAACCCCTACTGCCGTACCGATAGCGGCGACGGCGCCGAGGATGGCTGCGCCAACATTGCTTCCCATTCCGGGCTTAGTCTTCATCTCTACCTCGGGGAAGATCTTGTCAAAGAGCTTCATACGGTGGAGGTTGTCGGTGGTGAGGAACTTGTCATATTGGGCCTGCGAGATATCATGGGTATAGGTAGTACCGTCGATGACAGCCGTCATGGTGTACTTGCCTTTCACCTCCTTGCCCTCAGCGTCCTTAACCTTGTTGACAACGATGTCACCGATAGTGGTGTCACGACCATGCTCACCACTGCGGGTCCACATCTTATTCTGATGCTTTACCACATCGGGATTATCCACGTCTTTACCGCTTACTTTAGCGTCACCAGTAAGATAGAGACGTGTCTGCTGACGCAAGTCCTCCAATGAAGCCTTACCCTCACGGATCTGACGGAGTTCGGAACCAACAACGGCATGTTTCCCTGCCTCTGTAAGTGGTGTGACATTGAGACCGGGATATTTTTTCTCAAGCTCTTTGGCTGTCTCAACATTGTACTTCCCGGAAAGAATCGTAGCCGCATCCTTGTGTAACTGCTCGGCCTGACCTGCATGCGTCTTCAGATAGTCATCAACACCATTCTTGGCGAATTCAACGGCACGGCTCTGGATTTCTTTATCCGACAAGTTCTTCTGAATTTCCTTTTCAGCCACGGACAGTGGGAGCTTGATATCCTCCACGACACGCAGCTTGTTATCGGGATTGCCACCCTCGGAAACCTTGAAGAGCTTCTGGATCATGAAAGCCTTGTCATTGTCACTGGCCTTGCGGAACTTCTCGAAATCCTCGGCGGAGATTTGCTTCGTCCACATGCCGGCATCCTTGTCGGTGCGCAGTGCCATCATATAATGGCCTGTCATGTTGTCCTTATAGGCCATGGCGCCGGTGATATAGGCACGGTAGCCGTCGTCACCGACAAAGCTGTAGTGCCTGTCCAGTTTGGCAACATCCTTGGCTTGCTGAATGTTACCAGAATAGACAGGGTCCTCCAACTTAGAGTTGCTATGAACGCTCTTTATCTTAATGTCATCGAAATATTTGTCAAACATTTTCAGACGGTACTCATCGTCATAGTTGATGAACGCCGCATAGTCCTTGGCGCTCATCTCCTTTGTCATAACCTCGTTGTTGACAACGGCCATCATGCGGTATCCCATCTTACGGGTATCAGAGTCGGCATAAGGCGTGGCGATAATCTCTCCGACGGTGACACGGCGGCCTCCGTTCTGATCTACATAGAAGCCTTTGTCCTTGTCAAGGGTACGACCATCAACAACGCCGATGGTATTCCACCTGTCGATGTAACCCGTCTTAAAATCCTCACGCATACCCTTGAGATTGACAACGTCTGTCTTTCCTTGCTGCTGGCCGCCTGTGGCTGCCGCCGGGTTAATACCGTGCTTCACCTGCCAGTCCTTCAATTCCGAAGCTGCCAGTTCAGGCTTCATCTGTAGTTTGATGTAGCTATTCTGATTGAGCATATCCTTGGTAATCTTTGTATCCCAGTCGTTTTTGATAACATCGTTGATGACATCCAAACGGGCATTAAGATTATCAGCATTGCCCCTTATAACATGTCCGTGCTTATCTTTTCTTGCATAGAAATGCTCACTAAGAAGTCTATCCATCTCGGATTTTTTCAGGTCATAGGCATAGTCCTTCCACTGTCCGTCGGACTGAATAATCAGACGACCGGTGTACTTCTCACCCTTGATGGTCTTCTCCGGAGTTCTCTCAATAACAACACCATGGGAGGCCAGCATCCGACGGAATAGTTCAGCAGGGTCTTTTTGCTTGGAATGAAGTTCCTGTTTGAATTTGTCGTATGTAATGATTCCAGTAGTCGGACGAACGATTGGAGTAGGCTTTGTGTCCATTGCCTGAACATTGCCAATCTGAATATTCGAGGTGACATCCTTGCGTGCTGTTCTCGAATCCTCATCCTTGTCATAGAATCCCCCACCGCCTGTAGCCAGTTCTCCCGGTTTAAGGTAGTTGTTCGGACGGTCAGCCACACGGCTGCCATAGGGATCGGCATAAACGGCACGTCCATTGATACGACGGTACATGGGACCACTCTCGTAAACGGAAGGAGGCATTGCAATAGCAGATGCCACGGCAGCCACTCCCTGAATGGCGCCGAGTACCTTTCCAAAAAATCCGCCAATGGGGCGGTAGGGAACATGTGGATGATAGGGTGGGGTACGATATCCGAACTCACCCGGGGAGACAACCTTGCCATACTGCCCCATATCTACGGGACTTCCCATATTACGGGCATCGACATAGCTGCGGGGCACATTATAGTCCTTGCCGACGATACCGACAAAGGTGTTATAGGCAATCTTGTTGGCAACGGAGCTTCCTCCGTCGCTCATGGCTGCCACCTGTTGCTGTGAGATCTTGTAAGTCCGTGGACTGGCGGCGTTGAATGACTGGGTGGTGAGGACAAAATCACTGCCCTGCATGGTGACATCAGCCTCCATGCCGTTCTGATAGAGCAGACTCTTCAGCTCGGGGGAGAGGTCGATGCCTCTGTTGTTGTGAAGACTTCTAAGAAGCACTGTCATGATTCATAATGATTAATCTTTATACATAATAACGCATGTGTGACGGTTGGCGGGGTAGGGATGGTAGATATTGATGCCACCCTCACTGACGCCGGACATTCTATCCTTGGGTACGCCGGCTTTCATAAGCAGCTTGGCGATATACTTGCAGCGGCGAACGGAGAGGTTGCGGTTATGTCTTTTGGATCCGGTCTTACTGTCCGCTGCGCCGACAATTTTCAGTTTCAGTCCATACTCCTTGGCGGCTGCCGCAATCTCAGCTATATTATGGAGCTGTTGCGGGTCAATGAGCTTGCAGGTATTCTTCTTGAAGAAGAAAAGAACAGGGGCATTGATGTTGTATGATTTCTCCTCCGTGGTCTCCGTTGGCTGGCCGGAGAGGCGGTTGCGAAGAGAGTTCAAGCCACTGTAGTTATTATTGGGAAACGGAATTGGCTCCGTATCCTCGTCCTCACCAGTGGTGATCATTTTGGATGTATTCTGTTTCTTGGCTTTCCATCCTTTGCCTCCGATTGTGTAGCTGATGCCAATGGTGGCATGGAAGATGTTGTCTCCCGTATGGCCATGTTTTCCCAAATTGTCCCATGTCTGTGTGGTCGTCGATCCGCCGATATCCAACAAGGCATGAAAACGTTCCGTTATACGGTATGAGGTAAGGAAGCCGTATGATACGGCAAACGGACTGCGTTTGGTAATATGGTTGTACCATACTCCACCTCCGACATAGGGCGAGAAATCCCACTTTTGTGTCGTAGGGAAGTAACTGCGGTGATAGAACGACGCAAGGTTCAGCATGAGATCACCATGGATATTATCGTATCCAGTGCTTATACCTGCGGCGTCACTCAGTTTGAAGCCCTCATAGATGATACGGGTTCCGAAGAACGGTGAATGCCATTTGCCGATGAAAGCGGTGAAAGCGGGGCGCTGACGCTTGAAGAAGTCACTGCATCCCTTGGGCTGACCGAGAAACATCGCTGTTCCTCCTGTCACGCCCGCAAACCAGTTGTCTCCGAGACTGGAGAGGTGATATCGGGCATTGCCTTTCGGTTCGTCATCCAGTGCTGCGGATACATGATTATTGGGAACGTTCTCGCCGATGCCGGCAACGTAGTCCTTCTCGTCTGTGCCATAGGTGACACTCTGTGCCTGTGCGGCGGTGACCATGGTGATGGCACCGAGTGCCATGACTAGCATTTTCTTATTCATATATATTATTGTTTATTTTACAATAGCTTGTCCTTCGAATGTCTTTTCAAGATCTTTCAGGAAGGCATCAAATTCCTCCTTTGTCTGCTCACCCTGATAGTGGAAGTCCTGTATGGTTTCCATCATTTCCTTTTACATTACTTCTGCTATCTGATCATAGATGTGCAGTCCATATTGCTTGATAATCTTCTCGCACGCACGCACATAGTTGGAATTCGTGCAGTAACCGCTCTTTCTGATACCCACAAGCCAGTTGTGGTAGTCTAACGGGCTGTATTGGTGACAACGGCGGTAAGTCTTGCTCATCAGCAGCAGGGAGTGGTCCTCAATACCGTCCCGGACATCCTCGTATCTACGATAGGCGATACCGTCACGAGGGTTGATGATTGACGGCCCACGGTTACCTCCCCGCTTGATACCAAAGAAGTTGTTCCCTGCCTGAGAGAGAAAGTCGCTTCCCCATCCACTTTCCAATGCCATCTGTGAAAGGATGACACTGGCGGGGATTCCGTATTTCTTCTGCTGCCGCATGGCCATGCCCGCAAATTTCTTGATGAATTGTTGGGGCGTGAGGTACAAATTATCATCAAGGTGCAATGCCGCAACGGCTGCACGTCTCGTGTCACGGACATATAGTAGAAGATTATATGGATCGGTGAGAACGCCACGAAGGCGTGCCGTGATGTGAAGATGGGGACCCGTGGAACGGCCTGTCGATCCGCTTACGCCAACGGGATCTCCCGCAAAGACGAGCTGTCCCCTCTGTACCCATATATCCGATAGATGACAATAACTTACCGTATAATCGCCGTATTGCAGTATAACGAAATATCCCGAACGGTTGTCATGTCCCGCTGACTTTACGACACCGTCGAACATTGAAAGGACCTCCTCGTAGCGGGCACGCAGGTCCAGACCGCAGTGTCTCTTGGCACGGCCCGTGAACGGGTCATGGCGGATACCGTAGAAAGAGTTGATACGGATGCTCCGCAGTGGAAAACTAACGCTGAGGTACTTGTCAAGCCAGTAGTCTTTCTGTGCTTCGGTGGACTGACCGTGAGCAAAACTACAGACGAAACAGAGTACCAGTAAACATACTAATTTGATATACCTCATTATTTATTATTCTTTATCGCTTACAAAATTACAAACAGATGTCGAGAAAAAAGGACGTAAGAAAATAAACTAATTTTCTTAACACTTATATTTTCTTTTCCTTGCGGGCCGATTGTCCCGAGAAATTTGAAATGTTAAGAAAATTACTATATATTCTTATTGTGCTCAAAATCAAAAATACTTGTTACCTTTGCAACGAATCAAGAAAAAAGTGAATTAAAATAAGAATAAACAACAAGCTGAAATATGAGAAAGAAATTCGACGAAAGCGAGATCCCTTACGATCTCTTGGCAGAATTCGGCATTACACAGGATATGGTGGATGACTTTCCGCAGACGGTAATGGACCTTTTCCTCTGCGGGCTTCCTACGCCTCTCCTGCCTATCAAGAGAATGAAGGAGGACGGGAGTGTCGTTCATTCAAAGGCCAGTATCTTCCTGACCCGCACAGAGGATGGGGTAGACGTACTCTTCGCCTCCCGTTGGGACAACAGTATGCTTGATGATTTCTCCATCAAGGAACAGGACGACCTGCGCAACGGAAAGGTGCTCCTTATCAATCATCCTGACTACGGTCGTGTCTACGTGCAGCTTGATGATTCCTCGAACCGTGTGATGATCTCCTCTGCCGATATCATTGATAAAAATCTCACGGCGATGCAGCACAAAAACGGCATTGCCCCGAGTACGGCCTACCATGTCCGTAACGGCTCCATTGAGACGTTTACAGGTTTGGATGGCGATATGACGATGGGCATTGACCTTCATACAGTCATTGGCATCCGTACCGTTCCGGGTACTCAGCAGAATTACAAGGAACAGATAGAGAAGGAGCGGCTTCCCGAATACAATTTCGGCCTTTATGGCTGTTGGATCAGCAAGGACGGAAAGACATTCAGCAATTATGTCAAGGAGGAAAATTATTCCGCCGATATCCTTGCTGCGGAGCAGGCAGCCCGTCGAAAGAATGTAAACTCGTTACACCTTTAATTATATTGCTATGAATCAGGAAGAAGTAAAAGAGGCTGTTTTAACAGAGGATGAATTGATTTACGAACAGAACCAGACAGAACTCGAGGAGATGCTGGCAAGCGGTAAGATCACAAAGCGGGATTATATTCTTCATGCTGACGAGGATCTTCATAATGGGTATCTTGACTGGTGCGAGGACAATGGAATCTCCGATAATGACGAGTCTGCCGAACGATATTGGAATGAGATCGTCGAGGCTGGAGAGGATTTTTCCGACTCCATGTCCGAGGAAGAGTATTCTGAGGAAAACGCTCCGGAGGACGATGGGAAAACGAAAGGCGCAGAAGCTCTCTATGCCGACTGGAATCTTAACCAGACTGATAAGGTCCGTGAGATGGCCCACAGTCATGATGCCGCCGTCGTAACCTGCTGGCGATACGGCAATCCCATATCCAAGGATAAGAACGAATGCTCCAACGCCACAGGTCTTGACAAAGAAACGGTTGAGAAATGGTGGAACGTTGCCGATTACATCTATGGCGCCAACGGCTGTCAGCCAGTTACTCCTATCGACGACAAGGTTGAAACGATGCAGAGTATTATCAATCAGTTTGCGAAAATCAAATAGCAGAGTAGTTTTAATAGGATTAATAGATTTATTTTTTGTGTTTGTATTTTTAATGGTTGCGTAGTTGCATAAGTCATATATATTACGTTAAATTTGAATTCATTAAGTTTTGAATCGAGTTTTTCCGCTTGTGAAAGTGAATAGCAGCAACCTATCAGTAATTTTTTATATGACAAATCCACTTATGTAATAAGGTTATTGAATATTCCGTGTTGCCCGTGAGGGTGGTGCGGATTTTTTATTTCTCGTAATTTCTTATTAAAAGCTCGTTTACGCTGTTGCGCTTGCGTCCATTTGAATTAATCATCCGCTTTGCCTGTACTCTGCTGATCTGATAACCATCATAGAGCTTGTCGAAGAAATCATTATCTGGATTAACAGAGTAAGGATCCGAGTTTGACATCATGAACTTCGCTCCCATTGAAGTGATATTGTCACAAGTGTCCTTTAGTCGCATTTGCTCTTCATCATCGAATCCTTTCTGGGTGTATGAAGTGAAAGAGGATGTTGTGGACAGAGGCTTGTATGGAGGATCAAAATAATAGAAACTCTTTTTGGAAGCATACTTTTCCATAATGGAAAAATCTCCACAATTCACTTCAACGTTACGGAGAGCTTGATGACAGGCCCGAAGGTTTTTCTCATCATATATTTTTGGATGAGCATAATGTCCGAATGGAACATTGAACCTATTCTTTCTGTTCACCCTGTACAGGCCATTAAAGCAAGTATGATTGAGGAAAACAAACAAGGCAGCGTTGCGGATATTTTCTTCTTGCTGTCTGATGTTGTATTCCTCACGACGGCACATGTAGAACTCTTTCCGGGCTTCCGTATCGTTTAATGAGTAGTACTCATCGCTCAGTTCTTTCAAACATAAGATGAGAGAATCCGCACGACTCTTCAAAACTCTGTAGACGTTTATCAAGTCAAAATTGGAATCGTTGATGATAACCTTCTTAATGTTCGGATAATGGCCGATTATCCAAAACATCACGGCACCGCTGCCTATGAACGGCTCGACATAGGTATTGACGGAGTCCATATTGTCTGGCATGCGCTTCGATATTTGACTAATCAATTGGGTCTTTCCACCGGCCCACTTTAGGAAGGGCTTCGGATTCTCCCCCCCCCTCGTTTCTGGTATACGAGGTTGTTTTGCAGCCGGTTTGTGCTGGTCTTTCTGAGTCGTCAGAAAGGACTTAGGATGACTCATTACCGGGCCTGTCCAGAACTCTCTGACGCTGTTTAATAGATACTTGCTATTCATTATAAGCCTAAACTTGTCTTAATATTTTCGTTGTTATTCTTATTTTGCTGAATATTGTTGTCTGTCTTCTCGGATTGACTGTTACGCTCTGTCTCCTGCTGTCCCTCCTTCCGCTCGGGCTCTTTCATGCCGAGGATGTCAGAGAAAATATTAACGACATGGGCAAACTTAAAGGCTATCGGGTCCTTAGAGTTAACCATATCCATATACAACTTCTCCGGAATATGGCGACGTTCCCAATCCTTGTTGCCGACGAGTCTTATTCCCGCAGTATATTTAGTATGATCGTATTTGTCTGGAGCCATCCATATTTCGGGACGTCCCTGCTTGTTAATATTAATACGGTCGGTATTGATACGGCTGATGTCGGGAAGACTCCTTTCTGTTGCAGCAGATCCGTTCCACGTACTAATACCTTTCTGTATACTGTTGGAAATATCATTCCTACCGTACTGCTGATAGCTGATAATCTTGTCCTTGAAGTATTCGTCGGGCTTCCTGAGTCCTTCCGCTCCGCCGGAATTGTAGAAATTGACAGTCTGTATACCTTTCTCCTTCAGGGCTTTTGTCAGTTCATCCCTCTTTATTCCGGGAAGTTCGTTTTCCACGAATACCGAGGCTCCTTGTGGAAGGAGGACATCGGCGGAGTTGTTCTTCGTGTCACGGATAATGACAACTTCACGGCTATTGGCATTCGGGATACGGTCGAGATCATCATTGACCTTGTATGACTGTCCGTCGGCTGCCATACGTGAGTCCTTCGCCCTCAGACTGTCATAGTCTACGGTCTCTCCTGCGATATGCTTGTCAACACATCCGATGGCCGTATTGACATCCCATTCCAGTCTGCTCTCTAGCCACGGGTCTTCCCGTGCCTCCCGTGCCCAGTAGTCCATATCTTTCAAGTTCAGTCTTGAGAAGGCGGCGGGCATACCATGACGGGCCATGAGCATGCCCGCTGAAATCTCCTCCACAAGATGCTCATACTTGGTTCTGTCAGCAGGAGTACCTTCCAGACTGTTTTCCCTGTTCAGACGATCCTTGCTGCCGGTGGCAGCTATGACGGCACGGTAGAGATCCGTGGCTTTTCGGATATCGTCATAATATCCTAAAATCACAGCAGGCTTATGGGCAACGCCGCTCAGAACGAGGTGATTCTGTTTCGGGTCATAGGTGGCAGCTTGATTCCTCATGACATACTCTATACCGATACCTGCGCCTTTCCCCATTGCGGATACATCCTTTTTAACAGGGCCAAGGACATCCTGCCGGTCAAAATTTGACTCGGGATGGCGGTGGAGATAATTGATAACGTCACTCTTCTCCCCGATAGTGACTTGGGCGTATTTGCCGACAAGTCCGGCGGCCTGTTCCAAGTTAAGGGAGACGGCAGTCTGCATCTGACCGTTCACCTCCTCCCGACCAGTATCCAGTCTATACTCCTTGGCGGCGAATTCCGCCGAGCGGCCATAAGCCTTGAACAGGTCACCATCGGCGAAGAGGTAGACCTTCTTGTCGTTGGAGTCATTGATTTCCTTATCGATGAAATTCAAATAACGCATCCAACTGCCCATATTGAAGCTGATGGCGTCCTGTCCCTTTGCAAGGACTTGCTTCAAGTCTGAGAAAGAGCGCATCTTTTCAGGAGTGATATTCCTTGTATCACCAGTGTTAAGCCAAATTCCACGGTCTGCCTTAACGGACTCAAAGAAAGTAGCAAGGGAGAACTCGGCTTTTTTCTCCATACTGTGATCTTGCATCCTAAAGGATCCTTGGCCGTTTTTTATAATTTGCTTGTCTCTGGCTATGTCCTCAGTAAGAGAAGGAGGCGTATTCTTACGCTCTTCCGGTGATAGGTCCATGCGCCGTTGAGCATTTCGTGCCTCTACCTCTCCTACCAACGATTTATACGCCGTCTTTGCATCCTCATAGGATTTATCTGCGACTTCTATCTTGCCGGTTTCCTTATCTTTCTTGAAGTTTTTTATGAGACCACCTCGTGCAAAGCCTTCGATACGTTGGATGGCGTGTTGAATCTCGTGGATAAGAACAGACTTACCATAGTCGTTTAATGAAGGGGAGGCAAAGTCTTGCATAGCGTTGAATTTTACTCTTTCTATATCGGACGATGAAGGCAAGGTCTTCCGGTGTTTTTTTATACAATTGTCTATGTATTCATCTACAGCGTGGTTCACTAGTTCTTTCTTGTTTGCATCATCTATCTTAAAATCCAGACAACGTACCTTGTTCAATTTGATAACTTCTTTCCCTTTTTCTAAGGTCTCTTCTCCGGAAAAAGAGGAATATGCTCCGAATCTGACTAGAGTGTCCTTAAGCTGCGGATAAGCACGAAACAGTTCGGAATCGGCAATTAAATCACCTAGGGTCTTGACCTTTTTAAGATCAACATCCTTATGCAGCCTAATGTCCGGTATCTCTGAACGCCACTTGCCGTCTACTCCCTTCTCCCATCCTGTTGATAGCCAGATATTCTTGGAATCAATTCCTTTGCTATCCATGTCTTTAGCAACATCAAGATTTAGGGAACGGTCCATCTCCTGCAAATTTTCGGCTCCCTTCTCGCCAATAAGAGAGAAGCGGAGATCGTCCTTCTCCGTGTTGAATCTTTGACTAAGAGGAATGAGCTTGCCGTTGTCGTCATACGTGATGTCAAGAACCTTCTTTTTCAATCCCTTCTGATACAGCTCGTCTACCTTCTCTACGGACAGTCCAAAATCCTCCGGATGATATCCGCCAACCCATTTCTGTACATTGATATTGGCGGCATTGTCGAACCGTGTGATCATATCTTCCCGTGAGATGAGCCCGCTGTCATGGGCTTCTACGGCTGAAAGACCTGCGTCAATCTTGTACTGTCTAGTTTTCTCTACAATCTCATCATAGGGTACAAGCCGGTTGATACGGAACGTACCTCCGATAACCCAGTTACCGACGGCATTGGGGTTTGTCTTGAACTCATAATACTGATTGGGGCCGATATGCCGGAGACCTTGGTTCTGACCTTTTTGCATTCGTCCATGTTCCTTGACATAGTCAGTGAGGTCTCCCTCCGGACCTACGCCATACTCAATTTCGAAGACGAGCTTGTTATGGGGTAAAGCACCATCCTTAGCACTTTTTACCTTTTTCCCCTCCTCGTCACGGTATGTGTTCATCTGAGAAAAGTTCGGGATATCAGAGGCATGTTTGCCGCCTCTTTCCAAGAGCAGTTTGGTACTGCCTTTAAGCCCGTATTCTTTCAATTTCTCCTTTGAGAACTTTGTCTTTGCGATAGTTCCCGTGTCTCCGGGGATGTATGTGGCAAAAGTTCCATCATCAAACTGAGTAAGGTCACTCATATAGCTCTTAAGATTCTGAGCGTCCAACCACACGCCGATAGGCGTGGCCTCCTTGTTGCCGGCGTAGGTTGACTTTAATCCTTCCGGGGATACATTGAAAGCGGCATATCGCTTGAAGGTCTTTGCAGGGGCTTCTCCTGTATGGTACTTGAAGCCTTCAATATCCTTGTCGTCGGGTAGGAGAGTGAGTTTAAGTGTGCTGTTTGCCTTGTCAAGAAGCATCTTTCGGGCGGTGGCAAAGTCACCACGCTCAACAGCATCCGCATACCGTTTGTCCATCTCTGCCTCTTTCTGCTCGGTGATTCTTCTAGGGTCCAAGCCGGCAATCATGTCCTTCATGACCTGATCGGCCACCTGCTCGGAGGAAGTGTAATGGATATGCAGCATATCGGCAACGGCATGCCAGAACTTGGCAATGGCTTCCTTCAGGGACGCAAGGGCGCTGAGAGCGGCGGACTTGTCCATCTGACTGCCACTGCCCTCCATGACTTTCTTTGCCTCGTCACGGAGCTTACGGGCGCCACGCTCGCCTGAGTATGTCGCCAGTACCTCGTCGGCGATCTCGTCATCCGTCTTGAGGTCCTTGTAGTTATCCTTCACACGATTCCATACCTCCGTGTTCTGCTTCATGAGACTGACGACATTGTCCCATTCCGCACGGTTGCCCGCACGAAGGGCAGAAGCCCACAGGTGGGCATACTCGTGGATGGGAGTCTCAGCGTTGGCTATCTTCGGATCGATGTAGATCTTTCCTTTGGTGGTGAAACCGTATGCGTCACCGTCCGTGGTCTTGAGGAACCGTACCTTGTCGGTTATCTTCAGGTCCTTGTCGTTGAACATGACATAGCAGTCGCCGTCGAAAGCGCCGTTGTAGTGGATGCCTTTGTAGCCGAGGCTGTTGAGGAATTCTGACGCAGCTTGTTTGGAGCCAAGGTATGCTGCCGTAGTGCCATACAAGTTTCTGCCGTTAGAGACATGTTTGAAGACGCCGTTCAGCTCCACCTTTAGGGATTCTGCGGCATTACCGCTATAGGATTCATCCCTATCATGTGAGATAAGATAGTCATAGAGGGCATTCTTTATTTGATCTACCTTGTCTTTCGATACAGGATTTCCTTCTTCAATAAAGTTCTGTCCATTGTTATCAGGAATCTCAACGGAATAGATAACCTTGGAGGGTATAAGTTTTCTTAACTTTTCCTCGTTGTCTAAGATTCCCTTGCAGCGACGGATAAACTCCTTCCTTTCATTCTCATCTTTGTAATAAAGCTCACCGATTCTTGTGACGGACTTATATTCAAACTTTATTCTATTAAAGGCTGTTTCTGGACCGTAATTCGATGCGTTCAAGGAAAAACTATGGAAAGGATCATTGCTTGCCTTGCTGATGTCTGTAGAAACACCAATTTTTTCATGAAGGTATTCTTCCAATTTGCTAGTGTCTAGCCATCTACGGCCCGCATAACCATCCGCTGTTTCATGTGATGTGGTGACATAAGTCCCCCATCCATGAGAATAATGTCCTTCACCCTCTCCGACATGGGAGTGGTCGAAATGGTCAAAGTCAGCCCCACTACCATGATACACGCTCTGTAAACGAATATCGGACTTTGCCATATCCAGTACCCGCTGTCCCTCCTCCTTGTCAGTGATGACATCGATGCCGGCAGAGCGCAGATGGTCGATGAGCATGTCACGAAGGACTTGCTCATTATGGTCGGGGGCTTTCAGGTTCACGGACTTCTGTAACCTTACTGTTTCCTCCTCTTTCTTATCTTCACTCTTCTCGTTGAAGGAAATGCTCTTATCGTCGCTGTTGCTCATGTTATTTTTTTTTACTTCCTCAAGGCGGCGTGCCGCAATGTCATAATATTTTTTCTCTAATTCAATTCCAATGAATCGCCTGTTTTCCAAGGCTGCCGCAACACAGGTGCTGCCGCTACCCATTGTGCTGTCCATGATTACACTGTCCTTGTCGGAATATGTCCTGATCAAATACCGTAGAAGATCCACCGGTTTCTCCGTCGGGTGGTAATGGTGGTGGACATCATGCTTTCTTTTTAAGGAGATGATACTTTTGGGGTACCGTTCGTCCCTATTGACTGTAGGTCTCTGTTGGTATGTGCCATAAGTGTTGCTTCCTTCAAAATCCTTATACTCAAAGGCCTTTGTCCCTTTGCCGTGTCTTTTACCCGTGTATGGCTCCATTTGTGGATGGTAAGCAGGACTTTTCTTAAAGAAGACAAGTATATCTTCATGTACAGGCATAGGGCGTCTGTTGGCATTGAGAAATCCTGTCGGATTCATTTTATCCCATACAAGGTTATATCTCCAGAGATTGGGTTGACTCATCATCAGCTTCGCTGAGAACATACCCTGCCCGAACAACACGATAGCCGCATTGTCCTTGGCGATTCTCTTCCATTCATCCCACAGTGGTCCCAGTTCTATTTCTGAGTCCCATCTTGCATTGGGGTTGCTTTTATTGAGTACGCCGTAAGGGAGATCACATAAAATCATGTCTACGCTGTTGTCGGGAATCTTCTTCATGACTTCCAGACAATTTCCCAGATAGATTTTATCAATATAATCTTGCTTTTCCATTTGCGGGGTTATTTTCTAAAGATATTCAACATATATATTACACTCAGCAGCATGCCGTACACACAGCCAATTATGACTGTGATAACGACATGTGCTATCTTATGAATCAACGTCCTGATTACCATTTGTTAGCGGAAACGATGAAATTGGTGTTGCTCTGACTCATGTTCGGAAGGCTTCTCCTTCTTCTCGGGGACCATATCCTCCTGATCATCAACTATTCCATTGCCGTCGGCATCGGAGACACTGCCAGAGACAGAGATATAATCAAGGTCAAGGTCCTTGTCGAGGTCTACGTTCTCAGTATAGTTTTGAGAACGCTGCATGACCTGCTTGGCAGATTTCTCTGCCTCGGAGATAACCTCCTTCGTAAATTCAGGAGACTTCATATTGTCCTTCCAAAGGTGGGAGACTGTCGGGTTTGTCACCTCAAAACGTGTCTTCTGTCCAACCATGGCCGTAGCCAGACTCGTCACCAGTCCTTCACGCACGAAATCCTTAAGCAAGGGACTGTCGATCCGCTTGCCATGGAGACTGCTGACCATTCCCTTTACGAGATCTCGATAATAGTCATCCTGTGTGGAGTACATACTTGTTGATGGAGCGACATGAATGGATCCTTCTTTTGGCAAATAATAGGGGAAGTCAACCTTACCGTCAAACTTCACCGGCTTGAGCCATTTGCCGTCCATGAGCATCTTTTCCATCGCTGCCACAGCAGGACGGGCCTGAGACTGTCGGAAAGGATTGTTCTGAATCTCTTCCTTCTGCTTGTCAAGGACGGCTTTGTTCACTCCCACGAAAGTCTCGTAGCGTTCAGGGTTTTTCTCCCTGAAATTCGTCTGGTCTATGTTGAAGAGTTCTCTTGTGCCGCCGGGGCCCTCGGGATCGATGATGGTGAACGGTATGGCATCCCTCTCGGGCTTTGCGTCCCATCCTGCAAAGTAGGCGGCATTTGCGTAGATCGGGAGCTGATAGCCCTCTTTTTCCGTCTGAAGGGCGAGCATGAAAGCGGTCACGCCCTCATACTGCTTGCCTGTGAGGTCTGTAGGAATCGTCGTTTTCAAGGATGTCCACGGCTGGTTGTCATAGACCATCTGACTGTTCAGCTTCTCGGTGATGAGACGGCCATAATGGCGGTAAACCTCATTTTGAAGCATCTCCGGGGTATGCCATCTGCCCTCGGGTGCTTTGATGGGCTCCTCCATATACTGCTTTTTCATTCTGGCGGCAAAGTTCATATCGTCAACATACGCCTTTACGGAAGTCATGAGATGTTCGTATGACTTGCCGTAGTTGCTGTAATTGACCAATGGAACTTCTGTTGTCTCCTTTGTGTTCGGATTGACAAACTTATCCATCGTAAGTGTAAAGCTGTCACCGTCATTACGGATAGCCTTCACCATATCCATCTTTCCGAACCGGTTCTCGACGCCCCGCATGAAGTCATTGCTTGAGCCCTTGAAGGTGATAGTGTCTCCGGTGTTGGGAATTTCCTTCTGAAGGACCTTTACAAGGTTGGCATAACGGTAGTCCGCCATGTGAGCCTCGGGGGTATACCCCATGTCGCCTCTTATCTCCTGCCTCTGAGAATCATTCTCAGAAGCTGCCTCACTATCATGTTGGCCGTCATCCTTACGATTCTCGAGAACTCCCGGCTGTACCTGTACGGCTGATTCCTGTATCTTCTCTGTCTGTACATCATGATTAGAATTGACTACTTTCCATCCTCTTTTATCCAATATTGCCTTATAATCCTCCTCTGTCAGAGACTGGGTGCTGGACACAACATTCCCGTTGGTATCCTTGGAGAAGGTCACCTCGTTGCCCTCCTTGTCCTTGTATCCTGTTACAACTTTGTCATCGGGCTTGACAAGAAAGAGACTAGCTGCGGCGAAAACGGCTGTCTGATTGGTTGTTGACTTGACGGTTGACTTTATGGCTTCTTCTGTGGCTTGACTGGGGGCGTTGATGTTTTTTGTTACGCCATCTTTTAGCTGTTTGTAAATTCTATCATATTCATCTGTTGTAATAGCATCTCTATCTCCGAATTCCTGCCACAAATGGCCGTTCTGGTCTTTTCTGATAGCGAATTTATCCTTCTTGCCATTATCGTTAACATAAGGTATTTCCATCCGTTCGTTTTTCTTCAGTCCCATTGCTGCGTCTTCCATGAGATAGGAATCTTTAAACATAGCGTCGTGAAGGGTGTATGCCTCATACGGATTTAACCCCTTGTTTTGTGTCTTATCATATATATGAACAGAAATTGACGTGTTTTCGGGTTTACCGTCAGAGGTCACTACGACCTCAAAAGGAGCCTTGCGGCTTTCTGCCTCTTTCCCGGAATATACCATGTACTGACTATCCTCTCTTTTATAGTCGTGGTACAAGTCTGCCGCAAAATCTTTAATGCGCTCAAGACTCAGTATCCTACAGAGTTCCTGCCGTTGGTCAAAAGAGAGCTCGTTGATATCCTTATAGGAAAAATCCTTCGGTCCCTCTGAACGCCACAACTCGGCTGTTTTTTTATCCTCGTCACATACAATACCGTTGATTTCCTTATTATCGAAAACTCCGGGAATATGATATGATTCCTTGAATTCAGTTCTTTCAAAAGGCAGAAAGTCTGCTATTACGTAATCAAGCCCTTGATTAGCCACAAAGAATTTCGTGTTTTTTTCTCCGAGGCGGTCATACTCTTTTTCAATAGCGTCAGAATATTCCCGGGGAATGACTAGAGGAGTATTATTCTTTATGCTGTCATCAAAAATCTTAGGATCCAGTTTGTGATCGGTTTCTTGATTAAGGAGCCGATACAGATCCTTGCCCTCTTTTGTATTCGTAGAGAATTCGTTTTTATAGAAGCCTTTTTGACAGTTGTATGCGAGCAACTGTAAAGCACGTTGCTTGAGTCCTTCCAACAGTTTGTGACGTTCCATGGCATTAAGGTACAACATTGCATCCTTGCCATACCAGTCAAAGATACCATACATTTTTCCATCATCAACACCGAATCGTTTACAGTACCTGTTTTCAACTTGCAGTGGGTCGTATTTACGAACATTCAGTTCTTGATTATTCGGTAAGTAAGCTGTGTCAATTGGACTTTCCGGCAAACTGCCAACTTTAGATTTGCCCATTGCCTTCAGTGCGTCACTAATGGCATCGCTGTATTTATAGATCTCGTCAAAATCAGACCAGATATGATTCTCGGCCTGTTTCATCTGATTCATGTAACGATAGGCGTTCTCCGGTGTGATATCCACATGGACATGCTTGTGATCCATGAACATCTCGGAAGACGCAAGGCGGATAAGGGGTTTTTCCTCCTGCAAACTATTGTACAATGAGGAAGCATGGAAGTTATAGTCCGACCCGTCAAGACGGAACGTGACACCGCTCCCTTCAAGGTCCACGTAAGTATTTTCCCATAACATGGAGTGAAGTTTGTTGAAGTATTCCCGTCCTTTTTCAGCCTTCGAGGCACTGACATGGAAATTCTTTACGTCCTCCTCTGTCATTGAATTGAAGTTGTCTGAGATATCGGAGAGCGTGACATCCTTGCCTCCCTTATGATGTCCGAACGTGTCAATGCCGGTCAGGTGGAGTCTGAATCCCTTGTCTGTGTCAAAAGCGTTCTCTGCCTTCCATACCTTCTGTTCATTATCACGGTAATAATTACCGATGGCAGCCTTATAGTAAGACTCAGAGAGGTCATGCTCGTATTTTGCCGGCAAAGGCTGTTCACCGAAGGTACGGCGAATCTCCTTCAAATGGCTGAGACGTTTGCTCTCATCGTCCTTTTCTTCTTTACCCTGAATAAAAGTAGAGAAACGGGCATCTTTCCATACCACATCGGGGAGCGGCATGGTTGTATCTACGGAAGAGGGATTGCCCTGAATCTTACGACGGGCATCCTCACTGCGCTGAAGGGCCCAGCGGTCCACGAGGGTTCCTGCGGACGGGTCCTTACTGATAGCCTTAAGGTCCTTGGATGTATAGTATCTGTCCTCCAACAAGCCCTCGGCGGTATTCTTGCGTGGCTCCTCTTTCTTCTTCTTGGACGGGGAGAAGATGTTCCCCCATCCTGAGAAGACTGACTTGCCACGATTATTTTTCTTCTGATCCATAATCGTAACGGATATTATTACTTCTTACTCTCAAACTGATGTTCCTTCACCGTCTTGACATTGCAGTGAATTCTCGGCTCGGTTTTCCATACTTCGACTTCAAGATCTCCCGTTGCCTCGATATAGGTCTTTGGCTTTGTGGGAGTGTCATCGGTAGGGTGGAGGTTGATGAAATGAACCCAGATGAATTCACGCTTGCCATCCTTATCCTTATCCGAGGACCATGCGTCGAAGACTTGGAAATCCTTACCTTTCTTGGTTTTCTTGAAGGCAACTCCATTGTTCGACAATGCTCCCGTGAATGTCAGCGATCCCTCAATACGGTCCTGTTCGGAAGTCTTGACAAACTCCGGCGTCCCGTCACAACGGATGTTGTAATAGGTCGTGCCGTCCTCCTTGCGGACATTAAGGTGTCCGTTGGCAAGGATATGGCGGCCCGTCGTGAATTTATCAGCCAGTGCCTTGTCACCACTGACAGAGAGGTGAACGGTAAGCTCGCAGACACTCTCGTCACGTCCCTGAAGGGGAATGGTAATGGAAAAAGCGAAGAATTTACTGCCATCCTTGGCTGTTTTTGGTGTTGCGGAGGTGTTGATGGTTCCGCAGACAGTAACTTGTCCCTGTATCATATAATATTGTTCTTTCTGTTATTTACTCGTATGCTCGAAGACATCCAAGATCTTTGTCTCCTGAACGGCAACGGAGTCATAGTCAATCATTGCCTTACTCATTACCTCATCGATATGCTTGATTGCTGTGGAGATGCTGCCGGCCTGTACAAGATAGGTCACATTGCTGCGTTTCTCCTTCTCAGTCTTCTCATCGATGGTGATGAACTGGAGTTTCGCCTTATACCAACGGTCATCCTTATCATCGTCGCTGAAAAAGATCTCGCCGTAGGAGGCAGGCTTGATGTCCTTGATCTTCATCTCGCCGCTTACATAGGCGCTCATCTCATCCATAATCTTTGCCTCTGCCTCGGAAAAGCTGAGAGCATCGACTACATACATCTCCGTTACCGGTTTCTGCTGTCCGTCATCCATCGTTTTCTCGTAACGGACCTTGGTCTCAAACCACGTTGAAGTTCTACTTCTCATTTTTATATAAAATTTAGTTATTGTATAGGGAGTCTTACGCCTGTCGCAATCCTTGTGACTGCTGCTGCTCCGGACTTTCACGATCAAAGGTCATCTGTGCCTCCGCCTTGGCGCTCTCTGCGTCCAACGCCTCCCGGTCACGGTGGCAAAGAGTATCGTCGGTAGTGATACCCTTGTCCTGCGCTTTCTCGACCTCTTCTTTTATGGAGTCGCTATCCAAGGGTTTTCCTGCCGCTGCCATATCCAAGGAAACGGCAATCGCCAAGGCCCCATGGAAGAGCTGTCCGATAATGGCAGAGATTCCCATGCCCTCGCTGTTGTCATCGGATTGCATCATTTCCATGAGTTTGTCCCATTTGTTGCCATTGACAACATCAGCTAGATTAAAGCCCGTGTTATTCCCTACCGTCTGACCGCCCATGGCCATCTTGGAGGTGTAGTTGGCCAGAAGATTCTGGCCTTGGTAGTTTAGCTGCTCCTGCTTATCTGAGCGTATGGACAATTCCGCAAGATACTGGGCAGGATCGAAATGACTCCACTTCTGAGTTGACAGGTTGTAATAATCAGTCTGGAAATGGAGATGGGAACCTGTGGAACGGCCTGTCGATCCGACAATACCAACTTGCTGTCCTGCGTTGACGGTGTCACCGCTTTTTACATTGACACTTTGAAGGTGCATATAAGTACAGCGGAATTTTGAACCATCTGCACGGTTGTACTCGACTATGACATAATTGCCCATGCCGCCGTTCTTTTGACCAGACCCGTCTGCCTTTATTACTTTGCCATTATCCTCTGTGGCAAAAGCCGGCGGGTGATTTCCGCCTGCGGCAATATCCAAACCTTTATGGCCTTTTAGATGAAGGCCATCAGTTTCTCCAAAGAGGGTGGAAATTCTGTATTGTCCGATATTCTCAAGGGGCATACACCAGTGGCCTTCAAGCGGGTGCAGCATGTATTTCTGCTGCGCAGGATTTGTCAGGTCAACAGTCTTTCCGGTGCCCATCTGAATTCCTCTCTGGGCTGCAATATTCGAAGCCACCTCGTCATAGGCATCAAGACCGTGCTGTTGGATAAGAGAAATAATATTGTTAGTATACTGTTTCCCATCTCTGGCGTAATTTCCCGCTATCCGGCTAATAAAACCGGCATAGTCTCTAGGTGAGACTCCATCTGTCTTATGATAGTTGAGAACAACTCTAGAATGATCATCAAAGCAGTCCGCCGGTGTAGCGTATTTCCTGTAGAGAAGTCCGTCTGCGGGATTCACCGCACATTTTGCCGCATTCCAACTCCCTTGCTTGATACCAAAGAAGTTATTGTCTCTCTGACAAATGGTGGATTTTCCCCACCCTGTCTCCTCGATCATCTGAGCGAGGGTGACAGAGGCGGGGACTCCGTATTTAATCATCTGCTCCATGGCAAGCGGGGCAAATGCTTCTATGAAATTTTGATTCGATGTTGCGCTCATTACCTACCTAAACTCTGTCCTTTACTACGGTTCTCGTCGTTTTCCATACTTGCCTGCTGACTGTCTGCGGCAGATGCCGACTGGCCGTTCTCCGAAGACTGGACTTTCGCTCCCTCGGATACCGATTGACTGTTCTGCTCGGTCTCCTGCTGTCCCTCTTTCCGCTCGGGCTCCTTCATGCCGAGGATGTCAGAAAAGGAGATAGCGGCAAGAGCGAATTTATAATCGCTTTTATCCTCAAAGTCAAACATGTGGCTGTATGTTGCACGGTTGATTCCCTTGGTATGCCATTCTCCGTCGATACTTGCGCTGACGTGATAGCGGCCAGTAGCCTCCTTACTCCCGTTTACTGTGGGTTCCACTAAGACCTGCGGACGCCCGTTCGGCCATCTGTCGATTCGATCCGTATTGATACGACTAATATCGGGGAGTTTCATGGCGCTCCTGCGCTGCTTCTCGGCGGCAAGGGTATCGGAGACATCCACGTTCTTCACCTCCTCCATCACGTCCTTCTTCACAGCGGCCAGAGTGATTTCCTTGCCCTCAAAGAACTTATTGGGCTTGTTCAGTCCCTCCTTGCCACGGGCGGCATGGATTTGTACATCCTCGATACCACCTTTCTTGAGAGTGGAGGTAATAGCGGCAATTACTGCCTCGTCCTGTATCTCTTTGGGGACCATGACATCGGCATGCTTGCTTGCTGCATCCTTCACCACGACTACCTCACCTGTCTGCGCATTCGTCAGCTTGGCAAGGTCATCGTTGATCTTGAAGTCCTCGCTACGGTTGAAGGACGGACGGTTGTCACGCATCTTGGAGTAGTCAACACTCTGGCGAGCCTGCCATTTTTCGACGACCTCGACGGCATTGTTGACATCCTTCTTGAGCGTGTCCATAATCTTCGGATTGTCCTTGAGCTCCTGTTTCCAGTAAGGAACCATCTGGCGGCTCTTCTCGGAGAGGACGGCAGGAAGGCCCTGCTTGACCATGATCGTGCCTGCGGCAAGTTCCCGTACAAGCTGCTCATACTTCTTCTCATCCTCGGGAAGAAGATTCTCACGGTTCTGACGGTCAAGACGACTCTTGGCACCTGTAGCGGCGACGACGGCACGGTAAATGCCGTTTGCCTTCATCAAGTCTCCCGTTACTCCGACGATACCCGAGTTCTTGGGATGGAGAGTGGAGTAATGGACTGTGTCATTATAATACATGGCTCCGCCGGCACGCTGATAGGCGTCCACCTTGACATCCGAGGAGTTCATCATTCCGGTAATGGTCTTATAGGCTTCGCCGACAATCTTGTTGCCGTCCTGCGCACGGCCTACCAGTCGGTTCTCCGTGACTCCAATCTGAACGGCCACATTGCCGCCCTGCATGAGACGGGGAAGATAGTGATCCAGTTTCTCCATGGGGAACCGAACGTACTCCTTTGCGCCGGTGGCTGCCGTCATCTTCTCGTCGGCGGGTACAAGATCGAGTCGGAGAAGGCCGGAGGCCTTACGTGCGCTATCATTGTATGCGGTGACGAGATGTGCGTCCTTGTCTACATGAAGCGTGATGTTGTGAGGGTTGTCCTCCCTGATGCTGCTGACCGTCTCAATGGACTTGCCGTACTCGGAGACTGCCTTGCTGTAGCCATCCTTATCCTTTACCGGCATAAGGGTCTGGTCAATGTTGAAGACACGCTTGCTCGTGGTATCATTGTTGACAGGAGTTGAACGATAGAGTGATTTCTCCTCGTCAGGCAATTTGTCATATTCCTCCTTGGAGATGGGGTTGCTGCGGTCTGTCGGGTTTACGTACCTCCACTCCGTATGCTCGTAAGGAATGGCATGCTCGCCCTTGCGGATAGTCATGGCCTCGTTGTCTTTCTGATAGAAGGTATAGAGATTGGTCTTGCGGTCATGCTGATCGGAGTCAAGGGCCATCATCATCGTGTTGAAGGCCGACGGCTGCCGCTTGTTACCATCCTTGTCTACAATGGCGGGAGCGCCCTTGCCGTCACGGTTCATGAAAGCTCCGTCATGAGCCAAGGCCCTGTCTAAGGCAGAGACAAGAAGGGTGGCGGCCACGACATTGTCGGGCATGTGCTCCTTCTGCTTCTCGGGGATGGGGGAGTCCTGCTTGACTTTCGTATTCTCCTTGACTTCACCGATCTGCTGTTCCTTTGCCGACTCTTTCTCGGCTTCTTTGGGCTTGTCCGCCTCCTTCTGAGACTGCTGACCAACCTCTTTCTCGGACTGCTCCTTTTCACCGGTTAACTCATTGACATTTTCCTCGGAGGTCTTTGTCTCTGTGGTCTGAGTCTTCTCTTTGCCCTTCTGCTGACTTTCGACTAGATTTTGTACCTGATCCACATAACCGGCGAACTTCACCGCATTGTCGAATTTCTGAAAATCGACAAAGGGAACGGAAGCGGAGTCATGCTGAACGTTATAGCCATCTTTCTCAAGAGTATCCGTTATGTCACGGGTTACCTCGTCACTGGAACCATAGGTATATACTCTTGCGGCATCATCAATGATTCCCTTCGGGTCGTGAACGAGGTTTATGCGAGAGCTGATATCCTGAGAGGGCATTTTAGCATTGTTGTCATCAATATCTGCTATATATAGACCATCCTTGTCCCCAACGTATTCAACATTGATATTCTCTGGTACGCCTTCGAAAGCATCAGAAATTGAACCACTCTCATTGTTGAAGTGGATACGCTCATTCTCAGGGACATCGGCCTCGAATTCGGGATGTACAAGTTTGGAAGAATTTTTGTCCTCTGATGTTTCCTTTGCAGGCTTTTCACTTTGGACTTGACTCTCCTGTTTCGTTACAATTTCCTGTTGTCCCACCTTCGGCTGCTCTGAGGGTGCAATCGAAGTCTGATTCACGGTTTCAGTTTCCTTGACACTATAAGCCTTCTCGATGGAGGCAGCTTGTGTTCTAATCACTTCATCCCTGATATCGACCCAAAGTCTCTCTTGATTACGGTTGTCGTATGTGTAGCCGGCGTTCTCACGCTGATACTCGCTCATACGGTCACACTCCGCCCACCAATTATACTCTCTGGCCTGATCCTCATTAAGGGGCAAGACCGTGACCTCCTGCCAACAATCCCAGTCGAAATCTTTTCCAAGGACATTCTCATAGTCCTTGTCGGTATAGAGGTCATCCTTATCCTCTACAAACCGGAACATATCCGGCGTATATACAGAGGGGAAGTCCTCGCTCAATTCCTTGAGATACTGCGGCTCAATCTGAAGGTAGCCGACAATTTTATTTTCCTTGTCGTTTTCCTCTTCCTCTGAATACTCTTCTTGCTGAATCTGCGGCTCCGGCTCTTTTACAACATTGTCAGATTCTTTATTGGTCTGAACCTCTTCCTTCTGTTCGGCCTTCTGTTCGCCAATCTGCAACGGACGGTACTCAGGCAGATTCAAGAGGTCACGGCTGAGATCCTTGAAGTTGTCCTCTATGTATACTTTGTCATCGATTTCTCTAGTCTTCTCCGCTACGAAATGATAATCCTTATCCAGAGTGCCGGCAACAACCTGATGATTTTCAGAATCCTCCTTGAAGTATACCTTTTGGCCATCCGTCTTCTCAAGGGCAGGAATTGTATATCTCTGAGGTAGATTGCTCATGATATCTACCATTTTCTCAGGAGCCAACTTACCGAGATCTGCAACGGGATAAATGGCATTGTCCTTCTTGTCATCTATTGCCACGCCTGCCTCCTGAACAAGATTCTTCAAGTCTTGGGTCATATCAGCTCGACCGACATCTTCAGTAGCGAGATGTGCCAATACGTCCTCACGGGGTACCTTTGCCCAAAGGTTGTATATATGGTCCGTCGGGTCAAAAGATATAGCCATACTGTCATCCTCGCAAATCATCTTCTCATCGGTTGCCTTCTCGACATTATGGAAAGTCTCTTCCGGATCAATAATAGAATATTTTTTGTATTGAGAATCCGGATCTTCATTCATCACTGCCTCGTAATCCGATGCGTCACTCTCCTTTCTGTCGTTATGATAGAAGGCAAGAACAGCATCGAGCTGTCCCTTCTCACGGAGTTGGTCGATCATCTCAACCTCACCGGGATCACTCGGAGTGATTACCCTATCAAGGGCGTAGTAAGGATCCTCTTTCTTGCTTGTGTCGCCCCAACGGGAAGAAGGATCGGAGAGATACTGATCCACAAGGCCCTCGGCCTTCTGAATATTGGCGCTTATCTTCAAGTTTTTATCCTCAACCTGAATCTCTTCCAAAGGATGATGCCTTCCATCTGTAAGGAATAGTCCCGTGATATGTGACTCTGAATTCGGCTCTACAGTGGAATAACCTGAATTTTCTATCATAATTATATTCAATGGCTTGCCATCAACATATACGGTAGGAGATTCTTTCTCGAAATCTTGCTCGGTGGCAGGGCGTAAGGGGTAGCCGTTCTTGCCAATCATCTCCTTTTCCTGAATCTCCTCAGTTTCCTCGCTCTTCTGATACTCGGGCATCTCGGAAAGCTGTTCATAAACACCTTGCAAGTTATCATCAAGTGAGAGATCTTGATCGTAGTCAAACTTATGTTCAGGCATAAGTCCAGTATTCGTGACGCCGCCAACCTCAATCTGATTTGTCTCCTCATTATATTGAAAATACAACAAGTCGTCATTATCCATGGTAAAAGCAGGAATCTTGTCAATCTCAGAGAACTGTTTGGCAATTTCCGCACGGTCCTGACGCTGGAGACCATGAGCCACCTCGGCTACGTCTTCCGTATATTCATTATCTTCAATATCATCGTCGCTGTATCCCTCCTCTTTCAACTGGGAGATAACAGCATCCTCAGAAACTTTGCGGAGAATATCATAATACCCAAAGTTGTTGTCATTTCTGACAACGGCATAGTCATCGTTCTCAGCAACGAGGACATCTCCTACTGCATTCTTAGGGTCACGATACGTGTTTTGAAGAGAAATATCGTCACCTAAATCCTGCTCCTTTGCGGAGACAAGAAGCTCGTCATATTTTCCCTCTTTATCCAGTTTCTCCAAAGGATCCTTATCTACACTCTCTACCAAGTGAGCAACAGAGGCATAGAAGACTAGAGAAGCGACCGGCAGAGTCACATCTTCAGATTTCTGCTCCTGCTTTTCTTTTGCCTTGGCCTCTTCCTCTTTTTGTGTCTCCTGCTGTTTCTCTGCTTCCTGTTGCTTGTCCAACTCCTCGTGATACTGCTCATGCGTCTTCTCGTTGGCATCCTCATTGGCATGCTCCTGAGCTTCCTCGGGAGACATACCCTCGGCAACATACTTATCCGTCATCTCCTTGATATTCGTACTGGGGTTCTCGTCCTCATGAATATCGATTGTCTGAGCATCCTTGGTGCTTTGTTCCTCTGCGATTGCTTTGCGCTGCTCCACAATTTTCCCATCAATCATTCTGGCAGCTTTATTGACATCGTCAAAAACATTTCGGATATATTTAGGATCATCCGAAAGATCCTTAATCCAAGAATCGAGATAAGCCGCATTATTGTTATAGATTCTCTTATCGAAACCTAAATTCATGCCAACCACAGCGGCAGTAAGCTCGGCGACAAGTTCCTCCTTGGCGTATGCATATTTACGGTTGAGTCTGCTTTCGTTACCAGTGGAGTGGGCCATCTCATGGAGGGCAGTGGAATAATATTCCATGCCATCCTTGAACACTTCCTCTGGTGTTTTGCTGATATTGAACTGTTCCTTCATAGGGATGGTAATCTCATCAGTCAAAGGACGATAAAAAGCACTAGGTGAGGGTTTGTCATTATGAATCGGACATACCCACTCCTGCTTGTCCATCATGCGATCAAGCTCAAGATTGGTATACATTCCGTCAGTATCATGTTTAAGCTCAGGCTTTTTGAATTTCTCCAAGAAGGCATTGTATCTTTCAGGCTGCAATTCCTTCATTTCTGTCTGGTCGATGTTGAAGACAGTAATTACTTTCTTTCTCCAACATTCCTTATAGTTATCTTTCTGCTCGTCAGACAATCCCGCATACTTAGAAGGGGTGATAAATTTTTTTTCACCCGGTTTCGCATCCTGTTTCCTATAAGATTTGAAACGACAGAAGACTGGGAAACCATGTTTCTCATGAACACTCAATTCTAACTCTTGTGCTTGCGCCCATGTAAGGTAAACAGGCGTTTTATACCCTTTGTCTTGCGTTTCAAGATAGAGAAGTAGACCATTTAAGCCAGTATATTCACGACCGTTGATGTTTTGAGGATAACCGCCAAAGAGCGATGAATTAGCCCAGCCTTGTTTCCAGTCCGAGGCTTTCATCTCTTTCATACGGTCAATAATCATCTCAGCAAAACGCTCGAACATTCGCTTTTGAGCGTCCGAGATGACATCTTCGTCTTTCTTTTTCTTTGCCATATTCTTTCTTTATTATTGTTGTTTTCTTGTTTTACAGAGCTTCAGCATTAAGTTATAAGTAGCGCTCTATGTCTTATTTTTCCTACAAAATAAATGAAAATAAGGGAGACTAGGAAACGGCGGAAAATATAGTAATTTTCTTAACACTTATATTTTCTCCATCGCTCGTATCGTTGTGTTTAGCGTTCTTTTCGGTCTCCCAATTGTTAATTTTTGAAGTTATATATCCTCATAAAATGGCACAAAAAATCCCCGCTCCGAACACCGGTCAAATGACCGAAAGCACGGAACGGGGAATACTATTGGAATTCTAAAAGCCTAGTTTAAAACTGGTTCCACGACGTGTTTCTTCCTTCTCCTCAGACTTCGGAGAATTCGATACTGACGGACCCTCCTTCTCGGGCTCCTGCTGTGAGGCTTCTATCTTCTCATCTGCCCCCTTCAACCCAAGGATATCAGAGAAAGCGGCAGCGGCAAGGGCGAACTTGTAGCGTTCCTTGTCTTCTGCCCGGAACGTATTCATGTAAGCCATCTTGGGAATTTCTCTATAATGCCTCTTCCCGTCAATTTGGGCGCCGACGAAGAAACGGGGTATTCGTTCATCCGGCATGTCTGGAAGTGTGTGCCGTTTATCCATTCTTTTCATGATGAATACAAATGGTTGGCCGTTCTTCTTCATGTCGATACGGTCCGTATTGAGACGGCTGATATCGGGAATCTGAATGCCGGGGGAATTACTATTTTGAGGTACTTTGGGACCTACGTCATGCGCTGTTGACAAGCCATCGGGCTTTTCTCCGGGCCGCTGCCGAATATCCTCTTTGGGATCATAGACGGCTACACGGTTGCCTTTTCTTATCATTCTTGTAAGATAAGTGTCGAGGGCACGATGCGGGAAAGCGACCTTATCCATATCTTCAGGCTTGTCAGCCTTGATAAGAGGCAGACCGAGCAGATCTTTTAGTTTTTCGGCATCCTTACCGTAGGCGATGAAGACATCACCACTGTTGAACAGCACGATAGTATTTGCGTTTTTGGCTTTGACTCTCTCTATCGTTTTGCGCACGAAATCATAGTAGGAAGACTGACCTTCGCCTTTCTGTTGGGAATCGTTCTCTTTCGGCGTCAGGACCTCGTTCGCCACCGGGGAAGCCTGAATCCCGGTATTTTGCATCTTCTTAGCTTCTTCGTGCAGACGGTCAATGATTAGACTATACTCATCCTTTTGCTCTTTGGGGAGGCTGTCAAGCTCCTTGGCGGCGTTTCTAAAGTCGTAGTATTCCTGCATTCTACGGGCGTGAAGCTCTGGACTGCCGAGAAGAAGGAACCGTCGGTTATCCTTTTCCTTATTGCCCATAAGATTGTCATGCTCGGTTAAATTCAAGAAGTCCTTGGCACCCTCGGTGAGGTAACGATTGAATCTGGAGCGGGTAGTACTGTCCAGTTTGTCAGGACTTACCATACCCGCAAGATTGGAAGCGTATTTTGATTTCTTGGTATCCAGTAACAGGCCGGCATATCTTTCCCTGTCCTTGTCAGTGAGGGTATTCGTGGCCCGTTTGTAGGCGAACTCAGCGGATACCACCTCCATCATCATGCCAAGTTTGTTAAGATGTGTCTGGACGGATCCTCCTGAGAGCATATCCGTGTTATATTCCTTATGAAGGACATCAGGATTCTTTGGGTCCATCTGCGCAAGATACCTGTCAGCACGGGCCATCAACGTGTTCAGCTTTCTCAGGTTATTCGGCATGGCCTCAGTGATATCTTTGGGGTGATCCTGCAAGTGACGGTACACCTCATAGGGCCTGAACTCCGTATTGACCGTCGTATTCAGTCCCACATAGTTACCGCCGCCTTCATTGATTTGGTCATGGGGACGGACAACGATATGGTCCATCCGTACGTCCGAAGAGTACATGCCAAGATTCTTGATAGTCTTGTCCTCATATTTCTTGGCCATAGCATAATCGGCTTTACCGTACAGACTGAGTTTGTAGAACTCGCCATCTATTGAGGAATGATTCTGGCCGATTTTCTGACTGTTGTCAGGATTCTCGTATCTGTCACGATACTCATCCATCATGCCGAAGGAGGCTATAGCGGAATGAATATCGTTAAGGTCCTTTATGTCGGATGTGTTCCAGACCGCCTTTCCTTTTTCCCGTAGATCCTGCGGCGTCATGGGACGACCGGTCCTGCTGTCCGTGAATTCTCTTTCAGGCAGAATGTTAAGAAGCTCCCTGCCTCCTTGATAATAATAGTCATAGCGGTTCATGTCCATGTCCACAATACGCAGGCTGTCCGGATGGGCCATATTGAGGTATGCCATCTGCCAGTCCTGAACACGCTGGCGCTGCCCGTCATTGGACATATAGAACGTTTTGGCGTGCTGTCTACCATCCTCTGTAAGGTCAAAGAACAAACCGTCATTCCTGTTGAAGATCTTGTCAAGATGGTCTTTGTCCTCCTGCGGCTTGTCGAGGACATAGTCAAGGGTGGTAATATTGTTGACCATGTTCATGAGAACCTTCCGGTCGGACTTAACCAAATTGGGATTGGTAGCGGGGGAGGCTTTGACATACTGCTCAAACGCATTGATGAGCTCGTGAGCGAGGTAGTCGATCTTCTTGACATCGGCAGGTCTTTCCTTAGTCTCAAGGAACTTCTGAGCCTTGTCGTAAAGTGCGGCGTACTTGTTTCCAAGGGCTTTCTTGTCTGTCATGGACTGCTCACTGATCCTGCCTTCCTTGATACGGTCCACGTCCTCCTTCTCCATGAAGCGGTACGGCGTAATTTTTCCATCGACAACAGCCTTCTGAAAGTCATACTTATCCTCGAAGGCATACAGCTTGCCCTTAATGGGGTTGAGAGCGTCGTCGAATGCCTTGGCCGCATAACCGGTGTCGCCTGAGTAATCTATTGTTCCCGTGATGACATAGCTGGTCCGGGCATTTGTCTTTGGATCGTTGACGGCAAACACGGTCCCTATCTCGGGCTCAATCTTGTCATGATGATAATACTCACCCGTGACACTGAGCATCCTGTCAATCTTCTTGATCTCGGATGGGTCGAGGTCACGTAGGGCCACACGATCCCCTTGCCGGTTACTGATATTGACTCTGTGATCTGCGCTATCCAGTCTGAAGACATCAAAAGCCGGGTTGTCCTTCGTCTTAACGGTAAAGCCGAAATGACCTTCGTCGAGACTGTTCCAGTGATATTCCTTTCCATGGCGGGCTCCCAGTTTCGATACAATTATGTCCTCGATGCGCTTTCCTTCCGTGGTGCCAAGAAATCCCTCCTCACGGTGTTTGTTAAACTGGTGAGCTTTCTCCATAGAGGCTATAGCCTTGTACGTATTCTCATCAGTGATGATGGGAAGAGGACGTGTCAGATGATTATACAGCCTTGCGGCGTCCTCCGTGCCTAGGATACGCTCGAAAGCAGGGCGGAGATCTATTCCGGGCATGGCGGGCAACTCGTATCTGTCGGGAGTGGGCTCATTCAGATTCCTCGTCCATTTGTCGGGGTCAACAGCTACAAATCCGTGGACATCCAACATCTTCTCCATAGTCTCACGGTCCTCCTTGGAGGATAATTTTTCAAGGAAGTTGACTTGCGAGCCACGGAAAGCGCTGAACCGCTGACCGTTATCCGTCTTTAAGACCGGCCATTCGTCCAAGTTTCTAAGGAATGAAAATGTGTCAATAATATGGTTTCTCGCTCTAAACAACGTGGTACTACGGGATACTTCACCATTACGGACGGCCTGTTGGTTGTCATATTTGCCTTGAAGTGACTCTGCTGTCAGCTCCATGGCAGGGCGGTAGGTCTCATCAAAACCAAACGGCACGGCAATGCCACGGCTGCCGTCACCTTCAGTGACAGCGACGGTATAGTCTCTCCATTTGCCTTTCTGGTCCTTTAGACTGAATGACTCGCCGACGGTGAGCTTGGGAGTCTCTTGTATCTCGCCGAGCAGCCCTGATTTCTCGAGCTCTCCGTTAAACTTCTTGTCCCGCATCTCCTCGAGGATGGAATCATCAGAAACAATATGCTTTTGGTAATTGATCTGATTGTACAGGGTTTTTGCGCCCTCCTCACCGAGCGCACGCTCAAAGGCAGGACGGAGGTCAAAATCAGAATCGCCGTAAAACTTGAACTTATCAGGGACATCCTCGGTTTTTGCCTTTGCCCATGAGTCGGCATCCACGGCTACAAACTTGTACGTGCGCATCTGACTGTCAATGCGTCCGTCTGTATGGTCAGGAGCAAGGGTTTTCAGGAAGTCTGCCTGCCATTCCTGAAGCAGGGAAACACGATTGCCGTCCTTTGTCTTATAGGCATCGTTACAGTCAATGTCATAGAAAGTGTTGCTCAAGTTCTTGATATGGCTGTCCTCGGCTTTGATCGCATACTCCTTGGAAAATGACTGTGGAGAGGTATAGGTAAGGTCAACGAGTCTCTGCTTCAGAACATCCTTGTTGATTAGGAAAGCGGGACGCAGACGGTCGTCATCCGTAGAAATAGGGACAGCAAGACCCATACTCTCGTCCTTGTTGGTCTGAGCGATGACATAGGGACCCCATGGAATATTCTGCCCGGTTGACACTTGAAACGCCTGTCCTACGCCAACCTTTATCTCGTCCTGCCCGTTCTTGATACCTGAGAACTTCACCCAACGCATGAAGGCGTCTTGATGCTCTTGGGACAGGTCACTGAGCAGTATGCCTGACTTATAAGCGTCCTCAGTAGCGACATTGACACGTCCGTCGAACACGTCCACTCTCGTAATCTCCTCAACAGACTTATTGTTGGAAAGAGCCAAGGCCGTGCGGTCTGACTGGGTGATATCATTGGTATTGTCGATATTGATCTGGAATCCGTGAAGTTTGGAGTCCTTCCAGTCCCAGTGGTATCCTTCACCGAGATAATCAAGGACATCCTGCTCTGTCTGGGACATCTCGTTCAGTCCCATGATGATACGTTCCGTTTCTTTCTTTGTCATATTTTTACCTTTTGTAAGGGCACCATTGATGATGGCGTCTTGAAACTCCTGTAAGTTAAGTTGGAGATCGGGCAAAACTCGATCCTTGTTAACTCTTTGCAGTTTATCATCTATCTCGTAGCAAGAAGAGACGAGTGTTCCTTCTAAATCTGGAGGTGTAACATCTCCGATTATATAATTTTTCCCTTTATATTGGAAGGTTATGCCAGTACTCGGCATAACCGCCTTACTATCCTTATACTGTCCTGTTACCTCGAAATATCTATCAAGACGTTTCAAGTCTTCTTTTGGCAGATAAGAGGCATATACACGGTTATCAGGAGCGAGGGACTGGGCGATACTTACGAGAAGATGCTTGTCTCTAATCTGTAAATTATGAATCTCCTTTTTATCTCCAATATATGGAGAGATGGGGCCTGTCTGTAATGGATATTGTTGATAGTCCCATACATAGCCTTCGTCAAGTCTTGAGAGTATTTTCTTTTCAAGCTCTGACTTTATCTGCCGATCCTCGTCCGTCTCTCCCAGTGTGGAGACAGGAATGTTTGGCTTTGCGATTGCCGGATGACTCAACTGGCTTAACATAGGGTCATAGAAGACATTGTTAAGATGCAGTTGTGGCTGAATTCTTTGGTGATTGTATACATACTCAGCCTCATTGTCTCCCACAGCCTTTACGAGAAAATTACGTACATCAAATGCGGAATCCTTGATATAGGGCCAGTTCATATTTAAGGGATCATCATCAGCCTTGACAGGGTTTTCGACCTCCCAGTTTTTGGCTTCCAGTGCCGTAAGGCCGAAGCTCTCAAGAGTATAATTCACTTTGCGCCTATCATAGACATTGTTGGGTGACTGGCTGACAATAAATCTCGTCTGATCCTCATTGAGTGGGCTGACAGTCGTAATTTCCTTTGAATTTGGCTTTTCCACCTCAAAGACGGGAAGGTTGTCTATCTCATGAAATTTCTTGGCCATATTTCCAATATAGTCCTTTATGGCCATATCCAGTCCCTCTTTGGAGATATACTGTCTCTCCGTCGTAAAGTCCTGCTTGACCAAGCCTCTTTGAAAAGAATCGAAGTTTAACGGAAAATGCGGACGGTCCAAGGGCTCCCCGAGGGGGATGGCGATGGCTTTTGTCCTCGACATGTCATTAAGGGCAAAGACGTATTTACCCTTAGGAAGATACGTGGTGTCATGGTTGACTTTGAACACCAGACCCTCATCGGGAACTAAAGGTGCATGTCCTTCTCTGATGCCGACGAAATCAATCCAGCGTTTCAAGGCCTCCGTCTGTTCTTTCATAAGGCTGTCAAATGGAACCTCCCTGTGGTGAAGACCGTCCACAAGATGAAGCCTGCCGTCCTTCACGTCCACGCTCTGTATTCTCTGCTCCGCTTCAGGATCATCTGGATCTTCGATGATGGTTCCGTCCTGATTGAGCCACAGGTCAGTCCGCTGACGCTCATGGGAATGATGCCAGTCCCAGTGGAAGCCCTCACCGAGGGTATCCACGATTTCCTTTTCCTCGAGAGAAACAGAATTGTCCTTTCCCGAGGAGATGCGATTGGTCTCTTCTTCTGACATTTTATCTCCTATTGAAAGAGTGCCATCAATGATGGACTCTTGGAATTTTCTAAGATCCATAGAATTTAGGCTACCCTCTGTCTTGTTATGATCTTTGTCATAAGCCACTACGGTAGCCTCCATGGAAGGAATCTGAACATGGACGTTGGCATTATCGTCGGGACTTACTTCGACTGTTGTGTCTTGTACATTTGTCACAACATAGCTATGATTATCGTTGGCGAGGGAGAATGTAGTGCCTATAGTCGGTACGATGGCGGGAGAGTCCTTATAGTACCCCGTCACTTCAAGATACTTGTCCAACTTATGGATATTCTCCAGTCCCATGGCACGGACATCGAAAGGCTTCTCAATCTCTCTGCCATCTGCCGCAGATTTATCTCTCGCCTGAATGGTCAGATGTGCGTCCTTTACCTCCATGACAGAAGGAGTAACGTTGTGATCATAGCCTAAAAAAGTAGGCCACCACGTCTTGCTTTCTAAGTCGTTCCACCGGAAATTATCCGGAAGGTTTCTGATAATCTCCTTTTCGAGGGCAAATTTTATCCTGCGCTCATCCAAGGAATCTCCAAGTAATCCAACCTGCTTGTAGTCACCTCTTTGAAGAGCAGCGTTAATGCCATCTGTGGCTGTTATAGGGTCAACAGTACTCTTCTGCCAGTTGTACATCTTCTCGGCATCACTACCTCCGAGAGCGTCGATATATGCCTGTCGGACATCAATGCCTTCACCGATTCTCCATTGCGGGTCTTCTTTCTTTACAGGGTGATTATTCTCAAAAAGGTCGGCGTTGATGAAGAAGTATCCCTTCTTGTTCAGGGCTTGGTCTGCGTAGAATCTTTGCTCTTCGGTCATTTGGGGTAGTATAAGCCCGACATTGTCTGTGTTAATTACAGATACCCGATCTGGCCCGAAATTTCCACGCTTGTCGTATGTGAAGACCGGGAGGTTTCTAATCTCGTAATACAAGTTGTACCAACTGTTAAGTTGCTTGTCGAATGTATTCTTAAGCTCTTTCTTAGGAAGAAACTCCCCCTTGGTCTCATATCTCTGCGTGGCGAGTCCCCATTGGAGTTTCTTGACATCTACGGGGAAGTTGCCGACGGCATTGAAGTCGTTGTTCTCGTAGGGCACGGCAAGTCCTTCCGCTCCGTCGGGGCGGGTCAAAGCAAAGACATACTTACCTCGTGGAAGGATAGGATCCGTCTTAACCTCAAAGATCAGGCCGTCTTTAGGAGTAACCCTCTTCGCCTCGTCCTTGATGCCGGCGATATCAATCCAATTTCTCAATGCCTCTCTCTGATAACGGGAGAATGAGAATGCGGTATACGGAAGAGTGACCACGAGATCGCTGGTCGGAGCTTTTTTCCCGATGATGACATGCCCGTTTTCGACCGTCATGCTCTCGATGGTATCTTCTCCATGAAGGGAGATCATGCCAGTGTTGGGAGTAAGTGACAAATCTCCTTGTAACGGCGAGGCGTTGCCACGATCCCAGTGGAAGCCCTCACCGAGATAGTCAGCGAGAGCCTTTTCCTCATCTTCCTTCTCCTGCCGCTCGGAATAATCCTCTACATTATGAAGGGTTCCGTCCTTGATACACTTGTTGAGATCCGAGACTCTAATCATACCGTAGGAGGCCATCTTGGCATGATATTCAGCCTCTTTCTTACCATAAGAATCCTTGACGATAACATCAGCACCTGCTGCCAAGAGTTTCTTGATATTCGCATCCATATCTTCTTTCTCTGCCGATACGATATTATAGGGCAGATCCACCTTTATCATTGAGGCGCCGCCACCATGCTCGTACTCCTGATAGAATCCATTCGATGGTACATAGTCTTGAAGAGGAATACCAGTCACCTTAGAGACGAATAGGGCGTCATCAGCAAGGGCCGTGGATTTTCCGTCTAGATAGTTAGTTTTGCTAAAGGTAATGGTATTGTCCTTACCTTTTCCGATAGAGGGCCGGAAGGCATAGCTGTACTGCATGTGCTCTTGCTCATAGTCCATTGAGAAGGCATTGGTAATGGTAAACGTACCTTCTTTCTTACCGTCAGAGATACTGCCATAGAACTTCTTTCCAATCATCGGGTTGTTCGAGTCAAAAAGGGGAATATATGTATCCAACTGGTCCCCTTTAGCCTCCGGGATAGTTTCGCCGTTTCTGAATTTATTGATGAGACTGTCCAAAGTCTTGGCTGCCTCAAAATCCTTTGTCAGGATATATTCCGTCTCAAGGCCGCCGTTTTCGTTTAAGGGGTTTCGTGAAGCAATCCAGACATATCCCTTGTCATTAAGAGCTTCGAATAATTTATCTGTCTGGTCCTTGATCTCGCTCTTGTCATCATCCGGCAAGACTTTCGGAGCCAAGTCAACTTTATAGCCAGTAAATCCGTGCTCGGCATTGTGATAGAGCCTTACAGTAGTATATTTAGTCAAGGCAACGGTGACTTTGTCATCATTACGAATCTCTGGAGAAACGTAATCAAGATCCTCTGGAACGTTGGTAAACTTACCCTTCTCCTCATCAAATCCAAGAGCCATGGCTTTATCAGTTTTCTCTTCTTCAGACTTATTTTCTGTATTCTCTGCCTCTTCCTCTTCTTGTGCCTCCTGCTGTTTTACGTTCTCTGTCTCACCTTTAGCAACCTTCGCCGGTATGTCTTGTCCTTTGTCCAATGCCTCGGCGAGGGAGAGTATCCTGTTGGCTTCCTCGATATTGTCAACGGTGACATAATTGAAGCTCTGATCCGATGCTATCTCAGTCTTTACGTCCTCGTCGTTGATATATCCCTTGTCGGCCAAAACGTCAGCGATATGGTCCGGATCCATGCCGGCGTCACGGTGGGGCTCGAGGAACACACGAATCTCTACCTTGTCGAGATTCTCCGGCGGACACGCAAGCTCCAGACGATGGATGTCGTCATCCACCATTTGAACAATATTTCCGTCGTTATCCCTGTCGGGCTTACCAAGCCTTACATTATCAGGAAGACCGACAAAGCTATCATTCTCCTTGGAGAAACGGATACTATTATTCCTCATGCTATCCTGCTGCGGGATATCCGTCTTTACTTTTTCGGCAATATCATTTGTGGCAGCGATGCCGCCGTCCTGAATGATCCCTGTTGCTGTCGTATGGGAAACAACAATGTCCTTTGACTTTAACGCCTGCGGATCGTCGGCGTAAACGAAAGCAAGAACGGGCTGTTCATCATTTCCTTTAATGGCCTCCCAAGCGGCAGAGAGAGTCTTGCCGGTGCCCAATACATTGTCAATGAGTATAGGAGTGCTTTTTTCCGGTATCTTATGAACCGAATGGATACCGAGGTCTATGTCTTCAACATCAAGACTTTGTTTCTTCAGATCATAAAGAGGCTTATGCTTGTTGCCTACAAGGAAATCAGCGACAAAGATACCCGTCATGCGGGAAATCTGGTCACAAATCTCCTTGTTATAGGTTGCCTTTCCCGTATGGTCCGGAACAGGGACAAGCACCGGGAACTCCGGGAATCCCTGCGTCTTCTGAGCCTTGGTAATGTTTTCCGCAATTTCATTTGCGGCATAGGAGGCGAAGAGGTCCACGGTCTTTAAATTCTTAGCAATCTGTTGTCTGGTGGAATGGGTATACACTTCTCCCAAGCCGTTCATGATATCAAACTTCTTGTCATCATAATAGTTGCCCGCCGAGATCACATGAAGTTTGTCATTCATGAGGATGTTCGGCTCGGGTTTCCGGGCCTCGTTGGCATAGTCCGTGATAGGTAACATGCCATTGATCTCGTCATTGGCATAGTGGATATACCTGTCATCTATCATGGTGACTAAAACTTTAACAGGCTTCTTGTCTTGATTGTTCTGTGACTCAGAGTCGTTGTAATGACTGACAGGCCATACCTCGATCTCTTTCCCTTTCTGAATCCAGTCGGGTAGCTTTACTGATTGAGTCTGCTGCTTCTGAGTGGAGGAGCGGTCGATATTTTCCTCCTGCGGTTGTTGCTGATTGTCCATATTTGCTGCGGATTTTATTCGTTTTTCCTACAAAATAAATAAAAATAGGGGAGACTCGGAAACGGCGGAAAATATAGTAATTTTCTTAACATTGATATTTTCCTCTTTGTTGATTATAGCAATCTTGCCACCTTATGTGAACTCCAAATTTGTTAATTTTAGAGGTTATATATCCTTAACAAGGAAGATGAAAAATATTCAGAAAATTTATGTCAATACATTTGGACTTTTCGGGATTTATCCTTATCTTTGCAGCAGATAAAGTTAGGTAGAATGGTAACAGAAAGAGAACAGAGAGAAAAGGAGAAGACCCGGCGAGAAAAAGTTGGTGGTTACTTCTTGAATCTCTCACAATTAACATTTGCAGCATCTGTTCTAGGTGGCATAACTCCTCTATTTGATACAGAAGGAGCTTCTGCATGGATAAAAATAACTCTTGGCATAATCTCTACGATAGGATTAGCGAGGATTGGTAATAATATATTAAAATGAAAATGGATTATTTGACTATTTTTTTTCTTGCAGTCATAATATGCACAGCATTATTTTCCCTTTGGATGAAAACTCCAAATGGAAAAAAATGGCTGGAAAGTTTGTAGGCTATGAATATGTTAGGATTTACTCTGACGTTGACAACGTTAATAGCTTTGGCCTACTATCTCTGGCTCGAAACGCCTAGTGGGAAGAAGTGGCTGGAAAGTCTTTAAGCGACATCATAGATTATTGTTATGGACGGGTTAAGTGTAGTCTTCTTAATAGGATCCATTATAGGAGTAATTTTCCTTGTTTGGACTTATGCACCGAAAGGGAAGAAGAGGATTGATAGCTTATAAAATTGTAAAATGACGAGATATGACAGATAAGGATGATCTTTTGAAGTTGATATCCGAGTACAAATTTCTGGGAATTGACAAGCAGGTGGACTATAAGAAGTTCTACCTCTACTCCCTCGTCACCCATTCCACGGCTATAGAAGGATCAACTATGACCGAGGTAGAGAACACCGTTCTCTTCGATGATGGCATAGCGACAAAGGGAAAGACCATTAACGAGCTCAATATGAACCTCGATCTCAAGGCTGCCTACGAGCGGAGCATGGAACTGGCCTCCCAGCACACACCAATCACAATCGGCCTTCTCAAACATCTTTCATCATTTGTTATGCGGCGGACCGGGCGGGTCTACAGCACGCTGAACGGTACGTTTGATTCATCCCGTGGAGATCTCCGCCTTGTCAATGTTACTGCGGGGGCAGGTGGAAAGTCTTACATGGACTGGCACAAGGTTCCAGACCGTCTCCGACAGTTTTGCAGTATCATGGAGAGTGGCAGAAAGTATCGTCTAACAAGCAACGATATCTACGAGAAGTACCTCCTATCCATCGATGCCCACAATGTCCTTGTTGATATCCATCCATGGGTGGACGGCAACGGACGCATGGCCCGTTTACTGATGAACCATCTCCAGTATGAGTTCGGTATTCCTCCCATCCGGGTAAACAAGGAGGACAGGGCAGAATATATCCAGTCTCTGATAGATTCCCATTCTCGGAAAGATTTAGAGATCTTCAGAACGTTCATGATAAGTGAGCATATCAAGAACTTGAGATCAGAAATTGCTGAGTATAGAAAGACTAATATGACAGACGATGACATCCTTTCCAAGGATGAACTGGAGTCTATTAAAAAAGGCTTAGACGATATCAAGGAAGGGAAATTATACAAGATGAAAGATAACGAGACTCTGGAAGAATTTATAAAGCGAACATGATGATAAATATAATATAACAAAGAAAGATATGATTGACTATTATAAAGTTCTCGGAGTGGAGCGGAACGCTACCGACGAGAAAATCAAGAAGGCATGGCGGACGTTGGCTATCAAGTACCACCCCGACCGTTGCAAGATGGACAATGCCGCAGAGCTGTTCGGCATGGCCAAGGAAGCCTATGACCATCTCTCTGACCCCGATACCCGTAAGGTTGTTGACATGATGCTCGAGGGGCAGGAGAAGGGATATACTTGGCAAGTGTACCGTGAGGATGATACTGTCGATACCTCTAATACATCCGGAGAAAAGGAGTCTGCGTACCAGTATCAAGCTGAAACGGATAATACGGAATATGTCAACGAGGAGGATTTGTATGAAGAAGATGAAAGAGCTACAAAATTATCAAGGAGAAAGAAAACACTTACATGGGCAGAAAATATAATTGCAGCGATAATTGCTTATTCAATAGTATTCTTTGCTTGTGGTGGTTATAAACTATTTTTTAAGTTATTAAAATAAAGTCTTAATACATTTTTATGTAATTAACACTAAATGTTTTGATATTACAGATAATTGTTGTACCTTTGCAATAGATAAAAGGAAACGGAGGGCCTAACCGACTCCCCACAATTTAAACATTGAGTGTATGAAGGTAAATA
>JAQXXT010000089.1 GCA_029226205.1 Prevotellaceae bacterium
GCCCTTGTGGCCGTCCTAATATCGCGGACGGCCACAAGGGCCGCACCCTACGGAGACAAATACGGCGTTAGGACGGCCACAAGGGCCGCACCCTACGGAAACAAATACGGCGTTAGGACGGCCACAAGGGCCGCACCCTACGAGAGGAAATAATAATAAAATAATTATGCGCGTAATCACAGGAAAATATAAAGGCCGTCATTTTGAGATTCCACGGACGTTCAAAGCCCGTCCGACGACCGATTTTGCCAAAGAGAATATCTTCAATGTCATGCGCGGCTATGTCGACTTCGACGGTGCCGAGGCCCTTGACCTCTTCGCTGGTACGGGTAGCATCTCCCTCGAACTCATGAGCCGTGGCTGCAGTCATGTCATCAGCGTAGAAGCCGACCGTGACCATGCCGCCTTTATCCGTCAGTGTTTTGAGAAGATCGGAGAGGAAAACGAGATTCTCATCCGCGGCGACGTGTTCCGTTTCCTCAAGAGTTGCCATCAGCAGTTCGACATCATCTTCGCCGATCCCCCTTATGCCCTCGAACAACTGCCGAAAATCCCCGACCTCATCTTGGAGAAAGACCTGTTGAAGCCCGATGGTCTCTTCATCTTCGAGCACGGCAAGCATAACGACTTCTCGTCCCATCCCCGCTTCCTCGAGCACCGTGCCTACGGCAGCGTCAACTTCTCCCTTTTCAGATAGGAACACGATTCATCATGTCCCCACATTTTGCGGAACATGATGAATCATATCCCTACAGTAATGGTGAGAGCAGGCGGATGATACTCTCACCAAGCCGTTTCCAGAAATTCGGCTGCATCGCCTTCTCTTCCGTGAAGAGCATACTGTGCCGTTCATCCTCCTCAAAGACATGCTTGATACGCAGTGCCATTCCCTCGTCGAAGAAGAAGGCATTGGCCTCGAAGTTATTCTCAAAGCTACGGAAGTCAACATTCGTGCTTCCCACTGTAGAGATAAAGTCATCACTCACGAGGAGTTTCGAATGGTTGAACGCTCCCTCATAGAGATAAACCGTCACGTTACCTTCGAGCACCTCACGGACATACGAGCGCGACGCCCACTCCACGAGTTTGGCGTCGCCATGACGCGGAATGATCAGCCGCACATCGACACCGGCGAGGACGGCAGCACGCATGGCAAAGAGCACAGGCTCCGTCGGCAGGAAATACGGCGACTCCATATAGACATAACGCTTCGCCTCCAACAGAATCCGCACATATCCCTGCATGATATCGGGATCGGGGATATTCGGTCCACTCGTGACGACCTGCATGAGACAGTTATTGGAGATAGGCGTATCCAACGGCGGATAATACTTCCGGTCGGTGATGAGCGTGCGATCCAGGAAATACCAGTCCACAAGGAAAGTGCGCTGCAGTCCATAGACGCCGCCGCCACGGACCCGCAGATGGGTGTCACGCCACGGCTCCCGCTTTGTTCCCTGGACATAACGCCGTGCGATATTCATGCCGCCGATAAAGCCCCATTTGCCATCAACGACACAGACTTTCCGGTGATCACGGTAGTTCACCTTTCCCGTGAAAGCGGGGAAACGTACCGGCAGGAAGGCGTTAACCTCGATGCCAGCCTCACGCATCCTTTCGAAAAAGGAATTCCGTACATTCCAACAGCCCACATCATCATAGATCAGCCTAACCTCCACACCCTGTCGTGCTTTCGCGATGAGGGCGTCGGCGACGAGGTTGCCGAGGGAGTCATCCTCAAAGATATACGACTCGAGATGGATATGATGTTTCGCGCCGGCAATAGTATGCAATAAAGCGGGAAAGAACTCATAACCACTCGTGAAGATCTCCACCTCATTATCCTTGAACGGCACCTCATAGTTACGGTTTGACAACAGCCTGACGAGGGGCAGCTTGCTCTCCGGGATGTGCAGGTTAGGCTGTTCGGCATATTCAAACATCGAGCGCCGCGTCAGCTGGTTCAGACTGCGGTCGGAGATCATCCGCTCCTTTCTCGTATTCCTTCCGAAGAAGAAATAAAGGATGATACCGACGAAGGGGACGAACCACAGCACCATCAGCCATGCCATCGTCTTCACGGGCTGGCGGTTCTCCAAGAGGACAACGACCATCGTAGCGATGACGAGTACGACATAACTGATATACATCAGCAGACTAAAGACCTGGAACGTGGTCATCATGATTTTTCCTCCTTTATTTTCTGCAGATAGGCGAGTTCCTGAATGGCGAAGTCGCTGTTGTCGGGTTCGTTAAGCATCTCCCTGAGCAGTTTCTCCGCTTCCTCATGATGTCCGAAGTTGATCAGCGCATAGGCTTTGCGACGACGGAGGAAATTCTTAAAGGCCGTGAGATAGCCGAAAGTCTCATTATTGCCATGACTCTCCGCCGTCTGTCCGCCGTCACCATTCTCCTCTTCATCCTCTTCTTCGTCGTCATCGTCACCCTGCTGAATATCAATGATTGGATGTTCAAGTGTCATGAGGAGTCCGTCGATATAATGTACCGCACGGAAATCATTCATGTTGACGATACAGTTGATAAACTCCTCAGTATACGTAATCCGGTTCAACGGCATGATAATATTCAGATAGAAATATCCCTCCTCGTAGCGCTGCAGCTCGCAGTAGCAGAACCCGATCATATAACAGAGGTCATGGAACTGTTCACGCTGATTATCATCCATCTTGTCGTATTGCCCTTCCAGCACGTCAAAGGCATTGAGCAGCGGAGTGAGCGCTTCGAGGAAACGGCCGGCGAGATAATATTTCCGGCCCTCGTAGCACCAGCGGGCGGCATGGGAGTCCTGACAGTGACAGATGAAACGCTCCTCGGGCGTCAGTTCCTCATCACTGTTCTTGCCATCGGCCTGCCCCTTCGCCATGGCTTCCTTCCACATGTAGTTGAACTCCGCCGTCTTCTCCTCAGCGCCGCGGCGGTCATAGGCCGCCAGCACACTCACGGTCTCCACGCGGTTCTCACGGCTCTCCGCCGTAACCTCACGTGACAGCGACAGCGGCAGAAGCGTCATCGTGATACGGTAATAGCTTGTCGGCCCACTCTCTTTCTCCGTATTCAGCACAAGGGAGAGCTGGCGCGTCGTCGTATTGCTGAGATCGATATATTCCAGCAGAAGCGTGGCCTCATCGGCAAGCACGTTTCCGTCGCTGTCATAGAGAAGTGTCGGCAGGGCGAGTCCACGGATCTCATCACTGTCGGTGAGGACGCGCATCTTCGGCTCCGCCAGCTGACCTTTGTCGTCATGCTGCTGACTGACGAGGGTGATCTGGAGGTTCAGCGGTTCCATACTGTGCAGGCCGAAGATGCGCGCCACGGTATCGCCGAGGGTGACGGGCTTCTCTTCCGTGCTCCGTTCCACCGTCGGCAACGGCTGTGTGAGAAGTTCCTGCTCACGCAAGAGGAAGAGCTCACGACTGAACTGCAGCGTATCACGCTCGTTGTCCTGGGTCTGCTCATGCGCGCTCTCTTCGAGATGGGCCTTGAAGAGTTTCTCAAAGGTATTCTGCCAGGCGAAGGCATTACGCATGACGCGCTCAAGGGTCTTCCGCGATGTCTTCTCCGTGAGCAGCAGCCCGGCCGTGAGATGAACATCGAGGACATTCTTCTCGGCATTGCTCGTATAGATGATATGACACATGGCATTGCTGAGGTTGCATTTGTTGCAGATGGTCCTGACGGCTTCGAGGTGGTCGGCAGATGTCGTGAAGAAGAACGGATAGATCAACTGGACAAAGGGACTGTCGGCGGGGATACGGATTTGGAAATGGCCGTTCTGATAGTCATAGCGTACGATCCTGTCGTCATGGTCTTTCGCAATCTTATACTTACAGTTGAGGGCACGGAGGGCCTGCTTGAGGAGATGGAGATTATAATGTACGTCATAGGCATCGAGTTCCAGGGCTTTCCCCGGCAAGAGGAAACTCCGGAAACGTATCCATGCCACACTTCCCACGAAGAGGAAGATGACAAGGGCGAGATAACCGATGATATCATCAATGGCGAATAGGATCATATTATTTTCTTCTGTCTTTAAATGGTTAAACCACGAGACTGGTACCGACCATCTTTGCCAGACCGTTGCGGACGATCTGCATGTCACGGTATTCCTGCATGAGGGCTTTCATACGCTCGGGATCTTTACTATTGTCGAGGATCTGCTGTCTCAGCTCGAGGAGCCGTTTCTCAACAACCTGGAGTTTGAAATTCAATACAAGTTTCTCGGTGTCCTGCTTGACGGCATCACGCTGACTCTCCGTCTGCATGGCGGCAGGCAGCGAGAGGACATCAACGCTCATGTCGGCAGCGAGCTTGCTGATGGCGGGATCAGGGTGCTGCGTGAAATAATGTTCGGCATGGAAGCCGTCCTCGCCGATATGTTCCACACACTCCTGGAGAATCTGTTCATAGAGGGGCGTCTGGAAATGGAGGTCATCATTGCCGAGGACAATGGCGATATACTGTGCCACAGGGAGCGACACGGGATTATCGTCAGCGTCACGGACCGTCATGATCTCTTCACCATGACAGATGACGAGACGAATCAAGTCACGCTCGATGCTCTGCTCCTTTTGCGATAACGGCGAGACGGCATGAGCACGGGCGCGCTGGGCCTCAGCACTTCCGGCGGCAGCGGCGGCACGCTGTTCGGCACTGCCACGGACAACGGCCTGCTCGCCGTTCTGCCGGTATTCCTGTCGCTGTTCCTCTTTCCGCCGTTCGTCCTGTGCGGAACGGATGAACTGGTTCATCTGTCGGATCAGCGTGGCCTCGTTGATACCGAAACGCTGGGCACAGTCGTGAAGATAAGTAGCGCGGACAATCTGGTCGGTGATGACGGAGATACTCTTGATAATGGAGTTGATGGCTTCCGACCGCTTGATCGGATCGTTGACACCACGCAACAGCACATCACTCTTGAAAGCGATGAAGTCCGTCTGATGGTCTTCAACATATTTCCGAAACTCATCAGCCGTATGACTACGGGCGAAAGAGTCGGGATCATTGCCGTCGGGGAGCACGAGGACCTTGATATGCATGCCTTCCTTCAGCAGCATGTCCGTACCACGCAGGGCAGCATGGATACCGGCGGCATCACCGTCGTAGAGCAGTACGATATTCGATGTGAAACGATGGAGAAGCCGGATCTGATGATAGCTCAGCGCCGTACCGGAGTTGGCGACGACATTCTCAATGCCGCATTGGTGCATGGAGATGACATCGGTATATCCCTCCACCATATAGACACAGTCTTCTTTGGCAATGGCCTTCTTGGCCTGATAAAGTCCATAGAGCTCACGCTCCTTATGATAGACCTCACTGTCGGGAGAGTTGACATATTTCTGGGCGACGCCTTTCGTACGACTGTCGAGGACCCGTCCGCCGAAAGCAATGACTTTACCGCTCACGGAGAACCAGGGGAAGATGGCACGGCCGGCGAAACGGTCGGCGAGGCTGCCGTCGTCTTTCTGATAGCAGAGGCCCGTCTTCGTGAGGAACTCCGGTTGGAAGCCTTTCCTCTTAGCCTCTGCGGCAAGGGCCGAACGCTCGGGAAGGGCGAAGCCGAGATGAAACTTCCGGATGATATCATCACGGAAGCCTCGCTGCCGGAAATACTGCAGGCCGATAGCGATACCGTCGACATCCTCGTGGAGGATATGCTCGAAATACTGTGCGGCCCACTCGTTGACGATGAGCATGCTCTCACGCTCACCTTCCTTGGCTTTCTCCTCATCGCTGAGCTCCCGTTCCTTAATCTCGATATTATATTTCTTCGCCAGCCAGCGCAGAGCCTCGGGATAGGACATCTGCTCCAGTTCCATGAGGAAGTTGACGGCATTGCCGCCTTTGCCACAAGTGAAACAGTGACAGATGCCACGCGACGGGGAGACGGAGAATGACGGATGGGTGTCGTTGTGAAACGGGCACAAGCCGATATAGTTCACCCCACGCTTCTTCAGTGAGACAAACTCCGAGACGACATCGACGATATTCGTCGCCTCCATAATTCTATCAACGGTCAACCGATCTATCATATCTGCAAAATTAAGCAGATTTTTTCAAAAATACAAATAAATAAGAAGGATATTGTTTGATTATTCCCGTCGTTATTGGAAAAATGAAAAAAAATAACTATCTTTGTAGTGTCAATTTAAAGATATACACTATGATACATGCTGGCGAGAAATATATCAATCCATTGACCGACTTTGGTTTCAAACGGATCTTCGGCACACCATTCAATCGTGAACTGTTGATCAGTTTCCTCAATGCTGTGCTTGACGGTGAAAGGAAAATTGTGGAGGTAAAATACAACAATAGCGAGAAGTTCGGAAGCAATGAAAGCCAACGAAAAGCCGTTTTCGACGTCTATTGTACCACTGATGACGGCTCTCGCTTCATTGTTGAGATGCAGAATGTGTATCAGGATTTCTATAAAGACCGGTCCATCTACTATTCTACCTTCCCTATTACAGAACAGGCCAAGAAAGGCGTGTGGAACTATGAGTTGCAACCTGTTTATACAATAGGCGTGCTGAATTTTGCTTTTCCCGAAGATAAGAGAAGTGATGAGAGTGGCGTCTTCCGTGAAGTAAAACTCATGGATATCAATCAAAAGAAAGTTTTCTACGATAAACTGACGTATATCTATATCGAATTGGCGAACTTCAACAAGGAACTTGACGACTGCAAAACGATGATAGATAAATGGCTGTTCTGTCTGAAAAACATGTCCAACCTTTTGGAACGCCCTACTGAGTTACAAGACCGTGTTTTCGAAAAACTCTTCAAAACTACCGAAATAGCCAAATTCAAGCCTATGGAATTAAAAGCCTACGAGCAGAGTATCGGCGCCTACCGGGATATCATCAATGGTATGGATGCCGCAAAGCGAGAAGGCATTGCCTTAGGAGAAGCTAAGGGGCGTGCAGAAGGTATCACCGCCGGGAAAATAGAAATGGCCAAAGAAATGGCACGGAAACTAAAGGCTGCCGGCGTGTCTGAAGAAATCATTCTTCAGACTTCCGGACTTACTCCTGATCAATTCAAAGAGATTTAATATTTCTTTAAGTTCGCCTTTACTACCCGTCCCCACGGTTTGATGACATCATCAGCCCAGGGACCGGTGGCTGTGGCTCTTGGCAACAGCATCGAACATGTTTCGTTCTTATCGGATAATGACCAGTTGACCCAACTGACTTTCAGCTGCTCCAAAAGATCAATCCATTTATTGTATTCCTCAATATTCAGTGGACCATCACCCGAAGCCTCCATCCCCGCGCACTCACTGACGAAGACGGGGAGGCCTCCCTCGACAGCATTCTTCAGGCGGTCACGGAGATAGTCCTTATGGGTGCCGGCATAGAAATGAAGCGTGTACATCACATTCGTCACGCCCGTCAACGGACTAACCGCAACTTTGTCGATATCCTGATCCCAGTGGGGACAACCCATGAGGATGATATTATCGGGATCATTCTTACGGATGGCAGCAATGACGCGACGGGCATAGCTCTTCAGCGTGTCCCAGGAGTCATTCACCGGCTCGTTGTAAAGCTCATAGATGACATTGGGATATTTGCCATATTTCGCCGACATCTTGCTGAAGAAGTCTGCTGCCTCTGCGGGATAACAGTCATGGGCATGCCAGTCGATGATGACATACACGCCCTCATGGATCGCGGCCTCGATGACGGGCTCCATACACTGCAGCGCAAACTTCGGATTCTCCAAATAGTTATCCTCTATCTTCACGCCCATGGCGGCTCGGATAACCGTAGCATGCCAGTCATTGGCCAGCGTCTTCACGGCACCACGGTTGTAGAACCGTGGCCAAAGGTTATGCCAGCCGAGACTGACGCCACGCAACACGACGGGCTGTCCGTGCTGATCACAGAGTTGTGCGCCACGCACCTGAAGCTGTCCCCAACGTTCTACGGGTGTTTCTGCCATCGCCATAAGACTACAGAGACAGAATAAAAACAAGAAAATCTTTTTCATTTTGTTGATGAGTATGTATGATTGTTTCTGATAGAAGACGCCGCTTTTTGGCGGCTGATATCTCAAGATGCAAAAGTAATCTTTTTTATGCTTTCCGGCATCCTTTTTCTTAACCATTACTGACTCATTACCATAAAACTGCATGATTTTGTGTCAGCAGCCCTTCCTCTTCCTTATTATTGATACCGTATAAAGGTCAACCATTCCCATGGAGATCAGCAATCAGACAATTGGTTAAAAATATGCGAATCTTAGAGACGTTTGACAACTATCTGACTATCAGACACATAAGAAATAACCGAAAAAGACAGAAATTTTTCTTGCATAAATACACGTATATTCATGCACCACAGAGCGCTATATTCAATGATTATGCAAAAAATCAACGTGTTTCGCGATCGTAAACAACGTATTTACGGGACGTAAACAACAGAGATAATTTTCTCTGCTTGCTGTTTACGAAATTTTCTTAGTAGAATAGAACGCTCTGCCTCATAAATGGGTCCGTATAACCTAGAATTACGCTTCTATCCTTCTAGAATAAGAATCCAAAGTAAGCAGCAAATCGTGTAATTTTTGAGTCAGTCAACTCTTCCGCTATCTGTTTCTTATCATCCACCGTAGAGGCGGCCCTTGTGGCCGTCCTGACGCCACGGACGAGACATGATAAATCATGTCCCTACATCGTCATGATTAGGGCGGCCACAAGGGCCGCCCCTACGGAGGATCAATTCCGGTTAGGGCGGCCACAAGGGCCGCCCCTACGGTGGATCAAAGGGCTTGATCCTTCAAGTCCCTACTATTGTATTACTTTTTTACTTCTTTAATTTTTTACTCCTAAATTATTCTACAGCCTGAATCTTTACGCCGGCATCAGCGAGCGCTTTCAGCAGACCATGATTACCACCCACGATGGCAGCGTCGAGGATGAAGAGTGTCGGCTTCTGGATGGACATGTTCTTCACCTTCTCAGCCATGGTCGGCATACAGCCCACACTGGGACAGACAGAGGAAGTGCCATTCAGCGCATTGGCAACGCCACCGAGGTCACGGAGCTTATAAGCGCTGACAGCCTTGTCAAGCTGTGCCAGACGGGCCTGATAATCATTGAGGATAGGACGGAGAACGGCCATCTGCTCGCTGGCAGACATATCCTCGAGCTTCTGAGCCATACGGCGTACCGGACAGAGACCGTACATACCCATCTGGTTCTTCTGTGCCTGAGCCTTAAACCACTGGTCGAAAGTATGAGTAGGGTCATACTCACCCATGTGGTTGGCAACGAAGATCAGCTGGTCGAGCTTGTCGGCAAGAGCGACGGGCGTCAGACCGCCATAGACCTTCTGGATGGCCGGATTGTCGATACCGATACCCTCGTAAGCCTTGAGAATGGTATTCAGTGACTTCAACTCATCAGCGGAGAGGAACTGGCGGATATTCTTTCCGGCAGGAAGTTCACGCGCCGCGTTGAGGATATTCACGCTGTCGGCATCGGGATGGGTGAGAAAGGCCATCCGGTCGGTATGCTGAATAGCTGCCTTCACGGAGTCATCAGGATCGATGATGCCCAGCGGGTTGAGGAATTTCATCGTAGCAACGACATACGACGGCTTTGCCGTAGAGTCAGTAGGTGTGATACGATAAAGGATTTGTGCTTTTACCGCGACCGTCATGACAGCCAGCAGTACGAAAAAAAATAATTTTTTCATTGTTTTGGGATAGTGATTAATTTGTAAAGTGAAAAGTTTATATACTTATTCATAGAGAGGAATCATTTACCATTGAAATAGTAATGGGCATAGTTCTTAAACGGCTCCGTGACGACATTCTTCGTCGTCTCCTCATAGACATTCCCGAAAGGATCGGTAGCGCGGACTTTCACCACGGCATCTTTCCGCTTCGGGATATAGATGAAGAGATGGTTCATGAGCAGATAGCCGTTGCGCTTGCTGATAAACTGATAGCTGACGCTTTTCGAATACTTATGATGGTAGCCGGTGGCGAACGCATCCTGTCCCTTGCTGCTGACACGCTGCATAGGATAACTTGTACCGTCCTCAATGGCTACGACTTTCCAGCGGGAGTCAGCATTGAACACGTTGGCGACAACGGCACCCTTGTCACGTGGAATATCCCAGTCGGCAGAATAACTCTCACCGTTGAAATCGGTATCCGCGCGGAAGAGCGTCATCTGCTTGTCGGCCGACCAGAACGTACCCTTGTAGTAGTCGCCGACGATCTCACCGTTATAGAAACTATATACATAATAGCCGTTTGGCGTACCGCAGATATTGATATTGCTCTGCCAGATATTTCCGCAGGCGGCGGCATGACAGTGCTCCATAAGATGCTTGCCCTGAAAATCTATCTCATGATTGATGGCGAAATGCGTGTGCCCGCAGAAAAGCTCGAAGCCACCCTTGAACGGCGCCAGCATCTTCAGCAACAGCGGGAGGTTGGAGGACGCGAAATGGCCCTGCTCCGTAGCGATACCCAGCGGCGTGGCCTGCCGCCAGGGGTTATTGCCAAATGTCAGAGGAATATGATAGCAGAGAATGACCTTCTTCGCGTGAGAAGTCATTGCGAGATCCTGACGCAGCCAGGCCAGCTGACTCTTCGTGAGCTGTCCGGGAGAGTAATAGGCTTGATTGCGATAGAACCATACGTCATTGAGACAGACATAATGTTCATTGCCACGGTCAAAACTATAATCCTCGGGACCGAAACTCGCTTCCCACTGACGGCGATAGAGGGCCTTGCCATCCTGATCGTGATTGCCGATGACGGAGAAGAGAATCATACGCGTGGAACCCATCGCCTTCCGGATCTGGCGTTCCAAGGCGGCATTATAACCACCGTAATACTGTACGTCATCACCCATGGAGAGGCCATAGACAGGCATCTCTGCCGGCAGGTTGCTGATAGTCTGTTGGATATCGGCCATCGTCTGCGTCGTGAAACGCTCAAGATCGCTCTTGCTGACGGGATTATCACTGGCATCAGTATAATAGGGACTGATGGCATTCGTGATCTGCGGATCGCCGAGAACGAAGAGCTTATAATATTTCTCCACCCCACCCCTCAGACGCGTGAGCGTGAAGTCGTATTCCTTCTTGTTTTTCTGTAAGGGAAGATAGATACACGCGGTATGGTCCGCATCGGAATGGACGGGGATCGCACACGATGCCGGGACCCGGTACCATACGAAACGGGCTGCAGCATTGGGCTTCATACGGTATTCACCGTTACTGTCCGTCTTCACGCACTGGTAACTGTCGGATACAACGACACCAACCATCGGACGGCCTTTGCGATCAGCGAGACGGCCATGGATCGTGTCGGAAACGATAGGCTGCACGGCAGCCTGCGCTTTCTTCAACTGCTCCACACGCATCTGCAACTGTTTACCGACAACAGCGGAGAGAGAGTCGAGGGTATGAAAATCAGAAGAAGGTTTTTCCCCATCAGCCTGACATCCCTGCATAGCCATGACAAGGAATGAAAAGATGAAAACGAGAAAAACCTTCTTCATATTGATAATCTAAATTAGAATTCTGCGTTCTTCGGTGTACGCGGGAACGGGATGACGTCACGGATGTTCTGCATACCCGTGACAAAGAGGATCAGACGCTCGAAACCAAGGCCGAAACCGGCGTGAGGACAAGAGCCATACTTTCGGGTATCGAGATACCACTTGTAGTTAGCCTCATCCATGCCACGGCGCTCCATCTCGGCCGTCAACTTGCCATAGTCTTCCTCACGGACACTACCGCCGATGATCTCACCGATACGCGGGAAGAGGACATCGGTGCCCTGCATGGTCTTGCCATCGGGGTTCTTCTTCATATAGAAGGCCTTGATCTCCGTAGGATAGTCGGTCATGATAACCGGACGCTTGAAATGCTCCTCTACGAGATAGCGCTCATGCTCGGAAGCAAGGTCCATGCCCCAGCCAGTGACAGGGAACTCGAACTTATGACCGTTCTTCTGGGCCTCTTCAAGGATCTTGATGCCCTCGGTATAAGGCAGACGGACGAAATCTTCCTTGATGACGCTCTGCAGTGTTTCGAGAAGATGCTTGTCGATCATCTTGTTGAGGAAAGCAAGGTCATCCTGGCAGTTCTCCAGTGCCCAACGGACACAATACTTGATGAAGTCCTCCTCGAGGTCCATCAGCTCATCCTTATCCATGAAGGCTATCTCCGGCTCAATCATCCAGAACTCAGCGAGATGGCGCGGCGTGTTGCTGTTCTCTGCACGGAACGTAGGACCGAACGTGTAGATAGCACCGAGGGCCGTAGCGCCGAGCTCTCCCTCGAGCTGTCCGGAGACAGTGAGGTTCGTCTTGCGGCCAAAGAAGTCAGCGTCGTAGTCAACCTTGCCGTCCTTGGCACAACGGTCGAGATCGAGCGTCGTCACCTGGAACATCTGGCCGGCTCCCTCAGCGTCACTGGCTGTGATCAGTGGTGTATTGAAATAGTAGAAGCCATGATCATGGAAATACTTATGAATGGCGATGGCCATATTATGGCGGATACGGAAGACGGCACCGAACGTGTTCGTACGCAGACGAAGATGAGCATACTTACGCATGTACTCAAAGCTCTGGCCTTTCTTCTGCATGGGATAGTCATTGGGACAGAGACCATAGATCGTGATCTTCTTACTCTGAATCTCGACACTCTGGCCCTTGCCCTGACTCTCTACGAGGACGCCCTCACAAGCGATGCACGCACCGGTAGTGATAGACTTCAGATCCTCCTCAGACATCGTCGACGGATCGACGACGAGCTGGATATTCTTGATGGTGCTGCCATCGTTCAAGGCAATGAAATCCACGGCCTTGGAAGAACGATGACTGCGCACCCATCCTTTTACTAAGATGTCTTTGTTTACGTCGGTGCTGCGAAGGGCATCAACGACTTTTGTTCTTTTCATTCTTGTGTTTGTTTATTCTGTCGTTTACTCGAAAGCACCCATACGAAGCATATCGACTTCCTTCTCCGTCAGGAAACGCCAGTCACCACGGCGGAGACCCTTCTTCGTCAGACCGGCAAACTGCACACGGTCAAGTTTCGTGACACGGTAACCGAGACTCTCGAAGATACGACGGACGATACGGTTCTTACCACTGTGGATCTCAATGCCCACCTGCGTCTTATCCTTCTCGTCGGCATACTGAATGTCGTCAGCCTTGATATCGCCATCCTCAAGAGTGATTCCCTCTTTGATCTGCTCCATATCATGGGCAGTGACAGGCTTGTCGAGGTGAACATGATATACTTTCTTCTTCAGGAACTTCGGATGCGTGAGCTTGCTGGCCAGATCACCATCGTTCGTGAGCAGAAGGACACCCGTGGTGTTACGGTCGAGGCGGCCGACAGGATAGATACGCTCCGGGCAGACATCCTGCACGAGATCCATAACGGTCTTGCGCTGCTGGGGATCATCACTCGTCGTGACATAACCCTTAGGCTTGTTGAGCAATACATAGACCTTCTTCTCCAGTGTCACAGGCTGATCGTGGAACTTCACCTCGTCGGAGCGCAGCACCTTCGTACCGAGCTCGGTGACGACATTGCCATTGACGGTGACGACACCGCTCTGGATGAACTCATCAGCCTCACGACGGGAACAAACACCGGCATTGGCCAGGAACTTGTTCAAACGAATCGGCTCGTTGGGATCAACATTCTCCTCCTTATATTCTATACGCTTCTTCAGACTGTACTTGGCATTGGGATCATAACCCGGCGTATGCTGACGGGGCTGATAGCCACGCTGCGGGCCTTTATTATAACCGCCCTGCTGGGGACGGCCGTAACCGCCCTGACGCTGATAGCCACCCTGCTGGGGACGACCGTAACCGCCCTGACGCTGATAGCCGCCCTGCTGGGGACGACCATAACCGCCCTGACGCTGATAGCCACCCTGCTGACGGGGCTGGTAGCCACCCTGACGAGGCTGGTAGCCACCCTGCTGACCCTGATAGCCGCCCTGCTGACCATCCTCACCATTCTGATTGTAACGGGGACGATAGCCGCCCTGCTGACGACTCTGGTAACCACCCTGGCGACCCTGATAGCCTCCCTGACGGCCCTGATAACCGCCACGGCTCTGATAGCCACCCTGCTGACGGGGCTGATAACCGCCCTGACGAGACTGATAACTATTCTGACGGGGCTGATAGCCACCCTCGTGAGGTGTATGCTCGCTATTGCCGGCACCTCCTAAGGCTGCGCCGAATCCCTCCGGACGGAAACCGCCCTCACCGGAAGATTGACCACGGTCACTGCTGTAGGCACGCTGAGCGCCGATACGCGGACGATGGGGACGAGCTCCCGGTGTTGTTGTACCATGATAGTTTCTCTGGTAAGAACTGCTGCCTGCAGGTGCGTAGCCCTCGCGGCTGCTGTCTTTCTTCTCTACAGGTGCATCCTGTGTCTTGTTGTCTAATTCCTGATCCATAATGGAGTTTTAAAATTAATGAGTCCCGCCGGCTCTCTCTTCTTGCGAGAGTACTTTGATCACTCAAACCAGCCGGCTGAGACCGTATTCATAAAATAGCTGTTAATTATATAAAGATGATAATCGTATACAAAAGATGATAATCGAAGATTACATACCCGTGTAGTTATGCGGCGTGATAGCCATCAGCTCTTTCTTCACGCTGTCGCTGACGTTGAGATCCTGGATAAAGGCATGGATGGTCTCCTCCGTCATGTGCTTGTTCGTACGCGTGAGGGCTTTCAAAGCCTCGTAAGGATGGGGATAACCCTCACGGCGCAGGATCGTCTGGATAGCCTCTGCGACGACAGCCCATGTGTTGTCGAGGTCCTCGTTGATCTTCTCCTGGTTGAGGATGAGTTTGCGGAGGCCCTTGAGCGTGCTCTGGATGGCGATGATGCTGTGACCCATGGGAACACCGATGTTACGGAGCACCGTGGAATCGGTGAGGTCTCGCTGCAGACGGCTCACGGGGAGCTTCATAGCGAGGAACTGCAGGAAAGCGTTGGCAATTCCGAGGTTACCCTCACTGTTCTCGTAGTCAATCGGGTTGACTTTATGAGGCATAGCGCTGGAGCCGACCTCTCCGGCCTTGATCTTCTGCTTGAAATACTCCATGGAGATATACATCCACATATCACGGTCGAGGTCGATGATGATCGTATTGATGCGGCGCATGGCGTCGAAGACGGATCCCAGATGGTCATAGTTGCTGATCTGCGTCGTCCACTGCTCACGCTCCAGACCGAGCTTCTCACTGACAAAGCAGTTGCCGAAAGCACGCCAGTCATAATCGGGATAAGCGACATGATGGGCATTGAAATTACCCGTAGCACCACCAAACTTCGCCGTGAGCTTACAAGCCTTCAGTGATTTCAACTGTTCGGTGAGGCGATAGACGAAAACCTCGATCTCCTTACCCAGACGTGTCGGCGATGCCGGCTGGCCGTGGGTCTTGGCGAGCATAGGCACGTCTTTCCACTCTTCAGCGTAGGTCTGCAACTGATCAATAAGTTCCTGTACTTGTGGGTAGTAGACATTATTAAGAGCCTCCTTCAAAGAAAGGGGCACACTCGTATTGTTGATATCCTGAGACGTGAGACCGAAATGGATAAACTCCTTATAGGCCTCAAGACCGCCGATAGCGTCAAACTGTTCCTTGATATAATACTCCACAGCCTTGACATCATGATTCGTCACTTTCTCGATGTCCTTCACGCGCTGCGCTCCCTCCTCATTGAAGTTGCGGTAGATGTCACGCAGACGATCAAAGAGAGAATGATCGAAAGAAGCCAACTGCGGAAGGGGAAGCTCGCATAACGTGATGAAATACTCAATCTCTACACGTATACGATAACGAATAAGAGCATACTCGGAAAAGTAGTCTGCCAAAGGCTCTGTCTTACTTCTATAGCGACCGTCGATGGGCGATATCGCTGTCAACTGATCCAATTTCATAGGTGATCTGTTAATTATATATCTGATTACCGTGCAAAGTTAATCATATTTCTTGATTTTACAAAATATTCGTTCCGAAAATCAAGGCACCACACGCTTTTTTATGTTTTTTTGCTTAATCATGGCTTTTCTATTTCCCTGTTTACTTTTTTACTTCTTTACTTTTTTACTTTAAAAAAATTCCCCGCAGCACCCGAAGGCACCACGGGGAAAACACCCCTAAGTGGGCGTTGACGGATTCGAACCGCCGACCCTCTGCTTGTAAGGCAGATGCTCTAAACCAACTGAGCTAAACGCCCTTCGTTCTGAAAACGGTTGCAAAGGTAGCACTATTTTTTCATTCTGCCAAATTTCAATCGCCTTTTTTCAAAAAAAAATGTCCGGGAGAACATTCTCCCGGACATTCTATACATTTTTTCTGCCTCGATTATTCAACAACCTGAACAGTTGCACGGCGGTTGAAGGAGATCGGAGAGAGCTCGGAAACACCACCATGAGCCTTCGTAGTGATGTTGTCACGGTTAACACCCATCTCAACGAGCTTGTCAGCTACGACATCAGCACGCTTCTTGGACAGCTTGTCGTTGATTTCCTTCGTACCCGTAGCGCTATCGCAGTAGCCCTCAACGAGCATCTTGGAGTTGTTGTCCTTAGCATACTTAGCAAGAGCGCGGACATTGACGATATCCTTCGGGTTAGCAACGACAGCCTTGCCGAGATCGAAGAAGACGCTCACCGGAGTGGTGATGAACTCCTTGATAGACTGTGTCGGCTCTGCAGGCTTCTGGTTAGCCAGGAGGTTCTTCAGACGATCGTTCTCTGCGTTAGCATCGTCGAGCTGGCTCTTCAGAGCGTCGAGCTGAGACTGATACTGTGCGTTCAGTGCGTCTACATCAGGTACCTTGTTCCAAGTTGCCTTGCCAAGGTCGAAGTGCAGACCAACCTCTGCGTACAGACGGTTGTCGTGAGAAGTCCAACCGCGCTGGCCGTTGGTACCTTCCCTACCATCGATATCACCCTCGAAGCGGTCCCAACCAGCCTCTGCGTAAACCTTGAAGTTCTTGCAGATCTTCCAAGTGGACTGGATACCGAGAGAATAGTTCATTGCATAGAGGTTGTGAGTCATCGTACGACCAATACCTGCACCTGCGAAAGGAATGAGGTTCCATACGCGGTTCTCATTGTAACCGAAGATCAGGTTGCTCAGGTTGAACATTACCTGCTCGTTCAGACCCCAGTAACGGTTCAGAGAACCCTGGGCATTACCGTTAGCATCTGCATAGACTGTCTTGCCCCAGATACCGGCGAGCTTCGTACGAAGACCGATGCCCGGTGTGAACCACTTACCAACAGCGATGGAAGCACCAGGATTAGAACGGAAATTCTTGAAGGGGCTGGCGGGCAGATCATTGCCGTGCTCCTGGCCGGAGTACCATGCATTCCAGTTACCACCTACCTCAACGAACCAGTTGCTCCAGAAAGAGTTGGTAGCGACACTATACTGCTGTGTCGGAGTTGCTTCCTGTGCCATGCCAGTAAGAGCAAAAGCGCCGAAAGCCAAAGCTAAACATAACTTTTTCATAACCTTATTAAAATTTAAGTGTATAAATTTCTATTCTATATTTTTCTTTCTCTATGAATTCACGCTGCAAAGATAATGATAATATCTTAAACTTTCAACCTTTTTCTAAAAAATATGACAAAAAAAACCGACATTTTTCTTTTTTTTATCCTTTCTCAACCTAAGAGATGCATGATTTCTGACTCTTTCAATATACAAAGGATATTCTTTCCGTCGGGCGTGTAATTCATATTCTTACAAGAAAACAACTGATTGACGAGATCTTCCATCTCCGCGTTGCTGAGAATCTGACCATAAGGGATGGCTGCCTGACGCGCCAGAGAGGCGGCGAGACTCTCGAAAATCTCGTCTTTCACCGACGTGCCTTTTTCTACGGCTGATGCCGCCAGCTGTTCAACGAGGCGCACGGGATTCAGTCCTTCTATTCCTGCCGGGACGCCATTGACGGCGTAGGAACCGTCACCGAGATTGGAGAGGTCAAAGCCGAGATCTTTGAGACCCTCAAGAATCTCTTCCTCTACGGTACGGTCTTTCACGCTGAGGGTAACGACTTCTGGAAAAAGAACTTTCTGCGTCTCTGCTGTATGCTGGGAGAGCTGGCGGAGATACTGTTCGTCGAGGATACGCTCATGGGCTCGATGCTGGTCGATGATCATCAGTCCACTCTTGACAGCTGTCATGATATAGCGCCCTTTATACTGGTAATGCTCCGGCGCCTTCTCTTCCAAGAGAACGGAAGAAGCGGTCTGCTCTTCGTTGTCTGTATTGTCCTGTCCGAAAGTCTGCGTATGCGTGAAGGGCAAGTCCTGACTCAGCGGCTGCGACTGCAATGATGCCGTCGGATCTTTCTTCAGTCCCTCATAGATCTGTTCCCAATGATCGGGGACGACAGGCTGCGAGGCGGCAGGACTGTCACGGAAAGGATTATAACTGGGATTGTATTCTACTTTCGGTGCCGCTGCCCCGCTCTGCGGATCAAAGACGGGAATATCCGGCTTTCCCTCTGTATCGAAATCTATCGTCGGCACATCATTGAACATGCCGACAGCCTCCTTCACGGCAGCAGAAAGGACCTGCCAGATGGCCTGCTCGTTCTCAAACTTGATTTCCGTCTTCGTAGGATGAATATTGACATCGATATTCTTCGGGTCCACATCAAAGTAAAGGAAATAGGGCACCTGCATTCCCTCCGGAACGAGACGCTCAAAAGCGGACATGACAGCCTTGTTGAAATAAGGATGCTTCATATACCGTCCGTTGACGAAGAAGAACTGATGGGCATTCTTCTTACGCGCTGACTCCGGCTTGCCGACGAAGCCGCTGATCTTGCATAGTGAGGTCTCGACAGAGACATTCAGCAAGTCCTGGTTCATCTTCCTTCCGAAGAGATCGACGATACGCTGACGGCGGTTGCTCGTACGAAGGTCGTAGAGCTCCGTACCATTACTATGAAACGTGAAATGGATCTCGGGATAGACGAGGACGATTCGCTCGAAGGCGGTGAGGATATTGTTCAGCTCCGTCGTATTCGACTTGAGGAACTTTCTGCGTGCCGGTACATTATAGAAAAGATTCTCCACGAGAAAGTTACTGCCCACAGGACAGGACACAGGTTCCTGCCCGACATACTTGCTGCCGGCAATCGTGAGCTGCGTACCAATCTCCTGATTGGCTTGGCGGGTCTTCAGGATAACCTGAGCCACAGCGGCAATAGAAGCCAATGCCTCTCCGCGGAAGCCCATCGTATGAAGATCAAAGAGATCGGAAGCCTGGCGGATCTTCGACGTGGCATGGCGCTCGAAACTCATACGGGCGTCGGTCTCCGACATTCCCTTGCCATCATCGATGACCTGGATGGACGTCCGTCCGGCATCGACGACAAGCACATGAATGGTCTTCGCTCCGGCATCGACAGCATTCTCCACCAACTCCTTGATGACGGATGCCGGACGCTGGATCACCTCTCCCGCCGCAATCTGGTTGGCGACGGAATCGGGCAACAACTGTATGATATCACTCATAAACTCTTTTATAATTTTTGTAATGGCGCCTCGTGACGACGAATCACTTGCAAGCGCCCCTTGCCCTTACCTTTCCAGTTGAAGATGTCGTCTTTGTTCTTCGGGCGCAACTCTTCGAACCAGGCAAAATTGGGCAAATGATATTTATCCGGTGGAATCTGGGAGATCGGATAGAGCGTGCCCGTTGACTTCGGCGCCCAGATCTTCTCCAGCTTCCGGTTATTGTCAATGAACATGCGCATAGTGTCCGTCTCGAGATAGTTCAGACCGATCAATGACGAGTCTTTGTCATTCTGAGGATAATAGACACTCTGCACATTACCTACAGCTTCCGTCTCACGGATCTTTCCTTTCACAAAATAGGCATGCATGATCTTTGACGTCAACTGATTATAATGTTGTCCGTCCGTCATCTTCTCCACCGACAAAGCCTGACCAATCACATCAGCGCGACGGACGGTGGAATCCTGCAGCCAAATCTTCATTCTCTCGCCGAGTATCTGTCGGTTATCACTCCATGCGATAGGATCTCCATAAAGAGTGGCACAGGTATCACGAGTGTTGAAGACCATTGAGTCGCAGATAGCCTGTACGTCACGACGGTAAGCTTGCACTTTGTGATAAGCGTGGATCTTACGATACATCGAGTCGGTATTGATATGGAACGTATAGATCTTCATCGAGTCGGAATGGGCATAGAGCGTATCCTTCTGAGAGAAATCCATCGCCACAGGACGACGGGTGGCAAAACCGCGGCCGTTCTTCTCATTATAACGGAGGATGCCGCAGTTCAAGGCCTGCTTGTTCTTATAATCCACATAATGGACTCTTCCCGTGGCCCAGCTCCAGCCGTTCTTGGCATAGTCGAGGGTATCTGCCACGATTTTCTTCTTGCCATCAAGGATCGTAGAGCGGCCATAGAGCTGCGCCTGATTCGTACGGGTATTGAAGTAGCCGTTGGTGGTCTCTATCGTACTCGTCTTCGTGATAATCCTTGAGCCCGGACCGACGACATGGGCACGGGAACGGAGGACATCATAATATAAGGTGTCGGTAGTGATCGTACGGCCGGGACTGCGGAGATGTACCTTATAATAGAATACGGCATTCCGCGTGTCGGTATGATATTCTCCCCAGTCAGATGTCAGATGGTCCTTTCCGTCCACCAGCTTTCCGCCATCGAAGAAATAGGCGATGTTATACATCCGGTCGAAATTCAGACTGTCAGTGTAGAGCACTTGATTATGATGATGGAGCACGACATTCTTTCGTGCCGTCATCATCTGGCCCGCTCCATCATAGGTAGCCCGGTCACAACGCAGCGACAACAGTTTTCCTTCATGATAATATACATGACCGAAAGCCCGCACGGAGTTCGACTCCTGGAAATAATAGGCACTGTCGCACGACAACATCTTATCTCCTTGCCGGAATGCAACATGTCCTTTCACGATCTGTGCACCAGGGACAGCACCATACTGGTCGTAACTCAGTTCGTCGGCATGAAGGAGATAGACGCGCTCATCCGACTTCTTCCGTTTCTCATGGTGCGGAGCCGCATAGACAGAGAGAAACAGAAACAAAAAAACGCATAGACCCGCTATCGCAGCGAATCTATGCTGATTCCTTTTTATTTTTACAAAAATATGAAAAATCATTGTTTAATCCAACCTTCGTATTCGTAATTGCAATTCTTGAAACTGTCGTCCATCCGAACATACGTATGTTTGATCTTGTCCACAACCCAGTCGTGGAGTACCTTCTCTTTCTCCTTGGCCTCAACGATATCCTTCAGCGTTTGGAAATCCTCGGAGAGAGAGGCACGGTGACCATCAAGACGATCCTTAAGTTTGACTATGGCGCACGTAGTCTTGCCGCGGCTGTCGATCATCTCAAAAGCCTGAGACACCTCACCAACTTTCAACGTGTCGACGACACGGGCAATTTCCGTCGGAAGATCCTTCATCTGGAAACGGGACGTACGGGAGTTAGAAGAACTGTTGACCATCAAGCCATGGTTGTTCTTCGTATCCTTATCGTCAGAGACATAGACGGCAGCATCCTCGAAAGAGAACTTCTTATTACGGATATCATCGGCGATGGAGTCGAGACGGTGAATGCCGGCATCGACAGCCTCAGGAGATACTTTCGGTTTCAACAGAATATGACGGACCTTGATCTTATCACCACGCTTGTCTATGAGCTGAATGATATGATAACCGTACTCGCTCTCAACAATCTTTGAGATCTTCTTCGGATCAGTGAGGTTGAAAGCGACGGCAGCAAAGGCAGGATCGAGCATGCCTCGACCGACATAATCCATCTCACCACCCTGACGGGCACTTCCCGGATCCTCACTATAGAGACGGGCAAGTGTGGCAAAAGTCGTCTCACCCTTATTGATACGATCCGTGAAATCACGCAACTCATCCTTGATACGGTTTATCTCTGTCTGTGGAATCTTAGGATGCTGGGCGATCAGCTCCACCTCTACCTCCGTAGGAACATAGGGCAGAGAATCCTGAGGGAGATTGCGAAAATAATCACGCACCTGCGACGGCGTCACCTTCACATTCTCCACAAGTTTCTGACGCATCTTCTGGATCAGCTGACGGTTCTTGAAGTCATCATGCATGGACTGACGGATCTTCGTGATACTCATCTTCCGATATTCCTCCAGCTTCTCACGGGAACCAACCATCTGGATCCAATAGTTAATCTGCTCGTCTATTCCCTGAGCGATCTCACTCTCGCTGACTTGGATACTGTCCAAAGCTGCCTGATGAAGGAAGAGTTTCTGAACGGCAAGCTGCTCAGGAATCTCACAGTCGGGATCACCCTTGTACTTAATTCCCTCAGCCTCGCTCTGCAGACGTGTCATCTCGATATCTGACTTCAAGATGGCCTCATCACCGACAACCCATTCTACTGCGTCAATAACGGAGTTGGGATTGACAAGAGCCGAAGAGTCAACTGTCGCAACCGTCTTGGCAGCTGTGTCTGTAGCCGATGAGTCGGCCGTAGCGGCAGACAGGGCAGACAGCGCTGCCGACGGATGAACGCCGGTGGCGAAGAGGGCTCCGGAGACTAAGCACACGGAGAGCCCGAAGAGAAGCTTTGTTGCTGATTTCATTGACAAATCGCTTTAATGCTTATTGACTGTGGCGAGAACCTGCTCGTTCACCTCCACAGGATATTTCTTACGAAGGGCTTTCACCCATTCCTTTTCAAGTTCGGTCTGATAGTCTCTGACCACCTGGGCGCGGACATCCTCATAACTCTCCGGACCTTTCTTCAACAACTTTCCGTAGGTTGCGTCAATAGGATAATCCTTCAAAGACTGGAATGTGGTATCCTTATGGAATACCTGCTTGTCGACAACACCATTGTCGCCTTTCTTGAAGATACCCTTCTCCACACGGATACGGATGATGGAATCGTTGTTGAAAGTCTTGCGGAGAATATCAGCCCACTGATCGAAAGGCTTACCTTTCACACTGTCACGGACACGCTCCACATCAGCGGCATCCTTCACATGATAGGCAATACCCTTGAAATGAGGACCGTCGGTCCAGCGGTAGTGTTTCTTATGTTTCTTATAATACTGAGCCAGACCCTGATCATCTTTCGCAGCCTTATCCCAGACAAGACGGTTACTGATATCATAGAGCAACAGACCATCATGATATTCCTGGAAGAGATATTTCAGATTGCTATCTTTAGCGCCAAGCTCTGCAGCACGACCATCGAGGAAAGCCTCACGATCCATTCCTTTGGCCTTGGCCAATGAGTCGATATTCTCTTTGGCAATGACATCACGAAGATGACGGGCTTCGATGAAACGATGGATATCCGCCTTCACGGAGTCATAAGGGAAGAAATCCTGATGATCTTCAAGACGAATAATATGCCAACCGGCAGCAGTAAGGACCGGCTTGCTCGTCTGGCCTTTCTTCAACGACCATACCGTCTTTTCAAACTCCGGCAAGGTCTGTCCCTTGGCTATCAACGGCAACAGACCACCTTTGGAGGCTGAACCGGGATCCTGGGAATATTTCTTGGCAAGGGCGGCGAAATCACTGCCTTTCTTCTGCAGTACGGCATAGATGGAGTCGACACGTGCCTTGATCTGATTCTGCTGATCCTTCGTGGCACGCTGAGGTACCATCAAAAGAATATGACGGACCTTCATCAGACCTCCATTGCCATTGATACGATCGGCAGTCTCATGATAGATCTTCTGAGCCTCGCGCTCGACATCTGCGTCATTGACAAAAGAGGACAACAACTGCTGGTCACGATAACTGTGATATTCTTTCTGGAAAGAAGACAACGTGTCAAGATGGGCGTCAAGAGCAGCCTGGACCTTCAACTTATAATTGACGAAAAGGTCGACATACTCACCGACCGTCTTCTTGTCAATGACTCCCTCAGTGTTATTCTTGTTATAAGAATATTCAAACTCAGAACGACTGACGGGCTTGCCGGCGATGGTCATCACCACAGGGTCGTTTTGAGCACAAACCATGCCCCCGGAAAGGAGCATGGCTGCTAACAAAAGATGGATTCTCTTCATTTTTCGTTTATTCCGATAAAGAGGTGGCGACAACTACACGCTTACTCTGGACGGCTGTAGTTGGGCGCCTCACTCGTAATGGTAATATCATGAGGATGACTCTCCAGCACACCGGCATTGGTGATGCGGACAAACTTCGCATTGTGAAGAGCCTGAATAGTACCAGCACCACAGTAGCCCATACCACTACGCAGACCACCAATGAGCTGATAGATCACTTCCTGAACTGTGCCCTTGTAAGGAACACGACCAGCAATACCCTCGGGGACAAGTTTCTTGACATCCGTCGTGGCACTCTGGAAATAACGGTCCTTAGAACCATTCTTCTGGCCCATAGCCTCAAGAGAGCCCATACCACGGTAGCTTTTGAATTTACGACCGTTATAGATAATGGTATCACCGGGGCTCTCCTCCGTTCCTGCAACGAGAGAACCGATCATGACGCAGTTGCCACCGGCAGCAAGGGCCTTGACAACATCACCGCTATAGCGCAGACCACCATCAGCGATAAGAGGTACATCGGTATCTTTCAGTGCGGAATAGACATCATAGACAGCACTCAGCTGAGGAACACCAACACCGGCAACGACACGTGTCGTACAGATGGAGCCCGGACCGATACCTACCTTCACAGCATCAGCACCATGCTCAACAAGGAACTTGGCAGCTGCTCCGGTAGCAATATTACCAACGACAACATCAATATTCGGGAAGGCAGCCTTTACAGCCTCCAAAGTACCGACAACGCCCTTACTGTGGCCGTGAGCCGTATCAATGACAATAGCGTCAACGCCAGCCTCTACGAGAGCCTGGGCACGCTCAAGACTGTCCTTCGTCACGCCAATACCGGCAGCGACACGCAGACGGCCCTTGTCATCCTTGCAGGCCATAGGCTTATCCTTGGCCTTTGTGATATCTTTGTAAGTGATCAGACCGATAAGATGATTATCGGCATCGACAACGGGGAGTTTCTCAATCTTGTTCTCCTGAAGAATCTGTGCGGCAGCCTTCAGATCAGTCTGCTGATGAGTGGTAACAAGATTCTCGGAAGTCATCACCTCATCGACTTTCTTATCGAGATGACTCTCGAAACGAAGATCACGGTTTGTAACGATACCCACGAGATGATTCTCTTCGTCGACAACGGGGATACCACCGATATGATAGTCACGCATCATGTCAAGAGCGTCCTTGACAGTAGAGCCACGGCGGATAGTGACAGGATCATAGATCATACCATTCTCTGCACGTTTCACGATGGCGACCTGACGGGCTTGCTCCTCAATCGTCATATTCTTGTGGATCACACCGATACCACCCTCACGCGCAATAGCAATGGCCATTGCACTCTCCGTGACGGTGTCCATTGCCGCTGTGACAAAAGGCACGTTCAACTCGATATGACGGGAGAAACGGGTTTTCAACTGTACTTCACGGGGAAGCACCTCAGAATAAGCTGGAATCAAGAGGACGTCATCGAAAGTGAGGCCGTCCATCACAATTTTATCTGCAACAAATGATGCCATATTGTACCTTTAAAATTTATTGCGTGCAAATTTACTCATTTTTTTCCAAATAGACGACCTTTTCCGTTCTCCTTTAAATGTATTTAACGGAATAAGAGGACGTTGCCGAACAGGCCCGTTAGTTGGCCTGTTCGGAGAGGAACTTAATACGGACGAGACGAATCTCATCTTCCGTATAATCACCGCCAAGTTCTTCGACGGCAGTATCTAGATCATCTGTCTCCGACTCCATGAAATAATCATAGATATCATCGACATGATCATCATCCATCACGTCATCAATGAAATAATCAATGTTGATTTTCGTACCACTGTATACAATGGCCTCTATCTCATCGAGGAGCTCTTCAAACTCCAGTCCCTTAGCCTCAGCAATATCGTCGAGAGCTATCTGGCGATCGATGGCCTGAATGATCTGCACTTTCAGCATACTCTTCTTTGCGACAGTACGCACACGCAGTTCCTCCGGACGCTCGATATCATTCTCCTGACAGTATTTCTTGATGAGTTCGATGAACTTCTTGCCATAGCGCTTGGCTTTTCCGGCACCAACGCCTTGAATCTGCTGTAACTCCTGTAAAGTGACAGGATACATCGTAGCCATCTGTTCCAGAGAGACATCCTGGAAAATGACATACGGCGGAAGACCAGCCTTACGGGCCTCATCACGACGCAGATCCTTCAGCATCTTGAAGAGAACGCCATCGAGGGCATCTGTAGCGCCGCCAGCAGCCTCTTGGGGACCATCATCTTTATATTCATGATCCTCTACAATCAGAAACGATGTTGGATTCTTGATAAACCGTTTGCCGGCAGCCGTGAGTTTCAACAGTCCATAGTTCTCCACATCTTTCTTCAGATAACCGGCGATAAGGGCCTGACGAATAACGGGATTCCACAGTTTGTCATTCTCATCTTCTCCCGCACCGAACTCCTCCAGCTCATCATGATGGTGAGAGACAATATTGTCTGTGGCTCGTCCTTTCACAAAATCAATGATATAGTCCTGACGGAAATTCTCCTTCACGGCAGCGACAGCCTTCAACACGATCAGCAATAACTTCCCGGCTTCGATCTTCTTCTTCGGATGCAGACAATTATCACAGTTGCCACAGTTGTCTTTCGGATATTCCTCACCGAAATAATGCAACAGCATCTTTCGACGGCACACAGACGACTCCGCATAGGCGGCAGTCTCAGCGAGAAGCTGGCGACCAATATCCTGCTCGGCAACAGGTTTGCCCTCCATGAACTTCTCTAATTTCTTCAGATCGTTATAACTATAGAAAGCTATACAGATACCTTCTCCGCCATCACGACCGGCACGGCCCGTCTCCTGATAATACCCTTCCAGACTCTTGGGGATATCATAATGGATGACGAAACGTACATCCGGTTTGTCAATACCCATACCGAAGGCGATGGTTGCCACGATGACATCTATGCGCTCCATCAGAAAATCATCCTGAGTCTGCGAACGTGTCGCGGAGTCAAGACCAGCATGATACGGTGCTGCCTTGATATCATTGACTTTCAACACCTCTGCCAGTTCTTCCACCTTCTTGCGTGACAGACAGTAGATAATGCCACTCTTTCCTGGATGCTGCTTGATGAACTTGACGATCTGCGTATCAATATCTTTCGTCTTATTGCGTACTTCATAGTAGAGATTAGGACGGTTGAAAGAGCTCTTGAACTCTTTGGCTTCAGGAATACCAAGCGTTTTCTTGATATCCGAACGCACCTTGTCGGTTGCCGTTGCCGTCAACGCAATGATCGGCGCACGGCCGAGGATATCCACGGCCTTACGGATATTCCGGTATTCAGGACGGAAATCGTGCCCCCACTCAGAGATACAATGAGCCTCATCAACGGCATAAAAGGAGATCTTCACATCCAGAAGGAAAGAGAACTTCACCCGCTTCACCGTCACCGTGTTACCATTCTCATCTTTTTCCTCCTCTTCCTTCAACAATGACTCAGGAGCCACATACAACAGTTTGGTATGTCCACTGAGCACGTCAGCCTTTACACGCTCGATCTCTGCCTTGTTGAGGGAGGAGTTGAGATAATGGGCCACACCGGGGACCTCACTCATGCCGTTGATGACATCGACCTGATTCTTCATCAGGGCAATCAACGGAGAGATGACGATGGCCATACCGTCCATGATCAGGGACGGCAACTGGTAACAGAGACTCTTTCCTCCTCCGGTAGGCATCAGTACGAACGTGTCGTTGCCAGCCATCAGGTTCTTGATAATCGCTTCCTGGTCGCCTTTAAACTTGTCAAAGCCGAAATAGTGTTTCAGTTGCTGTGTAAGATTGATATCTTGTGCCATAATTGCCACATTGGTTCCTTAGTTTGTTGTCAAAGGAAGGTGCCGCGAGGGGGCACCTTCCCGAAAAGGTTATGCCGACTGCTGCAGTTTCTGCAGGTTGGCTTTGTCGACTTGCTGCTTGGCATAGTCGAGGGTTACCTCAAATTTCTTTGCCCTGGAAGATGGTTTCTCGTACATCGCATCGATCATGATAGCCTCAACGATGGAACGGAGTCCACGGGCACCGAGCTTATACTCCAATGCTTTATCAACGATAAAGTCAAGGGTCTCATCAGTGAACGTGAGCTTTATACCATCCATTGCGAACAACTTCTCATACTGACGGAGAATGGAATTCTTCGGTTCCACGAGAATACGACGCAGAGCTGTACGGTCGAGAGGCTGCAGATACGTTAGCACCGGCAGACGACCGATAAGCTCCGGAATGAGTCCGAAAGACTTCAAATCCTGCGGAAGGATATATTTCATCAGATCACCGGTATCGATCTTCCTTACATTCTGAACGCTCTGATAACCTACCGTATGCGTATTCAGGCGCTGGGCGATCTTCCTTTCGATACCATCAAAGGCACCACCACAGATAAAGAGGATATTCTTGGTGTCGACAACGGTATACTCCTGATCCGGATGCTTACGGCCTCCCTTTGGCGGCACATTGACCTTTGTGCCTTCCAGAAGTTTCAGCATGGCCTGCTGCACGCCCTCGCCACTGACATCACGCGTGATAGACGGGTTGTCACTCTTACGGGCGATCTTGTCGATCTCGTCAACGAAGACAATACCGCGCTCGGCTGCAGCCACATTATAGTCGGCAGCCTGAAGCAGACGGGAGAGAATACTCTCCACATCCTCACCGACATAACCGGCCTCCGTGAATACCGTGGCGTCAACGATGGTGAAGGGAACATGGAGGAGCTTGGCAATAGTACGGGCCAAAAGAGTCTTTCCTGTTCCCGTACGACCAACCATGATGATATTGCTCTTCTCAATCTCCACGCCGTCGTCATCCTTCGGCTGAGCGAGACGCTTATAATGATTGTAGACAGCGACAGCGAGATGGCGTTTGGCATCATCCTGACCGATAACATACTGGTCGAGATAAGCCTTGATCTCTTTGGGCTTGGGAACCTTCTTTAAATCGACCTCCTCAACTTTTCCCTTCGACTTCTTTCCGGGAGCTTCGAGGACGCCTGCTTGTTGGCAGATCTGATAAGCCTGCTGTGCACACTGCTCACAGATGAAACCATTCAGACCGGAGATAAGAATCTTTACCTGACTCTCGTCGCGACCACAGAAACTACATGTTTTCTTAGCCATTGTATCTGTTCTCCTTATTTCTTACGTGTCAAGACCTGATCGATCATGCCATAGGCCTTTGCCTCTTCGGCAGTCATCCAGTAGTTACGGTCACTGTCCTGATAAACCTTTTCATAAGGCTGATGAGAATGATCAGAGATAATGGTGTAGAGTTCCTTTTTGAACTTCAGGATCTCCTTAGCCTCAATCTCGATATCGGAAGCCTGTCCCTGTACGCCACCGAGCGGCTGATGAATCATCACACGGCTGTGAGGCAGTGCAGAACGCTTACCTTCCTGACCGGCAACGAGGAGTACGGCTGCCATGGAAGCAGCCATACCCGTACAGATCGTAGCAACATCAGAGGTGATGAACTGCATCGTGTCGTAAATACCAAGACCGGCCGTGACACTGCCGCCGGGGGAGTTAATATAGATCGACACATCCTTACCGGGGTCCGTAGAGTCCAGATACAGGAGCTGTGCCTGGAGCGTATTTGCCGTATAGTCGTCAATCTCCGTACCCAGGAAGATGATGCGGTCCATCATCAGACGGGAGAAAACATCCATCTGCGTCACATTAAGCTGACGCTCCTCAAGGATATACGGGTTGAGATACTGCTGCTGTGCCTTGACGACATCGTCAAGCACCATGCCATTCATTCCCAGTTTCTGGGTGGCATATTTTCTAAAATCGTTATTCATTTAAGTCCTTTTCCTTTTATTTTAGGGGAGTTAGATATACCTTTCGAAGACGAAAAGAGAGGTTATCGACCTCTTCTTCTTCATTCGTAGGAACAAAGATAATAAAAAAAGTCGATAACCTCTCAGAAAAAGAAGTTTTTTTGCTATTTTTTTTCTTATTCGCTCATCATCTTGTTGAAATCGTCAAGACTGACCTCTTTCTCATCCAGTTTGACGACCTTCTTCAGTGCTTCGGTGAGCTTGACATCGATAGCGCGATCAACGAGCTGGTCATTGGCATTACCCTTCTTCAGAATCTCATTGGCATAGTTCTCAATATACTCCTCGGGAATATTGGTCATGCCATACTGAGCGAACTGCGCACGGGCAGCCTCCTTAGCAGCTTCCTTGACATCCTTGTCATCAACCTTGATGCCCTGAGCCTCAACGAGCTGTTCCTTGATGAGATGCCATGTCAGCTCCTTGATAGAGTTGTCATAGTTCTTATCGACGAAGCCCTCGCCCTTGTCCTTGTTGTTCTGAAGCATGATCTTCTTCAGCAGAGCATCAGGATACTCGAGCTTGCCAACTTTTTTCTCGCAGTGAGCACGAACATCGAGGATAAACTTATAGTCGGAATCGACAGTAAGCTGTTCCTTCAGACCGGCAGCGATCTTGTCGCGGAACTCCTGCTCGCTCTTTACCTCACCCTTACCATAGGTCTGGTCGAAGAGTTCCTGATCAATGGCATGCTTCTGGAAACGCTGTACTTCCGTAACCTGGAACGTGAAGTCACCCTCATGATCCTTCACAGCGTCCTTCTCGATCTTCAGCAGGCCAGCGATCTCTGCATCGTTGTCAGGATAAGCCTTCTTCGGATTGAAAGTGATGATATCACCGGGCTTTGCACCTTCGAAGAGTTTCTTCTGATCCTCTACCTTAATATATTCCGGCATGATAGAAGCGGAGTCGACGGTGATGCCATCTTCCTTCGTGTTACCGTTAGCATCAAGCTCACGAAGATCACCCTTGAGGATATCATCCTTCTGATAGCTGTCAGCCTTTACATAAGAGCCCATACGGCTAGCGAACATATCCACCTGACGGTTGACAAGATCGTCATCAACCTTGATGTTGTAGTAAGGAATCTTGTCGCGGCCCGTCAGAGACACCTTGAACTCCGGAGCTACGGCAATATCAAACTTGAATACATAGGGAGCTTCCTTCTCAAGATCAACAGGCTCCTGCTTCTCGGAAGCCAAAGGCTCACCGAGCATCTGAATCTTGTTGTCCTGGACATACTTGTAGATTTGCTGACCAAGGAACTTGTTGATAGCCTCATACTTCACCTGACCGCCGAACTGGCGCTTGATCATGCCCATAGGAGCCTGACCGGGACGGAAACCGGGAACAGTAGCACGCTTGCGATAGTCCTTCAGGGTTTTCTCTACCTCAGGCTTGTAATCAGCCTCTTCAACTTCGATCGTCAACAGACCATTGATCTTGTCGGGATTCTCAAATGAAATTTTCATCTTGATTGTCTAAATTTTTATGTTTTATTTTTTATTCTTCTTGATTCTGTTCGTTTCTTTTGCGGCCTAATGTCCGTTGAACTTGCAAAGTTAAGCATATTTATTGAATATACCTAATACGCATGTCCGTTTTTTCGTTTTTTTTACTTTTCTCCTGTTTCTTCGCTTTATTTTTCTTCCTCAGCCTCTGCCTCCTCATCTTCCTCATTGGGCTTAAACTTCCGATAGACGAAATTATCAGAGAGGTAGTTCTTGCGGACAACGGGATTGACGGCCAACTCCTCCGGCTTTCCCTGGAAAAGGATACGGCCCTCAAAAAGGAGATAGGCACGGTCAGTGATAGACAGTGTTTCCTGAACGTTATGGTCCGTGATGAGAATACCAATATTACGGTATTTCAATCGCCATACGATATGCTGGATATCTTCCACGGCAATAGGATCGACACCGGCGAAAGGCTCATCGAGCATGATGAATTTCGGGTTAATGGCCAGACAACGGGCAATCTCCGTACGACGGCGCTCACCACCAGAGAGCTGGTCACCTTTATTTTTCCGAACCTTGGTAAGACGAAATTCCTTGATGAGACTCTCCAACTTATCAATCTGTTGCTGGTGACTGAGCTTCGTCATCTCCAAAACGGCCATAATATTATCCTCCACACTCATCTTGCGGAACACACTGGCCTCCTGAGGCAGATAGCCGATACCAGCACGGGCACGCTTATATACCGGAAAGGACGTAATCTCCTTGTCATCGATATATACATGTCCCTCATTAGGTACGACCAAGCCAGTAGTCATATAGAAAGAGGTAGTCTTACCGGCACCGTTAGGACCGAGAAGACCGACGATCTCCCCTTGCCGGACATTGATGGTGACATGATTGGCTACCGTACGCTTGCCATAGCGCTTCACCAACCCCTCCGTACGGAGGATGGAATGATTTTCGTTTTCTGACATGCTCAAAACATTTGGCTGCAAAGTTACACTAAAAGCGTGGAATTACAAAGCATTAAACGTTTTTTTTCATTTCCGCCTCGCCATTTCCGAAAATAATGATTACTTTTGCATCAAAATAAGTTTTCGAAATAAGTTTACTATGCTGATCATAAAATGGCTTAACACCTTCGGGAAATATCTTATTCTCATGTCGAGGACCTTCGCACGTCCGGACCGCATTAGGATGTTCCTCAAACAGTATGTTAAAGAGATGTCACAGCTCGGTGTCGACTCCATCGGTATCGTCCTGCTTATCTCCTTCTTCATCGGTGCCGTAATCTGCATCCAGATGAAAGTGAATATCCAGAGTCCGTGGATGCCCCGCTGGGTTGCCGGATACACAACGCGAGAGATCATGTTGCTCGAGTTCTCCTCTTCCATCATGTGTCTGATTCTCGCAGGAAAAGTAGGATCAAACATCGCCTCCGAGATTGGTACGATGCGTGTGACACAGCAAATTGACGCCCTAGACATCATGGGTGTCAACTCCGCCAACTATCTTATCCTGCCAAAGATCATGGGTTTGATGACCCTCATGCCTTTCCTCGTGATTTTCTCCTCGGCGATGGGAATGGTCGGAGCCTATGGCACGGCTTACATCGGACATATCATCTCCCCCGAAGACCTCACACTGGGCATGCAGCACTCATTCAACGAGTGGTTCGTATGGATGAGCATCATCAAGAGCATGTTCTTCGCCTTCATCATCGCCAGCGTCTCCTCCTATATGGGCTATACTGTTGATGGTGGCAGCATTGAGGTCGGCAAGGCCAGCACCGATGCCGTCGTCTGCTCCAGTGTACTCATCCTCTTCTCCGATATTTTCCTCACCCAGATGTTATCCTAAAGTTCAACCCATGATAGAAGTCAAACATTTAACCAAACGTTTCGGTGATAAGACCGTTCTCGATGATATCAATATGGTTTTTGAGTCCGGTAAGACGAACCTGATCATCGGACAGAGCGGATCGGGAAAGACCGTTCTGATGAAGAACCTCGTTGGACTCCTCACACCTTCCTCCGGTGATGTGCTCTACGATGGCCGTAACTTCGTGGAGATGGACAAGAAAGGCAAGGCACTCATCCGCCGTGAGATGGGCATGGTCTTCCAAGGCTCTGCCCTCTTCGACTCTCTAACCGTATTGGAGAATGTCATGTTTCCCCTTGACATGTTCTCCACGATGACGCTCCGTGAGCGCACGCACCGTGCGCAGGAATGCCTCGACCGTGTCAACCTCATCGACGCCCAACAGAAATATCCCAGTGAAATCTCCGGCGGTATGCAGAAACGAGTAGCCATCGCCCGTGCCATCGTCCTCAATCCAAAATACTTATTCTGTGATGAGCCTAACTCCGGTCTGGACCCGAAGACGAGCCTCGTCATCGACGACCTCCTCTCCGGCATTACGAAAGAATTCAACACCACGACGATCATCAATACTCACGATATGAACTCTGTCATGGGTATCGGTGAGAACATCCTCTTTATATATAAAGGTCATAAGGAATGGCAAGGTAATAAGGACCAGGTCATCGACAGTACGAATGAGCGCCTGAATGACCTCGTGTTCGCCTCCGATCTCTTCCGGAAAGTGAAGAAAATGGAGATCAAGGAAGAAAGGAAGGAGAAATGATGATACGTAAGAACCTTTTCTCTTCTCTGACGGTTGCCATGGCTTCCGCCACGCTTCTTTTTTTCTCGGCTTGTCATAAGGACAAGAAGCCGACGCCCGGGGAGATCGCCGCACAGACGGCGAAAAGCTATTATGATGAACTGATCGCCGGTCATGATGATGCGTTTATCAAGAATACCTATTTCCCCTATAAGATTCCCGACAGCTACCGCGACCAGCTCGAGACGAATATCAAGATGTTCATGGGACAGCAGAAAGAGGAACATCAAGGAGTCAAGAAAGTAGATATTATCAGTGCCAAGGCTGACACCATCCGTAAGACAGCGGATGTCTTCCTTCGACTGCACTATGGTGACGGCACGAAAGAAGAGATCGCCGTACCGATGGTACTTGTCAAGAAACGATGGATGATGAAATAAAACAAGAAAGGACGGCCCATACGGACCGTCCCTTTTGTTTTATTTCTGTCGGATGAAGACATTGATCGGACAACCATGAAGAGACCAGTTCTCACGAATCTTATTCTCCAGGAAGCGTCGATAGTTCTCCTTGACATACTGCGGCAAATTGGCATAGAAGACGAAGGAAGGAATCTGCGTATTCGGCAACTGCGTACAGTATTTAATCTTGATATATTTTCCTTTGATGCTCTGTGGTGGGTTTGCCTCAATGATCGGCAGCATCACCTCATTGAGCTTACTCGTACCGATACGGATCTTCCGGTTCAGATAGACCTGTTTGGCACTCTCAAGGACCTTGAAGATACGCTGCTTCGTCAGCGCGGAGGCGAAGATAATCGGGAAATCAACGAAAGGAGCCATACGCCGCTGAATGGCGCTCTTGAAAGTATCGATGACCTTCTGACTCTTGTCGGGCACGAGGTCCCATTTATTGACCACTACGACCAGACTCTTATTATTTTTCTGAATAAGCTGGAAGATATTCATATCCTGTGACTCCACACCACGGGTGGCATCAAGCATGAGGATACATACATCACTGTTCTCAATAGCACGAATGGAACGCATGACTGAATAGAACTCCAGATCTTCCGTAACCTTGTTCTTTCTACGGATACCTGCCGTATCAACGAGATAAAAGTCGAAGCCGAACTTATCATAACGGGTATAGATACTGTCACGCGTCGTACCGGCAATTTCCGTCACAATATTACGGTCCTCACCGATAAAGGCATTGATGATACTGCTCTTACCGGCATTCGGACGACCGACGACGGCGAAACGCGGGATATCTTCCTCCAAACTCTCTTCAGGATGATCGGGGAGTTTCGCCAGGATGAGGTCGAGGAGGTCACCGGTGCCGCCACCGGTAGCAGCAGAGATACACTGTGGCTCACCGAGTCCGAGCTTATAGAATTCTGAAGAGGTATAATATAAAGAGGAGTTGTCGACCTTATTCGCAACAAGGATCACCGGCAGATGGGCACGGCGGAGAATCTGTGCCACATCCATGTCCCAGTCTGTCAGACCCGTCTCGTTATCTACGAGGAAGAGGATGAGATCTGCCTCTTCTGTGGCTACAAGGACCTGACGGCGGATAGCATCCTCAAAGATATCATCTGACTTAACGACCCAGCCACCGGTATCTACGACGGAGAACTCATGACCATTCCACGTACATTTGCCATACTGGCGGTCACGGGTCGTACCGGCGGTATCAGAGACGATAGCCCGGCGGGACTGTGTCAATCGGTTGAATAATGTTGACTTGCCGACATTCGGTCGGCCTACAATAGCTACTAAACTTGCCATTTCTTTTTGTTTTTACTGAAGTGAAACATGCTTCGGCCCTCCATGTCTTCCGCTCCGGTACGGTGGAGAGTAAACCCTACATACAGTCAGGGCCTGAAAAAATATTTATTTCCGGATCATCTTTCTTGTTGAAGAGACAACGGACCTTATTCGGGATTATATCCGAAATGAGTCAGCTCACGGTCGTTGTTTCGCCAGTCCTTATCGACTTTCACAAAGAGCTCTAGGAAGATCTTCTTACCGAAGAACGTCTCAAGCGACTTACGGGCTTCGGTAGAAACTTTCTTCAACGCCTTGCCCTGGTGCCCAATGATGATGCCTTTCTGTGAGTCCCGTTCGACATAGATGACGGCATTGATGCGGATGAGCTGGTCATCCTCCTTGAAACGCTCCACGACGACCTCTACACTATAGGGAATCTCTTTGGAATAATAGCGAAGGATCTTCTCACGGATGATCTCACTGACGAAGAATTTCGCCGGTTTATCGGTGAGCTGGTCCTGATCGAAATAGGCCGGTGACTCCGGAAGGAGCTCCTTGATACGTTTCATGAGCAGGTCGATACCGAACTTATTCTGTGCGGATATTGGAAGGATCTCAGCATTCGGCAGCAGGTGATGCCAGCGCTCCACGAGGTCACCAAGTTTCTGCTGGTCCGTCTCATCAATCTTATTGATCAACAGAAGAACGGGGATCTTCAGTTTACTCACTTCCGTAAGGAAGTCCTTGTTCTTCTCCGGATCTTCCACAACATCGGTGACATAAAGCAGGATATCCGCATCCGCCAATGCTGACTCCGAGAACTGGAGCATATATTCCTGCATCTTATAGTTCGGCTTCAACACACCGGGCGTATCCGAGAAGACAATCTGACAATTGTCCGTATTCACGATACCCATGATACGGTGGCGCGTCGTCTGCGCTTTAAAAGTGGCAATAGAGATTCGTTCACCGACGAGCTGGTTCATCAGTGTACTCTTACCCACATTGGGGTTGCCAACAATATTTACAAATCCTGCTTTAAACATGAAGTTATATTTTTAGGGGTTGAATGATCAGGGGTGGAGAGACAAGAAACGCATCCTTCCTTGACTGGAGAAAAGATGCGTTATCCTGTAGATACAATATCTTTTATTTTGCTGTTGCAAACTTAGAACCGTCATATGCCCATTTGTAGAACGAAGCACCATGAACAAAACCGGCACCAAAAGCGGTGAAGATGACATTATCACCCTTCCGCATATTCGTCTCATTGTCCCAAAGGGCGAGAGGAATAGTAGCGGAACTGGTATTGCCGTAATGCTCAATGTTCACGACCACCTTATCCATCGGGATACCGGCGCGCTTGGTGACGGCCTCAATGATACGGAGGTTTGCCTCATGGGGAACGACCCACTTCACATCATCAGCCGTAAGGTTGTTCATCTCCATGATCTTCTGGACATCATCGCCCATATCGGTCACAGCATAACGGAACACCGTGCGGCCCTCCTGATAGAGGTAGTGGAGCTTGTGATCTACCGTGAAACGTGACGGCGGACAGACAGAACCTCCAGCCTTCATGTGAAGGTAAGGAAGTCCCTTGCCATCCGTGCGAAGGAAAGAGTTGACAACACCGACATTCTCTTCTTCCGTAGCCTCGAGAAGGACGGCACCGGCGCCATCACCGAAAAGGACGCACGTGGAACGGTCGGTATAATCAACCATTGACGACATCTTATCAGCACCGATGACGATAATCTTCTTGTAACGTCCGCTTTGGATCATACTTGCTGCTACATCCAGCGTATAGAGGAAGCCACAGCAGGCAGCAGAGAAATCGAATGCGAAAGCATTCTTCAATCCTAGTTTACCGAGGACGATAGAAGCCGTAGAAGGGAACTTGTAGTCGGGAGTCGTTGTCGTAACGATAAGGGCGTCGATAGTATCCGGATCAACACCGGTCTTCTGGATGAGCTGCTTGGCAGCTTTACGAGCCATATAACTCGTGCCGAGCCCCTCTTCCGTAAGGATACGACGCTCCTTGATTCCAACGCGAGTGGTTATCCATTCATCGGTGGTGTCGACCATGCGTGACAGTTCCTCATTGCTGAGGACATAGTCAGGGACATAGCCGCCGACACCGGTGATGATCGCGTTAATCTTTCCCATTGTTTACTCTGCAGTCTCCTTAACAACAGCAACCTTACCGCGGTAGTAACCGCAAGTAGGACATACCGTGTGGTATACGTAGTAAGCACCACAGTTCGGGCATACAGCCAGCGTGGGGGCTACTGCCTTGTCATGAGTTCTTCTCTTGAGTGTACGAGTCTTTGACTGTCTTCTTTTAGGATGTGCCATAATTGCTTAAATGTTTTTATTTTTAATTTTTATTCTATCTTGAGTTTTTTGAGGGCCGCCCAGCGCGGATCTATCTCTTCTGGCGTTTCCTCGTCGCTTCGGGCGGCGGAGTGCTCTTGGAGCTTCTCGATCATGGCAGGATTGCACTTTCCAGGTTCGTGCACGTGCCGGATAGGGACTGCCAGTGCGACAGACTCATAGAGATGCCAGGCGATATCGAGTATTCCTTCGTCCTCGGCCACAATCACCAAGTCATCCTCTTCTGAGGTCTCCTCTCCAAAATTCACGACAAATTCATCATCGACGGTAATCGGCTGTTGCATGTCGTCAAGGCAGAGATCACACGGCACGATAACCGTTCCCTCACCATGACAATGCACCTCAAAGATATCCTCCACACGGTTGATAGTCAGCGTCACCGCCACCTCACCACGGGTGATGTCCGTAGAAGCCACAGCTTCGAAGAAAGCATCATCAAGGCTGTAACAGAGCGTGTTGACACCCTGCTTCAGACCCTTCAAATCAATCTTCAAAGACTCTAAACTGCACATTTCCAATACCTTGTTTATAAACTAGGGTGCAAAGTTACGAATAAATTTCGAGATAACGTAATTTTTCCTCTAAAAATTAACGAGGAATCTCTATTCTGAATGTTGTACCCTTTCCAATCTCACTACGCTTGACCCAGATACGGCCATGATGATACTCTTCCACGATTCTCTTCGCAAGACTAAGTCCGAGACCCCAGCCACGTTTCTTCGTCGTAAAACCGGGTTTAAAGACGCGACGCATATCTTGTTTACGCATACCTTTACCCGTATCGGTCACCTCAATATATACTTTCTTCGGCAATTCGCCAACGGTAATGGTTATCTGACCTGCTGCCGTTCCCATAGCATCAACGGCATTCTTACAGAGGTTCTCGATTACCCATTCAAAGAGAGAGCCACTCAAGTTAACCACAACATCATGATCCGGGAAAATGCAATTTATCTTGATCTTCTTCGATGTTCTACGGTCCATATAGTCCGTCACATGAGCAATAACCATATTCAGACTTGTAGGAGTCGGCTCCGGTAGGGAGCCAATCTTAGAGAACCGCTCAGCGATCAGCTGCAGTCTCTTCACATCCTTATCCATTTCCGGAATAAGATCATCCTGCGGATAGGTCTCTTTGAGCATCTCCGTCCATGCCATCAAAGAAGAAATCGGCGTACCTAACTGATGTGCCGTTTCTTTACTCAATCCCACCCAAACCTTATTCTGTTCCGCCTTTTTAGAAGTCAATAAGGCAAAAATGGCAACAACAACGAAGAGCAAGACAACACCCAGTTGTACGTAAGGATACCAAGCCAGACGTTTCAATAAACTCGACTCATCATAACAGACATCAATATAATCCTTTGGACTAATGTCTTTCAGATAGATTCTAATGACACGCCCTTCAAAAGACATCCGACGACCCCAATCTTCAAACCATTGAATACTATCATTCTTAACCGTAGAAGGAACAGAGAGATTACGGGAAGTAGAATAACGCCCCTGTCGGTCAAGAACAACAACAGGGATGGTATGGTTACCATTAAGCACACGGAGGACAAGCGACAGATCGGTTGTCTCCGTAGCCGTATTCAAAGAGCGCATGGCCTCAGCCCACACCTCCATCTTGTTACGTTCCTCCTCCTCCAGATCTCGTGTCAGAAGGTGAGACACGAAAAGAGAAGTAACAGCAATCAGGATAGCTGCCACAACAAGAGAAACCTTGATATGTTCAATCGTATGGAAAAAATTCATCTAAGGGAATAACGAAAAAGCCTCGGAGATATTGCTATCTTCGAGGCTTTTCTTATTTTAAAAGAAAAGAGGGCAGCTACCTACTCTCCCGCATTGCATTGCAGTACCATCGGCGCAAGCGGGCTTAACTTCTCTGTTCGGAATGGGAAGAGGTGGGACACCGCCGCAATAACCACCCAAAGGGGGTTGACGTATCTTGACAAGCAAAAC